>NZ_MAKD01000117.1:0-96675 GCF_001691235.1 Vibrio sp. ZF57 | reverse complement strand
GGAGCACTCAAAGTGCTCCGCCCTTTTCTGTATCTGTCTTTACTAATAAGCCGTAAGCCGAAAAGTACCGGCCCCAAGCTAGGCTGTACAAACCGAAAACTAAACGATTTCCCAACTATGAGTCATCTCTACGCCAGCACCCAACATTAGACATACAGAACAGTACTTTTCTAATGAATCCGCACACACCTTAGCGACCAGCTCAGGATCAAGGTTGTCACCAGACACTTCAAAGTGAATATTAATCACAGTAAAGATTTTCGGCGCTGTTTCACGACGTTTGGTTTCAAGTTTTGCATTACAGCCTGTGATGTTCTGGCCTGCAGATTTCAAACCATCGACGACATCAACAGAGCTACAACCACCAGCGGCCATAAGGACCATTTCCATTGGGCTTGGCGCGGTTGCACCACCACTGCCATCCATTACTACAGAGTGGCCAGATTGAGATTGACCTAGGAATTTAAAGCCTTCGACCCATTTAACTTCTGCTTGCATGTTGTTCCTTAGATGTACGATAACCGCCATCGCTGTCTATTATTGGATATCAATACTGACACCCTACTACTGGCGGCATTTATGAGCAAGATTTTCTCGGCGACATATTTTTTTGTGAATGATGCAATTTTTTCCATCTAAAACCTGTCTCTATTCGTACATTCAAAATCGAATGAGAAGAACGTCAAGATGAGGTATCTATGAATAAATTATCTAAAATATTGGTATCACTCGTGGTTGCGCTACCACTGATTTCGCTGTTTGTAAGCCAGACTGGCACTGCCAATACAATGGATAAAACAGCTAATTCAGGTAATAGTGAAATCGCGACACTGGCTGGTGGTTGTTTTTGGTGTACAGAATCCGACCTAGAAAAGCTGACAGGCGTCACCGACGTTATCTCTGGGTATTCTGGCGGTGAACTAGAAAACCCAACCTACAAACAAGTATCCTCAGGCAAGTCGGGTCACATCGAAGTGATAAACGTGACTTACAACCCTGATGTTGTTAGCTATGAACAGGTTCTTGACCAATTCTTCAGACACATCGATCCAACCGATGACAAAGGCTCTTTTGTAGACCGAGGCCGTCATTATCGACCGGCTATTTTCTATCATAACCAAGCACAAAAAGATGTTGCTCAGAACTTCATGATGGAGATCGACAAAGCTAATATCTTTGGTGCACCACTAAAAACAGAACTGATAAAATTTGAGAAGTTCTGGCCAGCAGAAGATTACCACCAAGATTATTACAAGAAGAGTAAGGTTCGTTATAACTACTATCGTTACGCTTCAGGTCGTGATCAGTATTTAGATAAAATCTTCGGTGATGATAGAAAGGACAACCCTAAAACACTACGTCAGATCATCGACAGTAAGAATGCGACAGCGAATGCTAAAACATACGTAAAACCGTCTGATGCAGAGATCAAAGCGAAGCTTACAGCACTTCAATACGATGTAACGCAAGAAGACGCTACTGAGCGCCCATTTGACAACAAATACTGGGATAACAAGCAAGAAGGTATTTACGTTGATATCGTTACCGGTGAGCCTTTGTTCTCATCAAAAGACAAATACAAATCAGGTACGGGTTGGCCGAGCTTCACCCAACCAATCAGCGAAGCTTATGTCGTTACAACTACTGACTACAAGCTGCTTTACCCAAGAACAGAGGTTCGAAGTAAGTTTGGCGATTCCCACCTAGGGCATGTATTCAAAGATGGTCCAAAACCAACAGGGTTACGTTACTGCATGAACTCAGCCGCAATGCGCTTTATCCCTGCGGATAAATTAGCAGAAGAAGGCTATGAGGAATACGTTGAGATGTTTGAGGGATAGGCATTCAGCAATTAACGATCAGCCTATGACAACAAAGCCAGCATATCGCTAGCTTTGTTTTTATTTACAGAGCTTTATTTATCAGCCCGTGGACCTAATTAACCCGTTAACACCGTGTCTTCAGGGTATTTCAACAAGGAAGGTTCTGGACGAGCTAGCATATAAGCCAAGGTCAGGGGGCCGATACGTCCAATCACCATAACCACAATCATGATGTATTTACCTGGCTCAGTCAGGTTTGCGGTTAAGCCAGCTGTTAAACCAACCGTTGCAAAGGCAGAAATTACCTCAAACATGACTCGATCAAACGCTGCCTTTTCAGTAAGCATTAACAAAAACATCGCGGTGGTTAATAACGCCCCACTTACCACAATAATGGCCAATGACTTTGTTACCGCTTGCCAAGTCACAGTGCGCTTAAACATCACCACGTGCTTTTTCTGACGGAGGAAGGTCCACGTTGCGACAAAGGCTACTGCAAAGGTCGAAACCTTAATACCACCACCTGTTGAGGTAGAACCTGCACCAATCAACATCAGTACAATCATTACCAGCAACGCAGGCTGTGTGTACTGAGACAAATCCACACTATTAAAGCCAGCAGTACGAGCACTTGCCGACTGAAAAAATGCGGCTAGCCACTGTCCTTGAGTCGATAACCCTTCCATGGTTGCTGAGTTATTTCTTTCTAGCAGCCAGAACAATACCGTACCTACCAACAATAGAGTCGGAGTGGCGGTTAGCATAATCTTGGTGTGTAAATGAAGATGTCGAAAACCTTTACGCCAGTTACTCGATAGGTCGCCGACGACTGTGAAGCCTAGCCCACCGAAAATAAACAAGCCAGCTAAGGTGAAGATCACCAGCGGATCATCAACAAAACTCATCATACTGTCTGAAAACAGTGCAAAACCTGCGTTATTGAATGCAGATATCGCATGAAATAGTGCATAAAAACTGCCCGTTGACCATCCCATCTCAGGTACCCAGCGGAAGCAGAGCAATACAAAACCGATAAATTCAGCCACTAATGCAAAGATGATGATCTTCTTAACTAATTTACGAAGGTTAATCTTACGATCTTGACCAAGCGCTTCTTTCGCGAGTGCTTGTTGTTTAAGGCTTAACCTAACACCGAACATGTAAAGCAGTACCGCAGATAGAGTCATCTGCCCTAACCCGCCGACTTGCATCAAGAACATCAGTAAGATTTTGCCCGCCAAGGTGAAATGCTCACCGGTATCGACAACACCTAATCCTGTCACACTGATCGCCGAGGTTGCTGTAAACAGTGCATCCGTAAAACTTAGGCCTGTCACAGAGAATACAGGCATCGTCAACAATATTGCAGAGGGGATAAGTACGCCTAAGAAGCTCGTAAGGATAATCTTAGGTTCAGAGCCTTTACGTGGCTTTTTATCACTCTTAAGCGTGTAGAAAGTACCTTTTCGTTTTAACGAATTCATACTGTTACCTTATTGCCAATTACCAATTGCGTAGCTTTCTAGATAAGGTCTCTTTCGGCCCAGCGATGATCACCACATCCCCAATTTCTAAACTCACATCCAATTCTGGTGCTTTAGTGAGGTTCGGCCCTCGCTTGAAGCCAAGTACCTCAACACCATTTTCTTTACACAGCTTAAGATCGCCAAGTTTCTTACCCAACAGTTTAGAACCAATAACAATCTCCGTCATCGCTAAGCCACTGCCAAGGTCGATAAATTCGAGAACGCGTCTATCCAACATTTTACGCGCAACACGAATGCCCATATCTCGTTCAGGCATGATGATATGGTCAGCACCAATCTTAGAGAGAATCTTGCCGTGAAACTTATCGTTCGCCTTAACCCAGACTGCTTTTGCTCCAGATTCTTTCACCACCAAAGTCGTTAGAATGCTTGAGTTAACGTCAGAGCCTATCGACACCATCACCATATCGTAATCATCGAGTCTTAACTCTTTCACCGTCTCTTCGCTCGTGCAGTTCGCAACAATCGCTTGTGAAACAAAAGCCGCTGCTTCTTTCACTCGCTCTTCATCAATATCGACGGCCAGTACCTGTGCCCCTGAACTTTGTAGCTCTTTGCAAACAGACAGACCAAATCGCCCTAAACCGATAACTGCATATTGTTTGTCGCTCATTTGAAATCCTGTTTAGAAATTTTAATTACACGGGATAGCCAAACCTACATTAGTTTCTATCTCAAAAAAAGTTAGTTCTGCAAGAATAAGGTTATACTATTGTCATAATCGCTTGATTTATAAAGGTAGAGAACAACTCGAGTTTCTGCTAATTTCCAATTCATAATTTCTGCGGCAGCACACACAATGAATGAATTCATAACCCAAGTACAAACCTACATCAACCAGAGCCATAGTGATTGGGCAAACAGCGTCCTATGCATCACTATTGCGAGTTTTCTCGCTTGGGTAGCTTGGCGAATTATCCATAATCGCTTGGAAGTTCTGGTACAGAGAACCCACTTTCACTGGGATGACCTACTACTAGAGGCACTGAAAACCCCTGTCAGTACGTTACTTTGGTGTTGGCCAGCGACCGTATCTATCGGGTTGATTCTTCAAGATCAGTTTGGCAATGAAATCAACTGGTTAAAAACTCTCAAGCACATATTGATCATATGTACCTTCGTTTGGTTCACCTTACGAATGATCACCAATGCTGAAGCATACGTCTTAGAGCAAAAAAACAGGGATGAGACAACTGTACAGGCGATTGCAAAAGTAGCTCGTCTGTTCTTTATGGTCATGGGCGGCCTGACAATCATGCAAGCGTTTGGACTCAGCCTATCAGGCTTACTCACCTTTGGTGGTGTTGGTGGCTTGATCGTCGGTTTAGCGGCTAAGGACTTACTGTCGAATTTCTTCGGTGGCATGATGATTTACTTCGACCGCCCTTTTAAAGTCGGTGATTGGATACGTTCTCCCGATCGTCAAATCGAAGGCACTGTCGAACGCATTGGTTGGCGCATGACGATCATCCGCACTTTTGATAAGCGTCCTTTGTACGTGCCAAATTCGGTGTTCAGTAGTATTGTGGTAGAGAATCCATCGAGAATGTTGAATCGTAGAATCAATGAAACCTTTGGTCTTCGTTATCAAGATGCAGACAAATTGGCGCTCATTGTTGATGATGTAAGAACCATGCTCGAGACCCACCCAGATATTGATGCCAAACAGACGTTGATCGTTAACTTTGACAAATTTGGGCCATCAACGCTCAACTTCTTTATCTATACCTTCACAAAAACAGTCAACTGGATCAGGTACCACAAAGTGAAGCAAGACGTTCTGTTACAGGTTCTGGCGATTATTCATAAACACAATGCAGACATCGCGTTCCCAACACAGACACTCAAGATTGACCCTCAAGACTTTTCTAATGTTCAAGATCATAACAGCGTTCAAAGCCTAGGTGATAATCAGAATATTAGCGATCCCAAAGACATGTTGAACTCCCCTACGGAAGGTCATCGATAGTCATATCCTTCTTGGTTATCGATAAGTAATAAGCGTGAAGCGTGGTAATATGATGGCAGTATTCTAATGCACCTAATTACCACGCTATGATTTTACCTGTCATTCTAGCCGGCGGCTCCGGAAGTCGTCTCTGGCCACTGTCTCGCGAGCTTTACCCTAAGCAATTTCTCAATATTGCCGGCGACCAGTCAATGCTTCAGCACACACTTCAACGCCTGCAAGGCCTTGAAGAGCACTTGATGGATAGTAAATGCGATGCCCCATTCATTATCTGTAATGAAGAGCATCGCTTTATTGCCGCTGAACAAGCTCGATCAGCTAACATTCAACATAGTGGTATTCTGCTAGAGCCAGTCGGTAGAAATACAGCCCCAGCCATTGCGCTTGCCGCCCTAAAGGCTTTAAGTAAACCACCGCTTAATGAACAAAGCGCATCCGACCCTATCTTGTTAGTGCTGGCTGCTGATCATCACATCGCGAAAACCTCTGAATTCCAACAAGCGATTAGTCGTGGTGTTGATTATGCAAAACAAGGCAAGCTGGTGACATTCGGTATAACACCTAGCTCCCCAGAGACTGGCTATGGCTATATCAAGCAGGGAGAGCCTCTTTCCTCCAGTGCTCAAACTGATACTAATGGAACAGAGCAGCCAATCAATCACGCCTTCGCCATAGAATGCTTTGTAGAAAAGCCAGACACAGCAACAGCAGAAGAGTACATCCGCTCAGGACAATACTTATGGAACAGTGGCATGTTCATGTTTAAGGCATCACGCTATGTTGAAGAACTCGCCGAACACCACCCTGAGATAGTAGCGGCTTGTAAACTCGCTCTTGCAACGCAAAATACCGACCTCGACTTTATCCGTATAGACGCTGAAGCATTCAAAAGCAGTCCAAGTGATTCAATCGATTACGCCGTGATGGAAAAGACCTCGCACGCCGCGGTGATCCCGATGGATGTCGGCTGGAACGATATTGGCTCATGGTCCGCGATCTGGGATGTAAGCGAAAAAGATCAGCACAATAACGTCATTGAAGGTGATGTGTTAACCGTCGACTCTCAACACAACTACATCCATGCTGAAAATAAGCTGGTTGCGACGGTAGGTGTCGACAACCTGATTATTGTCGAAACCAAAGACGCTATATTGGTTGCAAATAAAGACAAGGTTCAGGGTGTTAAATCGATTGTCAGTCAACTAAATCAAGCGGGTCGCACAGAACATGTGCATCATCGTGAGGTGTTTAGACCTTGGGGTAAATACGATGTTATCGACCTAGGCAAGCGCGACAAAGTTAAACGTATCACCGTTAAACCCGGTCACAAGTTGTCGTTACAAATGCACCACCATAGAGCGGAACATTGGGTAGTCGTGGCGGGTACTGCGAAAGTGACCAACAATGAGAAAACCTATCTGGTTGAAGAAGATCAATCCACTTACATCCCTTTAGGTCATATTCACAGCCTAGAGAACCCAGGGGATCTCCCACTCGAGATGATTGAAGTACAAACAGGCAGTCATTTAAGTGAAGGCGACATCATTCGATATCAAGACAGTTATAGGCGAGACGTGCGCAAGCAACAAGTCCACTCATCAAAGCACAACCAAACGAAATAAAGCAGCGACAAATCGATGAAACCAACATTAGACCTAAACTGCTTTAAGAACAACGATATCCGCGGCGTCATTGGTAAACAAATCAATGAGCCACTCGCCTACCTGCTCGGTAAGGCATTTGGCGAATACGTCCTATCCGCTAAGCCTGAAACCTCACTCGATGGTTTGGCGCAGGTAGTGATTGGTCGTGATAACCGCAAAACCTCCCTGTCATTACAAGAAGCCATGACCAAAGGCTTAATCGAGTCAGGGATTACCGTCATTGATCTAGGTATGACTGGCACTGAAGAGGTCTACTTTGCGACTCGTTACCTAAAAGCGATTGGCGGAATACAAATCACAGCCAGCCACAACCCAATCAATTACAACGGCATGAAAATGGTCGGTGTAGACGCTAGCCCTATCAGTAAAAACAGTGGTTTAGATGAAATCAAACGACGCATTGAAGAACTTAATCAAGAGCTGAACTGCAATTTACCGTTCGTTCATGCACAACCAAGTAACTCTAGTAGATCGAACAGTATTCTTGCTCCGTACGTCGAGCACCTACTCTCGTACATAACCCCATCAAAGCTGTCACCGATGAAGATTGTGGTTAATGCTGGGAACGGTGTTGCAGGACATGTCATTGATGCTTTAGATAATAAATTTAACGAACTCGGTGTCCCTATCACCTTCATCAAAGTTCATCATAACCCTGATGGAAACTTCCCAAATGGTATTCCAAACCCTTTGATTAGAGAGAACCAAGCAGCCACTCGAGATGCCGTTTTAGAGCATTCTGCCAACCTTGGAATTGCTTGGGATGGAGACTTCGACCGATGCTTTTTCTTTGATGAGCAAGGCAATTACATCGAGGGTTATTACATTGTAGGGTTGCTTGCTGAAGCATTCTTGGTCAAACAGCCTAACACGACTGTATTGCACGATATGCGCATGACCTGGAACACAATTGAAATCGTAAAAACGCATGGTGGAAAAGCGATTGGAATTAAAGCAGGACACGCACTGATCAAAGAGAAGATGCGTGAAACGAATGCCGTCTATGGGGGCGAAATGAGCGCACACCATTATTTTCGTGATTTTGGATATTGCGATTCAGGCATGATTCCTTGGCTATTGGTTATCGAGCTGATGTCGAAAACTCAACAATCTCTTCACCAATTAACGAGTACTAGTATAGATAGATTCCCCTCTTCCGGGGAGATCAATCGAAGAGTCTCAGACCCAGAGCAGGTCATGGCTTGCGTGTTATCGCACTACCAAGATCATGCCGTTGAGATCGATCACACAGACGGAATCAGCATGAATATGGGCTCATGGCGCTTCAACTTAAGAAAGTCCAATACCGAGCCATTAATACGCCTTAACGTTGAAACCAAACAAGATAAAGCTTTACTGTCACTTAAAGTCGACGAGTTACTGTCTTTTCTCATTTAAGAATACAGACACTTCCAGTTTTCAACTAAGATCCACAAAAAAGCCCTTATTAGCTGTTGCTAACTAAGGGCTTTGAATTTTCAGTAGCTTAATCGCTGACTGTAATTAGTCTATTTGTTACGACGAGCTTCAACAGCGTCTGCCAGCTGGCGAAGTACTGTTTCAGTGTCTTCCCAACCAATACACGCATCAGTAACAGATTGGCCGTACGTTGCAGCTTTGCCCTCAACCAGGTCTTGGCGACCTTCAACAAGATGAGATTCAATCATCACACCAAAGATAGCTTTGTCGCCACCAGAAATTTGTGCGCTTACGTCATCAGATACGTTCATTTGACGCTTAAACTGCTTAGAGCTGTTTGCGTGGCTGAAATCGATCATCACTTTTTGTGGAAGACCAGAAGCTGCTAGCTCTTCTTTAATCTTACCAACGTGTTCTGCGCTGTAATTTGGCTCTTTGCCACCACGTAGGATGATATGACAATCAGGGTTACCTGCTGTTTCAACGATAGCTGAGTGACCGTACTTAGTTACTGATAAGAAGTGGTGAGAAGCGCTAGCAGAGCGAATAGCATCTGTTGCAATCTTGATGTTGCCATCAGTACCATTCTTAAATCCAACTGGGCAAGATAGGCCAGAAGCCAGTTCGCGGTGAACTTGAGATTCTGTAGTACGTGCGCCGATTGCACCCCAGCTGATTAGGTCAGCAACGTATTGAGGCGTGATCATGTCTAGGAATTCGCTTGCCGTTGGCATGCCCATGTCAGTTAGGTCCAGCAGTAGCTTACGTCCTAGACGAAGGCCATCATTTAGCTTGAACGTATCGTTCATGTACGGGTCATTTATTAGACCTTTCCAACCAACAGTTGTACGTGGTTTTTCAAAGTAAACACGCATTACGATTTCAAGGTTATCACCAAGTTCGTCGCGCAACACTTTCAAACGTTTACCGTACTCAAGAGCAGCTTCTGTGTCATGAATAGAACATGGGCCGACAATAACAAGCAAGCGATCATCGCTCTCTTCTAAAATATTGTGGATCGCTTTGCGGCTTTCAAAGGTTGTAGAAGAAGCAACTTCTGTCGCTGGAAACTTTTCTAAAACAGCAACAGGGGGTAATAACTCTTTTACTTTGTTAATTCTTACATCATCAGTCTGGAACATTGCTTACTTCTTCCTTTTTTCTATCCTTGAGCTGAATGTACGTTGTCTCACGTCACTTTCTATCAGCACTAATCTTCTTGTTCCCTGTAACTTAACTAGTAAAAACTCTAGTTTCAATCACTAATTAAAAATAAACGCAATTTTTTTTGTGTTTTATATTTAAAACACCCTGTATACCATTATTTACACGCTATCGATTGCGTATTTTATAGCAAGGTAAGAAGAGCCATTCTTCAAGCTACATCATGCATGTAAAATTGTGTCGAACTCAAAAACAAAAAAGCTCACGTGATCAGCGTGAGCTTTTATTTAATTACATTCTTTTCAATGGCTTGACGACACTATCAAGCCCTTCAATTTTCAGAGCAAGGCACAGTTTCAATAAATCGCCGAGTTCACCAGACGGGAATCCCTTTTTATCAAACCACAGCAAATATTCTTCAGGTAAGTCAATCAGTGTACGACCCGCGTACTTTCCAAATGGCATCTGCATTCGAGCCAACTTAATCAGGTTATCTTTCTCTAGCATTATTCGGTCTTTACTATGCGTCATCTATGTTGTGTAGAGTATCACCTAAACGTTCAACCCAATAGTTGATCGCGTCTTTGGCATCATCCAGCGAATCAATCATGGTTGAAAAATCTTTGTTACCCGCTTCACGGTCGATGGCTGCAAACAGTGGTGTGCCCTCTTGAGCATCACTGACCAATAACTCTACACTCGCACTCCCAACATTGGTGTGCTCACCAGTCGTGACCTTAGATATGGTTGACATCGCAAGGCCAAACGGCAGAACGCTGCTCGTTACAGCTAAGATCGGATTGGGCGTTTCAACGTTACTCAGAGCGATACTCAAGCGGAGCGTTTTTCCTGTCGGTTCATCGACAATCGTTTTATGAGGCGATATTTTATCTTCCAAGCGCGCAACCATGTGCTCAGTGAGTTCCTGAATCTCTTCCTGATCCAACGAACCTTCTTCTGCTAAAACAAAAATTTGGTCGATCACCACAGAATCATAGTCGTCTAACTTGGAGCTCAATCGCTGCGCATCACGTAGCCCAACCCTTGCCCAAACCAAGTCGACGCCTCCGTCAGGCCCAGCCTGAAAATCTTCGTAGCTGGTAAATTTAGTAGCGGTTCTAATTGGGCCGCCTGCACAACCAAGCAAGAAAATGCTGGTTGCAACAAGCAAAAGGACTTTTAAAGGGTTCATAACGCACTTAGTCAAAATTAAGGAATCTAATTAAGTATGACATACCCTATGTGAAAAGGTTGTAGAAAAAGGGGGTTAAAAATCAGAGCTAACTCTAAAATTAATCATGTTGAACAGTGTGTGCGTACTCTACAATTACCTGATTTCCTTCAATATAAGCATTTTGGATCTCACCATCAACACTCATTCTACTTTTCAGGTAGACCACTTTAGGGCCCGATTCATTACCCTCTTTTAGCGAAGGGAATACATTCCTTGGTTCCAAATGAAGTAAACGACAAAAGTGACTAATGAAAGACATGGTTAATGGCGTCTCCCCTCTTAGCACTCTTGAGAAATCAAGCTGGTTCATGCCTAGCTTTTTTGAAAACTCCATCTGCGTAATTCGCATTCTCGATTTTTGTGACATCCACGTTTGATACAACGCGTCTCTGTCTAGTTCTGTGAATTCCATACCGACTCCTTTATATAATTCATACCAATCAATTGTCCGTTTTTTCATACATAGCGTGTCAGGGTTCGGTTAGTGGAAACCAAAGGTTTGGTTTTGATATGCGCACAATTGTTGTACAGAGCGAAGCGAAACAACCCAAATTCATTCACTAAAACGATTAGAGCAAATGCTTTCTTTATTTATATCAATAATTTATACGTTAACGAACTAAACATATAGCAAGTTAATTTGTATCAAGAATTAAAAGTTCGAGATTGGCATTCCACATTTCAATCGATTGATTCGCATTTATAAAACTGGTTGGCTACATTTCGATTGCTCAAACGCACTTCTGGCAAACTATTTGAAAGAATAAGACGCAAAGCCACCGGTCTGTCGACAAATATTCTGTCTATGATAGCGGGGCCGCCACTTAATAGAATTTAAGTGTAAATGCATGCCGGGGTGTTCTCTTTTTTGTCGGCCAAATACAGTAAGGACAAATAATGAAACAACTCCAAAAAAATCACTCATCGCGCTATCGCTTCTTAGCGTAAGCGGTGCAAGCTTCGGTCACGGTTATGTCTCGGCATACAACAATGGCGTAGCTGAGAGCCGTGTTGCCCTATGTAAGTTCCCTGCGAGTGATACGCAAGAGAAAAACACCAACTGTGGTGGTATCCAATACGAACCACAAAGTGTAGAAGGCCCTGAAGGCTTCCCAGAAGTTGGCCCTGCTGATGGGAGAATCGCCAGTGCGCAATCTTCTTTAGCAGCAGCACTAGACGAACAAAAGGCAGACCGCTGGGTTAAACGCCCTATCAAGTCTGGTTCTCAATACTTCGAGTGGACATTCACAGCTAACCACAAGACTCGCGATTGGAAATATTACATTACTCAACCCGACTGGAATCCAAACCAGCCGTTGGCTCGCAGCTCTTTTGACTTAACGCCATTCTGTGTTGTTGAAGGCAATATGGAACAGCCACCGATGCAAGTCAGTCACTTGTGTAATGTGCCAGAGCGTGAAGGTTATCAAGTGATCCTTGCCGTATGGGATGTAGGTGACACTGCAGCGGCTTTCTACAACGTTATCGACGTGAAATTTGATGGTGACGGCCCTATCATTCCTGATTGGGATCAAGGCGGTCAAATCAACCCAACACAAGACCTGAATGTTGGTGATGCTGTTTATACTCGCGTATTCGACCAATCCGGTGAGAACGCTTCATACAGCACTGAGCTTGTGATTGAAAGTACTGAGCAAGGCAAAGCCAATAACTGGTCTTACGCACTTGCCTCTAAGGTCAATCAAGAGCAGACGCAAATCAAAGCAGGCCAATTGAACGACCAAGGCGATTTCGCACCCGTTTACGGCACGAACCCTGTTTATCTAAAAGCAGGCTCTGGCTTTAACAGTGTTGAAGTCGGCTACAAGATTGATACTCCAGAACCCGAGCATGAGCTAGAAGTAACGGGCTTAGAATCAGAGTACATTATCGATGAGAGCCAACCTACTCAGCTTGACCTTACGTTAGCGGCAACAGGCGATATCCAAGCTGAGCTTACCGTATACAACCATCACCGTGAAGCGCTTGCATCTCAGAAATCGGTTCTAACAGACGGACAAGTTGAAGATGTTCAACTGACTCTTTCTAAGTCTGAAGCTGGTCACCACATGCTTGTGGTTGTGACGAAAGATGACCAAGGTAACTTAGTGGATCAGAACACGCTTGATTTCCATCTAATGGACGAGCAAACGCCGCCACCAGCGGGCGATTACGACTTCGTGTTCCCAGAAAGCATTGAGTCTTACACAGCAGGAACAAAGGTTCTAAGCAGCGATGGTGGCGTTTATCAGTGTAAAGAGTTCCCATACTCTGGCTACTGTGTTCAATGGGCTCCAACAGCAACTCAGTACGAACCAGGTGTCGGTTCACACTGGCAAAGTGCTTGGAACAAAGTGGACTAAGTACTCGCTAGATACTTACTTTGTATTGGGTGAGTTTTAGTCATCAACCAAACAAAAACGGATGCCCAAAGCATCCGTTTTCTTGTTCATTAAAAGTAGAAACGCCAGTTGTCAAAGTAGATAGTGGTCTGCCAACAGAGCCACAAACAAGATCATCAGATGATAGATGGAGAACTTAAAGGTCTTCATGGCCATATTGGGTTCATCACGATATTTCAGTACCCAAGCGTGATAAACAAACCCGCCGTTGAGCACCAATGAAGCGCTCAGATATATCCAGCTGCTCATGCCAACCAATACAGGCAATATACACACGATGCTAAGCAAAAAGGTATACAGAAGAATAGACGTCTTGGTGTATTCGATTCCGTGAGTCACAGGCAACATGGGAATGTTCACTTTGGCATACTCATCACGACGATGAATTGCCAACGCCCAGAAATGAGGAGGCGTCCAAATAAAGATGATCATCACCAACAACCAAGCATTTGAATGCAGCTCGTTGGTGACTGCCGTCCAGCCCAATAACGGTGGCATTGCGCCAGCTATCCCTGCAATTACGATGTTCTGTGGCGTCGCTCGCTTCAAGTACATGGTATAGATGACCGCATAGCCCAATAAACTTGCAAAGGTTAGCCAAGCCGTGAGTTGATTGACCCACACCACTAACGTAGCGAACCCAAATAAGCCGATACCTGCTGCAAAGCTAAACACACGCACACTACTCAGCTCACCGGATGGTAAAGGGCGTCGATTTGTTCGAGTCATCTGGCCGTCGATCTTTTTATCGATCAAATGGTTAAACGCAGCCGCTGAACCTGCCATTAACCCTATCCCAATCATTCCGAACAGAGTTTGTTGCAAAGGCAATCCATTAGGCACAGCCAAACACATCCCAACCAATGCAGTTAGCAGCATCAAAGCCACCACCTTCGGCTTGGTCAGCGTTAAATAAACTTTCCAAGTTGCTTTGTTTTTTGCAGCTATTTCGTTACTTAAAGCTGTGTCATTGTTGGCTGTTATCTTATGAATTAAGGATGCGTCTTGAACCACTACTTCATGTTGTGTTGACGTTCTACTGACCATGATTACCTCCTTGTAATACACTGTTTTTCACCAAGCTCTGACTTGGTTTGTGTTGCCACACGACAAAATTGGTTACAACCATACTGATGAGCAACATCGCTGCGACTAGGTTATGCAAAACCGCGACTGAGATTGGCAGGTGAAACCATACATTACTGATCCCAAGGCTGATTTGGGTAAACAGGACTATTGCGACAATCACGCTCAGCTTTTGGTGAGGCGCTTGGCCAAATTTCCATAGCTGGTACACGATCATCAGCACCGTTAACGTCGCCACAATAGCCCCGAACCTGTGCATAACATGAATGGTAAGCCTTGCTGGATATTCCAACACGCCAAACTCATAGTTGTCGTGTCCATGTTGAGCAAAATCGAACGCATTCTTGAAATCTAAATAGCTTGTCCAGTTCCCTTCGCAGATAGGTAATTGGGTACACACCAGAGCGGCATAATTAGACGATGTCCAGCCACCAAGCAGTATCTGCCCGACTACAATGAGTAATCCGAATAGTGCCGAGACTTTAAGTGATGAAGAATAGGTAGCCTCACCAAAACGGCTTTGGAATTGAGACAAACGACAGTAGAGCAGACACAGCAGTGACAGCAACGTGAAGCCCCCCATCAAATGCGCCATAACCACAACGGACATCAACTTGAGAGTCACCGTCCACATTCCAAGCAAAGCCTGAAATATCACGGTTGCAGAGATAAGTAACGGAAGACCAGCAGCTGTTATATTCTTTTTAATACACCAAGCAACAACGACAAAGATAAGCAGCCCTAATGTTCCTGCAAAGTAGCGATGGATCATCTCTATCCAAGCTTTGTCTGCTTCGAGAGCTCGTTCTGGAAATTGTAGATTGGCTTGATTAACTGCTTGGGTATTCGAGGGAACGGTAATCTTTCCATAGCACCCAGGCCAGTCAGGACAGCCAAGGCCAGCATCAGACAAACGGGTATAAGCGCCGAGCACAATCACGGTAAGGGTTAACAAGATAGTTAATCTCATCATGTGCATGAGTAAATCAGGGGCTTTATTCTGCATCGTTTATCTCCCTATACTTATTCCCTTTTCGCTAACAACACTCAGCATTAACGCAATCTGCTAAAGCTTATAAACTTAAGCTTTAGTGGATAATCTTATCAACTACCCAACTCGTGATAGCTTAAGTAGCTTTCTTAAATCATGAATCATGCCTTTGGATTGCCCGACTAACTGCGACGGTTCCGACACGCTTTTGTATTCCATAACCAACTGTCCTAGCGGGTCAATAATGACAATGGAAGCCGGTGCAAACTCGGTGCTTAACTGATCGCCACCAGCTAAAAAAGACAAATCCGGCTTATCAAGCGAACCCGTTAACGAGTTACCTTCCGATACAAAAACAACGGCGGTCACGCGCTCTTTGTTTTTCCCTAGCGCTAAATAACTTTGATTCAAATAATGGAGTTGTTGTTCACACAAGCTTTCGCACTCCATCGGTGCGATATAACCCACAACCCAACCCTCTCCTGCCATGGGTACCGTTACGCCGAAATCTGCTAGTGTGGTTCTTGGTTCTACCAATTCACCCGAGTTAGTGACGCCTGAGGTGTACCAATTCTGATCCAACACGGTTTTGGCAATAATCGCAGGCAAAGCGAAAATCAACACTAATCCGATTAATACCAGACGCCCCTTAGTTCGGCGGCTTTTAAGCTCGGCCATGTTTGCATCGGTACTTTCCCTGTTCATTTGTACTTGAGATTTATCCATCCTTATTCCTCGTGATAGGTGTTGCTTTTAGGTACCGATAGCCAATCAACAACATCAAAAACAAAAGTACCGCAGCCATAACAAACCATTGAAATGAGTAACCAAAATGCTTCTCAGACCTCATCGCCGTTGGACGCCATAACATTTCATAGGGCCATGAATCTAAACTCTGAGGTTGGAAGACAAAGGGCAGCACTTCTTGTCCTGTATACTGTGATAACGCTGCTATGTTTAGGTTTTGGATTCTATTCGGTGTCGTATTTTCTAAACCCAACTCATGACTTAAAGGATTAATTGAGCGTGTATACAAGCGCCCTGACATTTTGGTTGGTACAGTGATACTTCCTAATTGCGGTAGTTCTCTTCTGTCATTACTTGCCGGAACAAACCCAAGATCGATCAACAACTGTTTTTCAGCCACTAAGGACTGGTTTCCATCTTCAAAGCGAACCTCACCCAACATGTAAATCACATACCCTACCGTTCCTTGGCTTATCTGGTTGTCTAACAAGAGCATCAAGCCGCTCGTATTGACTAATTCAACATCAGCCTTTAACCCGTTTAGGGTTTGAGGATTTAATGACTCTTGACCAGATAAATCCAGCTCTCGCAACTCAGAAATAACGACACCTAAAGGTTGTGACGAGAGATGTGCTCTCTCAGCTAATTGCTGTTCATAACGTAATTTCTCGTTACCACGATCGAGTTGCCACAAACCTAACTTGATTAAAGCGCCGACTGAAACCACAGTTAAAACAACCGCTATCCAAAAACCTTTACTGCGGAACTTGTGTTCATCATCAATCAATCGGTTTGGAGTTATCACTATGGCGTCATCTACCTTTGTTCTGTTATTTAAAGTCGTCTTGGTCGCTTTGCTGTTTTTTATCGCTTTCAATTTGATGAAAGGCCTAATCCAAATCGCCTCGGGCAAACACAATGGAAAAAGACTCAGTTACTTCTTGGGGCGTCGTGTCATGTGGTCAGCCGTTGTCGTGCTACTTTTATTACTTGCTCTGGGATCAGGAGTGATAACTCCCAACCCTCGCCCCTATTAATCCCCTATAGGCTCAATCGTTAAAGTACATAAACAAACACAAACAGGCCCAACCAAACCACATCAACAAAGTGCCAATACCAACTGCCCGCTTGGAACGCAAAGTGGTCTTTCGGAGTGAAGTGGTCTTTCGCAACCCTTGCCAGCAACACAATCAAAAAGATCGTCCCTAAACAGACATGTAAGCCATGAAACCCAGTCAGCAAAAAGAAGGTATTACCGTAGATGCCAGACTGAAGTGTCAGCCCCATCTCTTGATAAGCGTGAAGATACTCTTCAACTTGGAAGAACAGGAAGAAGCCAGCCAGAACAATGGTTATCTCCAACCACACGATCAAAGCCATACGCTTATTTTGTTCAAGACTGATATGTGCCATGTGCAGCGTCACAGAGGAAAGCAGCAGAATAATGGTGTTCTTAAGCGGGATACCTTGCCAAGGCATGGCTTGTGTCGTTACGCCATCAGGGGTCGTCGTTAGTGGCCAAATTGATTGGAACATCGGCCACAATACTTCATGGGTCATTTCATTATTGCCCGCACCACCAATCCAAGGCACAGAAATCATTCGAGCATAGAAAAGCGCGCCAAAGAAAGCGCCAAAGAACATGATTTCGGAAAAGATGAACCAACTCATTCCTTGTCTAAAAGAACGAGAAATCTGCTCAGAATAGAGACCACTCAATGATTCTGTGATCACATTGCTAAACCAACCTGCGAGCATGTAAAGCAGCACAGCAAACCCGACTAACAACACCGCTTTGCCAAACACACCACCTGCGGCGTCGGTACCCATGTTTTGCACCGTCAAGCCAGCGCCAACCGCGACCAAAAACAGTGCTACAGCACCCACCAATGGCCAGTGGCTTTGATGTGGAACGA
Organism: Vibrio sp. ZF57; assembly: GCF_001691235.1. Classification (NCBI taxonomy): domain Bacteria; kingdom Pseudomonadati; phylum Pseudomonadota; class Gammaproteobacteria; order Vibrionales; family Vibrionaceae; genus Vibrio; species Vibrio sp. ZF57. Next base: position 78,713 of record NZ_MAKD01000117.1, on the reverse strand, counting down.
AATAAACTTCCTTTTTAGAACTCATCGCTCAACTCCTTATGTTGATACTGGTTCTGTAAATTCCTAGTTACTTGCGAGTACGTTAGGCTCAGATTTATTGGCCGCAGCACCCACCTCATTCGTGATATTGAATAATGTGTAAGAGAGCGTCAGCGTATGTATCGATTCTGGAATATCTGGCTCAATGTAAAATATCAAACCCATTTCTGCGCTCTTGTGCCCGTCCAATGGCTGCTGATTAAAGCAAAAGCATTCCATCTTATTGAAGTAGGTTGCCCCCATACCTGGAGAAACCGACGGTACGGCTTGGCCAACCAATGAGGCTCCAGAAAGGTTTTTGGCAATGTAGTTAGTTTGAACCACCTCACCAGGATGAACCTCTAACACTCGAACTTCAGGCGAAAACTGCCATGGCATATCTGGCTTGATGTGGGACATGAATTCGACTCGAACCGTACGAGAGTAGTCTGGCTGCATTCCCTGAGGTTGCACCGCTGAAACAGTATTAGTTTTGCCATTGATGCCTAAGGCCTCACACATGACATCGTAGAGCGGCACCAAAGCGAAACCGAAGCAAAACATCGCAACCACGCTCAACACCAAGTAGCCCGTCAGCTTTTTGGTCGATCGCTTATTAGACAGGCGCTTAGGTTGTTTTTTATCTTGATTGGGATCGCTTTGCTTATCACTCATGGTTCTGCCCTCTAATCCACTTTCGGCGGATGGGTAAAGGTGTGGTGAGGCGCAGGGCTTGGTACTGTCCATTCAAGACCTTCAGCTCTATCCCAAGGCTTACTTGGCGCAGGCTCTCCCCCTCTTACGCACTTAATCGCTAGCCATAAGAAAATTAGCTGAGACAACCCAAACGCAAAACCACCAATCGACACGACTTGGTTAACGTCAGCAAACTGAATCGCATAATCAGGAATACGACGCGGCATACCCGCTAACCCTAAAAAGTGCATCGGGAAAAACAGTACATTAACTGAAATCACCGACGTCCAGAAATGCCACAGGCTGAGCTTGTGGTCGTACATATGTCCGGTCCACTTAGGCAGCCAATAATAGGCAGCAGCCATAATCGAGAACACGGCACCGGTTACCAGAACATAATGGAAGTGAGCCACAACAAAATAAGTATCGTGGTATTGGAAATCAGCTGGCACGATAGCGAGCATCAATCCAGATAACCCGCCAATCGTAAACAAAACAATGAAGGCAATCGCAAACAGCATTGGTGTTTCAAAGGTCAAAGCACCCCGCCACATGGTCGCTACCCAGTTGAAGACTTTCACACCGGTCGGCACCGCTATCAACATGGTGCAATACATGAAGAACAGTTCGGCAAATACTGGCATACCCGTGGTGAACATGTGGTGTGCCCAAACCAAGAATGACAACAGTGCGATACTACAGGTCGCATAAACCATCGAGTGATAACCAAACAGGCGCTTACCACTGAATGCAGGGATGATGGCTGAGACAATACCAAAAGATGGCAAGATCATGATGTACACTTCGGGGTGCCCAAAGAACCAGAATATGTGCTGGAACATCACCGGGTCCCCACCACCAGCGGCATCAAAGAAGCTAGTCCCAAAATACTTGTCAGTCAGTACCATAGTCACAGCCCCCGCGAGAACGGGCATCACGGCTATCAGCAAGAAAGCGGTAATTAACCATGTCCATACGAACATCGGTAGCTTGAACCAAGTCATACCCGGAGCGCGCATGTTCACTATGGTTACGATGACGTTAATCGCCCCCATGATCGAACTGATCCCCATAATATGAACTGAGAATACGAATAGCGCGGTACTGTCTGGGCCATAAGTTGTCGAGAGTGGCGCGTAGAAGGTCCAACCAAAGCTCGGGCCGCCACCCTCTGTAAACAAAGATCCGATTAAGATTAGAAACGCAAAAGGCAAGATCCAGAAACTGAGGTTGTTCATTCTCGGCAGCGCCATATCTGGTGCACCGATCATCATCGGAATCATCCAGTTAGCCAAACCCGTAAATGCAGGCATTACGGCACCGAATACCATGATTAAACCATGGACTGTAGTCATCTGATTGAAGAAATCTGGCTCAACGAGTTGCAAACCCGGTTGGAACAGCTCCGCACGGATCACCATCGCCATTGCGCCGCCCGTTAAGAACATTGCAAAGCTGAACCACAAATAAAGTGTACCAATGTCTTTATGATTGGTTGAATACAGCCAACGAGCCCAGCCTTTAGGTGCCGCATGTGAATCGTGATCATCAACAGGCAAATCATTATTGCCCAAGGTGCCTTCCGCAGAATGGCTCAGTACTTGATCTTCTGCTGGAGCCGATTTCACCGGCTTATTGATTGGTGAACTCATAACTGATCCTTAGCATCATTTTGTGCATCATCCGTTGAGCTTTCAGAACTGCCTTCTTGCTTCGCCTTATAAGCGTTGATATCTGAGGCCTGAACAATATCGCCGGTATCATTACCCCAAGCGTTTCGTTGATAAGTTACTACCGCTGCGATCTCTTTCTCGGTTAACTGATTATCGAATGCTTGCATCGCCGTACCGCCACGACCATAAACAATTGTGTCGATATGAACATCCACATCACCAAGGGCAATAGGACTTCCTTTGATGGCTGGGAATGCTCCAGGAATGCCCTCACCGTTTGCTTGGTGACAAACCGCACATCGAGTTTTGTAAACCTCTTCACCGATGGTATTCAACTCCGCCAAGGAAAGTGACGCACCTAATGCATCTTTTGCGGCTTGTTGTTCGGCTATCGCTAACTCTTTCTGCTCCGCTAGCCATGCGTCAAACTCATCTTCTTCCATGGCATGCACCACGATCGGCATGAAACCATGGGCACGACCACACAACTCTGCACACTGCCCTCGGTAAACACCAGGCTCATCTATCTTAGTCCAAGCCTCATTAATAAAGCCCGGAATAGTATCTTTCTTAACTGCGAATGCTGGCACCCACCATGAGTGAATCACATCATCGGAAGTCATCAAGAAACGGACTTTACGGTCAACAGGCAGTACCAGCGGCTTATCAACTTCTAGCAGGTAATGCGCGCCTTTCACTTCGAGGCCTTCAATCTCTTTGTCACTGGTCGCTAGAAGGCTGTAAAACTCGACGTCTTCACCAAAATAGCTGTAATGCCATTTCCATTGTGACCCGGTGATTTTAACGGTCAGATCTGATTGGGAGGTATCTTCCATCGCTATTAAGGTTTTGGTGGCGGGTATCGCCATAGCGATGAGAATGATGATAGGGATGATGGTCCAAAGAATTTCGACTTTCGTGCTTTCGTGAAAATGGGCAGCAACTGCGCCCTTCGATTTCCTGTGCCTCAAAATCGAATAAAACATCACACCAAAAACAACAAAGGCAATCGCACAACAGATGTAGAAGATCAGCATATGAAGTTCATACACCTTACCACTGATCTCAGTGACGCCTTGAGTCATGTTGTAATCACTGCTAGCGTGCACTAAAGGCGATACTAAAAGCACAACAAAACTCTTCAAAAGCCACGCTAGCCTAACCAGTAATCTTTTCAAAAGATCTCTCCTTGTCCTTCCTAATTGGATACTTGCGACCTAAATGTCGTTGCGAACTGGACAACATTCATTGTTATTCCGGCTACACATGAAAAGGCTGAATCTCAATCTACAACTCACATGGAACTAGCCTGTGAGCAGGCTACTGACCTCATATAAACCCAAGAACTAATACGGTTCAAAAGCGTTGGAGGTTTCCATGAAAGATTCAAAAACGGCGAATTTGTTAAATTTTGTTATATTTATGTAAAAGGCTAGTTAGTGATATCCAATTATTCAAGGTAAGTTTACTTACTAAACAGTCAATTATTTGAAGTGGCTTAATCTACGTGCCCTCTTGCCGTTGGAATTTATTTTATATCGAGTTTTACGATTTCCTCCATAGAAATGAGAATCAATATCACTTAAATTAAATCAACGGTAAGTCATACAGACATTAATAGGTTTAGTGATTATGCAAGATGCAATGAATTGGTTAGCGAGAGACCCAGATCCAAGAACTCGTGAAGAACTTCAACACCTCATCGATGAGGGAATGCACGACGAACTTGAAGACCGCTTTACTCAACGATTAGAGTTCGGAACGGCAGGACTTAGAGGCAAAGTTGGATGCGGCCCAAATCGAATGAACCGTTTAGTCATACAGGAAACAGCAACCGGGCTCGGCCACTACTTAATCGAACATGTCGCTAATGCGACCATTCGCGGTGTGGTCGTCGGTTATGACGGCCGTTTAGATTCAAAGCAGTTCGCGATTGATACCGCTTCCGTACTCACGGCTTTAGGCATTAAGGTTTATCTAACCTCGAACGTCGCGGCGACCCCTATCGTTGCCTTTGGTATTGAGCACTTCAACGCCGCAGCTGCCGTTGTGGTGACGGCCAGCCACAACCCACCAGAATACAATGGTTTCAAAGTGTACTGGGAGAATGGCGCTCAAATCATTCCTCCTCACGACGCGGGTATTGCCGCTGAAATCGATATCGCATCAACCAAGCCGCTCCCTTTAATGAGCCTAAGTGACGCTGAAACGCAAGGTAAGTTGGTGTGGTTAACTGAAGGCTATTATCAAACGTACCGCGCTGCGATCAATCAGAGCCCATACGTGAGTGACGAGATCGAATCGGCGAACACCACCATCACCTATACCGCAATGCATGGTGTCGGCGCACAAATGGCCGAGGATCTACTTCACGATTCTGGTTTCCATAAGGTGTTCAGCGTCGCCGAGCAAAGAGAGCCCGATGGTAACTTCCCGACCGTCAACTTCCCGAATCCGGAAGAAAAAGGCGCGATGGATCTGGTGGTTAACTTAGCAAAAAGTGTCGATGCCGACATTGCTTGTGCCAACGATCCAGATGCAGACCGATTTGCGGTTGCAGTGAGAACATATGATGGCTCTTACAAAATGCTAACAGGTGACCAAGTTGGTGTGCTATTCGCTCATTATCTACTCTCAAAGCCGCATACCAAAAACCAATTAGTTGGTAACAGTATCGTATCTTCAACATTGCTTGAAAAAGTAGCTCAATCCCACGGGGCGACTTATTTCCAAACGCTGACAGGTTTTAAATGGTTAGCGAATATTGGCATGCAATTGGAAAATGATCAGAACGACTTCTTGTTCGCCTATGAAGAAGCATTAGGCTACACAATTGGTACTCAAGTACGAGACAAAGATGGGCTGTCTGCTATTGTCGTGTTTGCTCAATTGGTTGAGGAGTTAAAATCTCAAGGTCGAACAGTTTGGGATCTTCTCGCTCAAATTTCATTTGAACATGGGGTTCATACCAACGCTCAGCGAAGTATTGCACTAGACCCAGATTCACCATCGATTGGTTCTAAGCTCCGCTCGGCACAGCCTAAAGCAATCAACGGTGTCGCTATCTCTGTAATTGAAGATTTGCAGTCTTCTTTACGCTTCGTCATTGGAGGCAATACTGAAGCCATTAACCTGCCTGCAAGTGACGTACTCATCTATCATCTCGAAGATGGTTCACGCATTATCGTAAGACCTTCCGGTACTGAGCCAAAAGTTAAGATCTACTATGAGACGGTGACAAAATTTGAAGGGACAGAAACCTACGAAGACACTCGCCTGCGCGGTGAGAAGTACATGGAGAAACTGATTGAACAGCACCAACAAGAGTTGAATTCATAGCGATTTAGCACGTTCAACATGTAACGGTTAAACATAAAAATGGACGCTCGAAGCGTCCATTTTTGTCTCAGCGGCTAACCACGAGAAGATGTCTGATTTGATTCGTCTACGAAGTAAAGAAAGAAGACAACATCCAGATAGCCAACACGATGAAGACTCCGCCCATCACTTTCTGTTGATAGGTACGAAACTTAGCATTCTCTACGAGAGACTTACCAATCGTACCCACTAAAGCCACCAGCAAAAAGTTGAACGTTAAGCCGAGAACATTCAACAATAAACCCAGAGCGAGCATCTGCTCACCAGAAGTCGCTTCAATATTCGTCGACACAAACTGAGGCAGAAACATCACAAAGAAAACCAAGGCTTTAGGATTAAGCAGGTTACTGATTAGCGCTCTTTGATAGTAGGCTTTTGCTGCAAAGTTATCGCTTAACTCAGGCGCGTTACCCTGCTCTGTTCGCAGGCAGTCCCATCCCATCTTCAACAAGTACGCGCCGCCTAACAAATGTAGAGCTTTAAGCGCTATTGGGCTCATTGCGATCAACGCTGATACACCCATAGCCGCTAATACTGTCAGAATGATTCCAGAAGTCGCATTACCTAGGCTTGCAAACACGCCGACCTTACGGCCATAGCTCATGCTTGAACTCGCAATCAGTAACATATCAGGGCCAGGTAAAAGAAGAAGTGCAACAACGGCAGTCAGGTAGACAGGTAAAATGGTTAAGTCGATCATGAGGGTCAGCATTGATAAAAACGGAGGCGGATTTTATATCAATTACCAACACCCTTCCAGATGCAATCAGTTGTTCGACGTTTATTTAATCGAATTAAAAACCAACATTAAGCGACAAAGCCAATTTATTAACTAAATAGAAAAGACTAATTAACTTGCTACCCATTCGATCTCAATCAATGTCGTATCGCCACACTTTAGGCGACCAAGGAAGATATCGCCTCGATGTACGGCCCCAACACCTTTTGGCGTACCTGTCATCACAACATCGCCGTCTAGTAAGGTGGTATAAGAAGACAGCTCTTCTAGGATAGTTTTTGGAGAGTAAAGCATCTGCTCAACATGTCCTTTCTGAACACGAACACAGTTAATAAACAACTCTAGGTTTAAGTCTGCAAGGTCTAAGTTATCAATTGGAACAAAGCGACTAAATACGGCTGAGCCATCAAAAGCTTTGGCGCGTTCCCAAGGTAAGCCTTTCGCTTTTAAGCTACTTTGCAACTCACGCTTGGTGAGGTCTAACCCTAAGCCCACGGCTGAGTATTGGCCATTTTCAACGATAAAGCAGATTTCAGCTTCATAGTGCAGTGCTTCTTGATGAAACGAAGAAAGAGAGGAAGTCACGCTGGTGCTTGGTTTATTAAACACCACCATAGAGTCAGGAATCGCATTGTTAAGTTCTTCAATGTGATCGACATAGTTACGCCCAACACACAGTACTTTTGTTGGGGTTGCTGTTCGTTTCGACTTCATCAATTGTTTCTGATCTACAACGCTGCTCATAGTTTATCCCTGAACTATTTTTAGAGAGCAGAGTTTAGCGCATCATAAAATGAGAGTCTTCGACAAGATGATTACCGATCTCTAAATTCTGATCTTGAGCTCAATTCATTGATTTGAATACTTTTAGGTAAATATCGGTGTATACCTCGACCGACCCAGCAGGAATAGAGTCATCGGCTTACATAAATTAGAGAAAATGAAACTAAAGTAGGCAGTTAAATTTGAAGAGCATTAAAACGAAAGAAGCCCTCTCAAACCAAAGGCTTGAGAGGGCTTAGCATGGTGTCTAGGACAGTATCCTAAAAGGTAAACTTAAGGAGTAAACACTATGCTAAATAAGTCTGCGACTTATAGGTAGTAACGAGCACCAAGTAGCCACTGGTCATCAGCTTTTTCTTTGTACACGCCAGAACCTTGTAGGTCGAACTGGTAACCAGCAAAGCCTACGAACTGAGATGTGAAGTTGTATTCAGCTTGTAGAGCTGAAGTGCTGTATACAGTTTCGCTGTTCTTGTCGTCTTCTACCGCTTCGTAGTTAACGCTTAAGTTCAGACTGTTAGAAAGTGCGTAAGAAGCAAGTAATTCAACTGCAACTGTCTCTTCTAAAGCAACACCAGAGCTTGAGTTCATGTAGTTATTCATAGCATAAACACCAGCTAAGAATAGACCTTCAGAACCGTAAGAACCGTAAGTAGCACTCACTACGTTAGAATCAGCAGTTTTAGAACCACCGCCAATGTTACCAAATGTAACGTCACCAGTGTTGTATGCGTAGTTTGCTGTGAAATCAGCAATTGCGTAGTTCAATGCAATTTGAGCACGGTTACCGTATTTGTTTGTGTTTGTATCTGAAACTTTATCAGTCTTGCGGCCTTGCCATGCAACACCTACGTTTAGAGAACCAGCGTTACCAAAATCGATAGCATTGCCGTAACTCACCATCTCTTCGCCACGACCAGTACCTAGGTTACCGTGATCGTCGTAGATGAAGTCATTCGCGAATGCGATTGGCATATCTGCAACACCAGCAACGTTGTAGTATGGCGCCCATTGAGTACCAACAACACCACGACCGAAGTCTTCATGAGTTAGACCAATGTAGCCAAGACGAGTTGTGAATGACTCGTCGCCGCCGTCAAGCATGTTTAGCGCCCATTCGCCTTTAGCATCAGCTGTAAAGCCATTACCAAGATCGTGAGTTGCGCCGAAGTTGATACGTGGAGAAACTGACTCAACACCGATATCGTCTTCGCTGATACGGTCATCGCTGTTTACGTCACCAACTGCAACTGATACGTGACCACCAACAGAGAATGTTGTGCCGTCTTCGTTGTAAAGTTCTACAGCAACTGCCTGTGTACCAAATACTGCACCAGAAATTGCTAGCGCTAAAAGTTTCTTATTCATTGTCATATCCATTATGTAACTGGGTGAGTTATTCACTAACAACCTCGTGCTTACGGAGAAGTTGTTACCTGCATTTAACAAGTAGGCAAACACTAATATACGAATGACAAAAAAGTTGCATTAAAATATATAAAATAAAAAAAATCGCACTATAAAAAACAAAAATACCTTTTAAAACAGTTGATTAACACGACAATTACTGGGATCTCCTTTCATTCTTTGAGATAAATACTTTGATTATTTTTGATTTTATAATCACTAAAAAAGCATTAAAAATCTAAACCCAAGGTAACTCATCAGACCATCGAGAGGCTCGCCTTTGCCTTTGAAACATTTTGTAACACGTAGAGCTCAGCTGAAATATTTAGCTTTGTGAAACAAATCCCAATATGAGCTAGGAAAAATCGTTCAATAGAAAGTTCATTAGAGAAAAACAAAAAAAGGGCAACCAATCAGCGACTGGTTGCCCTTCATAACTCATCATTGAACTCTTATTTGAAGCAAACCTCAGCCCAACGAGCTAAACCTGCAGTTACTGAACCGAAGTAATTACCACTCACAATCGGTACATTCGGCACAGCTTGTTGTACGGCTTCACGAAGTATCGGTGAACGAGCGGAACCACCCGTCATGTAGATTACGTCTGGCTTTTTCTGGCCTTGTTGAATCGCTTCTTTAACCAACTCAATCATCTTAGACTTTGGTGTTTCAATCGCTTCAACCATCTGTTCGACTGAGATATCTACCTCGACCAGTTCAGAGGCAACATTAATCGCAGCACGATATTGAGGGGATTCTGCCAGCGCAATCTTGGCCTCTTCCGCTCTACGCACAATACCGTAACCCAAAGTGTCGTGATAAACCTTCATCAAACGTTCTAGCTTTTGAGGCTCTGACGCTTCTTTACGAAGTAATTTTAATGCCGCTAGGTTTTCTCTTGAATAGAAGTTCTTTTGAGCTTCAACATTATTAATCGCAATTGGGTTCCAGAATTGAGTCAGTGGCATATCAATACCCGAAATGCCTTTGCTGCCCATACCAAAAGGTGACATCAGTTGTTTGAATGCAAGATAGATATCGAGGTCATTCCCCCCGACCCTTTGCCCACTGTGTGCCAACAAGCTCTGGGTACGATCCGCTTTACCAGACCACGTTGGTCCCATTTCTAATAATGAGCAATCGGTGGTACCACCGCCAATATCAACAACCAATACTGTTTGGTTTTCAGTTAATGTGCTTTCGTAATCAAGGCCTGCGGCTACGGGCTCAAATTGAAAAGCGATATCAAGGAAACCGGCACGCTTAGCTGCGCGAGACAGTATGTCTTCAGCTTGTCTGTTCGCCTCTTCACCACCTCGACCGTGGAAGTTAATTGGTCGGCCGATAACAGCTTGCTTGATCTGCTCTTGAGTCGTGAGTTCGGCTTGATTCTTGATATTTGCCATCATGGCGCACACTAAATCTTCGAAAAAGCTCACCTGCACATCATGCAGTCCACTCGCGCCAAGGAAAGATTTAGGGGACTTAACATAATAAACATCGCGAGGGTCTTCTAAATATAAGTCCAACGCAGCCTGACCAAATGCCATGTCTTCTGGCACTAAGTCGATACTCTCTTCTCTGTTCAGCGCAATCGCACGTCGTAGTACTTGCTCACCGATCGCATCACTCGGCTTGATATTCAAGTGGCGGAATAGATGTTCAGAAACACTCTCACGAGTAGGCGCAAACACGGTTGAGGGAATATAGTGGTTGTTACCTTCTAGCGGTAACAGGCTTGGCTCTCCATTAACCATCGCCGCGACAGAACAGTTCGCTGTTCCATAATCAAATCCAATAAACATAATATCCCCCCACTCAACAAAAGGGGCGAGATGCTACATGAAAAGCCTAAAAATTACGAGGTCATTTCTAAATTTAACTGAGTAATTTCTTAGCTTAACGGCTCTTCAAGAAGAAACAAATATGCTACATTTCAGCCCAAATGAATCACAGGTTAGAGAAATGAAAACACCTTGCCGAGCGGCTTGTAAAAATAATGGCGGAATGTGTAGTGGCTGCTTTCGAACAATGGATGAAATTATAGGTTGGAAAGGCTTATCTGAAGAAGAGCAAACGTCGGTTATGGATAATCTTAGTGGCGCGAGTTCGACTCACCAATGTCCACAGTGTAATGAGCCAGCTCAATGCGATATCAGTGCGGGCAAAGAGACGTGTTGGTGTTTTGAGTTAGAAAAACGAGATACTAGCGATATTCCAAAGGCTGGAGTTTGTATGTGTCGTAAGTGCTTGTCTGCCCTGCCCGTTCAGTAGTTTAGAGCCCATTTAGTAAGTTACTGGATAGCAAGTTACTAGCCAGTTCAACATAGACAAAAAAAGCGAGAGGTTGTTTTCTCGCTTCAAAATACTGAGATTAAATTTCGACCTAATCGTTACCTGGTTAGTGTCTACTTCACTTTTGCAACCAGCGCAGGCTGAGAAAACTGGATACCATTCCAGCCATGAACCATAAAGTTACGAATATTTTGATGGTCGCTGTTCTCAGGAAAACCTAGCACGTCGTTACGATAAAATTGACCAAAACAAGCAAGTGTTTGCTCTGCTGATAGGCCTTGCTCTAAACCAAAAGCAAAAATCTTACACGAACCATTATTCTGCCCTGCAGCGTTCACTACCTCACCATTGCGAAATTCGCGCTCAGAAAAATCATAGTGAGCTTCGATCACTTGCATTGTATCTTCAAATTGCACGGCCTCTGGGGTTTCAGCCAGAGTATTCAATAAGGTTTCCAGTTCCATTTACTATTTCTCCATCAAGTATATATCTGTCAGCAGTGTATCTTGTTTTACGACAAGAGTAAGCCGTTGTTTACTTGAGATAGCGATTCACTTTTTTGTTGTACGCTGCTAATTACTTCAATGAAACTAATGACATAGTTTTATCAGGGCGTTATATTATTTTATCAAACGATTAACATTGTTCAGTAACAAATATGCATAAAGATAAAAACTTAGAACTGTTCAGATACCTAAAGCCAGGTACAAAAACAGCAGGTGTATTGGAATTTGGCCCAGACGACTCAATCCAGATCAGTACACTTTATATCGGACACAAAGAAGATCAGTACCTCATCCTAGAGCTTACGCAAAAAGCGACAGAAGCACTGACGCTGAGAAAGCTCACAAACGTTGATATTATTGTTCGTGCGATTACCGACACCGAACTTGGGCACATTGTCGCGTTCAAAACCAATGTACTGGCTCATATCACCTCTCCAGCACATCTAATCTTCCTTCGCCCACCCTCAAACTTTGCAACCAAGCCTATTCGTGAACACGAAAGGTATAAAGTACGTCTCAGCTGTGAAGTCACTTTTGATACCTTGTCGCTGGATGCCACACTAGTCGACTTTTCAGCGTCAGGGTGCGGTATCTATCTTACCCAGCAATCAGATATTGATGTCGGCTGGAAGATAAAAGTCAATTCTGACTTAAATGAGTACTTAGATGACGATCTTGTCTACAAGGTGGTAAGTAAGAAAAGGCAAAGACAAGGCTGGCTGCTAGGTATCCAATTCCCTGAACACCTAGATATGAGTGATGAGTTGAAAACGCTGCTATTGGAACAAGCCTTTGTCGCTGGCTCGATATAAAGGCAGAAAATTAGTTACTTCTCTTCAACAGACTCCATTAAAGAGCACTAAGTTAAAGCCTAGTGCTCTGTGTCATTCCAGTATGAGTTTTTGAAATGAACAAACGCTTGGTGGAGCGACTCTTCTTTAATCGGCTTTACAATCACGTAATTCGCCCCTGCGGCCATAAAGCTGTCTCTAGTTGACTCTTGAGCATCAGCGGTACACGCATAAATAGGGGCTGACACACCAATCTCACCTCTTAGCTGCTGAGTGGTTTCAACACCACCGAGATTAGGGAGTTGGTTATCCATCAAGATCAAGTCATAGGTAATCGTCTTAGCCATCTCAATCGCTTCTAAGCCATCTTTTACCCAGGTGACGACCATGCCATATTTCTTACAGAAAGCCTGAGCAATAAAGGCGTTGGTGTGATTGTCTTCCACCAGCAACACATTCAAAGGTCGACTAAACAACGCCTCTGGCTCAACCTCAGCTTGTTGCTTAGCATCGACTAATAGCGGCTTGGCGTGTACGACTACAGGAATTTCTATCGTGAACTCTGAGCCTTGACCTATCACGCTGCGGACTTGAATGTCCCCTTCCAGCATATCGACCAGATTTTTTACAATTGTAAGTCCTAAACCAGTGCCACCATATTCACGAGTGGTGGTCTCTTCGGCTTGAACAAAGGGTTCAAAAACAGCATCAATTTTGCTTTCATCAATACCAATGCCAGAATCTTTCACTCGAACGATCAAGCTGGCGTGATCGGAGTTAAAGATACTCTCGAGCTCAAAGCTGACGGAGATACCGCCTTGATGAGTGAATTTAAAAGCATTACTCAACAGATTAAACATGATCTGATTGAGGCGTACTTGGTCGGTATTGATTTCAATGTCATCAACCAAGTGATTCACAATGGTAAATTCGACGGATTTATCTTCACACAGCGGTCGATAGATGCTGTCTAAGGTATTAACTAACTCCCCTAAACGGAAGTCTTTCTTTTGAATATTAAACTGCCCTTGCTCAATCTTTGAGAAGTCCAAGATATCGTTAAGTACCGCCAGTAAATGTTCCGCACTATTACACAGTACATCCACCTGCTCGCGATTATCTTCATTGTGCATAGAGCGCTTGAGCAGCTGAGACACACCGAGAATACCGTTGAGCGGCGTGCGAATCTCATGACTCATCTTAGCTAAGAAGTCTGCTCGCACATTCGCAAGATGCTCAGCTTCTTCTCTTGCTCGATCAGCCTGTCTTTCCGCCTCGATAAGCTTAGTAATATCTTGCCCTTGTACCACCACTCCTGTGATGCCGTGTTCCACGCGAATAGCAGACATGTTCCAACGAAACACCTTTTCACCAATGGGTACGTTAATACCCGTCAGTTTAGAACCCTGAACCACCATTTGAATATTAGGCAGCATTCGCTGCTCAAACTCTTGGGCAATTGGACCATAATTGTCATCAGCATCGAACAACGCCATGCGAGCGGCGGGGTTCATCTGAATCAAATCGCCTTTTTCAGACCAAACTAAGATAGGCGAATGAGCAAAGTTAAAGAGATCTTGGAATTTTTGATTCTGTTCAGATAAGCGCTCAAAGGTGTCTTCAAGAGTACAACCAATATGATGAAATTCGAAAATGTTAGAGCCATCGAACTTGTTGTACTCTTCGCTAGCACTTGCCGAACGAGTAAAGTCCATTAGCTTATCAAGCTCGGCTGAGACTCTCTTTTGAATCCAAGTTCGAGCAAAAAAAGACATCAATATGATCACCACAATCACCACGATGATCGCACGCTGATAATTCTCTTCTAACGCAATGAAATTATTATTTTTTTGAACAGCTCGAATGATTAAAGGAGTTTCAACAGCATTAATCTTAATGGTTGCGATGGTAACGAAATGACGCGGCAACTGTTCGTACATTTGATAATTGAGGATGTCAGTAATGGTGTAGCTTTCATCACCACTGAATGTCGATGTCACCGGTGTACCGTGCGCTTCAATCACGATATTTTCGCTATTACTGCCCTGTTGGATTGACTCAGCCAAAGAGAAGTTGTTGTCAAGCACAATGGCGATATAGAGTTGACCAAGGACTCCCCCAGTAGCGTTATCAACAATAGGGGTACGGCGAGCCAACAAGTGACGCTTACCTATATCTGTCCTCAGTTTAATAAAATGCCAATTACTGCTGAACGAAACCTCATCAGAAATATGCTTTAAGTTGGACTCATCCAAACCATAAAATTGACTGTTGCCGTCTTCCCAAGCCAAACCATCGTGGGTTGAGACAAAGCGTAAATCTGGTGCATGATCCGGTTCACGTTGGTCAACACCAAAGAAAAAGTAGCTCAGAGTCTCGTCATTACCCGTATCAAAGTACTCTCTGAGAGTTTCACTGTGTGAGCTACTGTCTTGATGGATTTGCAGCACCGACAAACGATAATCAAACATGTTTTGGATCAGGCTTGAGGTTTGCTGTACCGTTCGATTCGTCTCTTGCTGTACGATATTACTGCTGGTTTCATAATTATGAATAAGCACGCCAAGTGCCATCACGCCTATCACCAAAATAACGATACGCGTAATGAGTCTAGCTAAAGTGTTTCTAGGTGTACTGGCGTAACTTTTCTTCATTAGTGACCTGAGTACCTAAATGCTCGCTGTTTAAGTTCTGAAATACGTTCTGGGGAATCTTCCTTGGTGACAATTTCAAATTCACCAGAGTAAACGGTAGGCACTTCCAAACCAGCTAGATCCCACTTGATCGCCTCTGCCATTGCAATGCCTGTATCGTCGTTCATACGCATGACAGTAACATCTAGGTCGCCCCTTGCAATGGCTTCAAGTTCAGCAGAGCCGCCTCCCCAACCATTCACTAAGATGTCTTGGCCCGATTCACGAATCGCTTCCATTGCACCGAGAGCGACATCCGTTGAACATGCATAGATAAAGTCTAGATCCTTATCGTTCTCTATGCTGATTTTAGCCGCTTGGTAGCCACTGTCTTTGTTTGATTTTGTGTAAAACGAAGACTTAAGGGTAAAGTTGGTATCCGTATTCACTTCATGGATAAAAGTATCTCCACGCGCATCACTGATATAGCCTTGTGAGTAATACAAAACAGAATACTTACTGTCTGGCGGACTTACTTGTTTAAAATAGTCCGCCAGTTTTAAACTGCCTGTCGCATGGTCAAAACCCACATACATAAATGGCTGTCTATCTGCCCAAGCTCGCACTGGCGTCGTGATATTTTGAAGAATCAGTTTGGTGTCTGTAGAGGTCAACACGTGCTCGATAAACTTGCGGTGGCGCGTGGTATCTAGCGTGAAAATCAAATAATCCGTCTTGTTTTCAATCGCTTCTTGCAACGAAATACTCTGCTGCGCGAGATCAGCATTAATACGGGTAAATACTTGATTTATTTGGTAGCGAATCTTCAGCCTATCGAGACGCTTCTCAAAAGCTTGAATATTACGAACCCAGTAATCCGAGATCTGTTGACCCGGATACACCACAGAAATCGTAATTGGCTCGTCTTGAATTCTTCTCAGTGGCACAGGGTGATTTTGTACAGCCTCGACCATTTTATCGGTCAATGCTCTTTGTTCTGGAAAAGTGGAAAGATAATCTTGGTATTCCCAGTACCTATTGAGGACATGAGTACCATGGGAAAGAGCGGACGCAGAAAATACGGCAAGTCCAAACAACATCAGTAAACGTTTCATATTTTTCTCGTTTTATATGAGCTACTTTGGCTCATTTTTTAACCTAGCATGACACCATCTCTTTGTATGGCTAATGGATATTATGTAGGACAACGATGATAAATGATAGCGTCTAACACTAATTAGAACGACATTCTAAATGAGCAATATGTTAATTTGGAATGGAGATTAAGAACAACGAGTTAAATTATGATTTCAGCCCATTCACGGTAAGAGTAATTACCATTTAAATTCATAAGCTTAGCTAGAGCCGATATAGCTCCTTACACTATTAAGATTTAATCAATAACAAACATTTTAGCTATGAATTATGAGACTTCGATATATTGAATTTTGTCTTTTTGCCACTCAATAATCAGTTTGAGTGATACCAGTTTTTCTTTGCGGGATTTGGGCAACTGCTTGATCGCGTATTCGGTTTTCAACGCCTCACTTTTTGAGCCAACACCAAAGCTCCAAACCAGCTTAAGTGGGCCTTTACCTTTTAAAGCTTTGGCGCCTTTACCGGTTTGATGTTGTTCAAATCGACGTTCTAGATTGTTCGTCACGCCACAATAAAGGGCATTGTGACGATTGCGGATCAAGTACACGACCCAATCCGCATTTTTATCAGCATCTGACATTTAAAGCAGTGATTCAACCAGAGCCTTAAGCTCTGCCACTTCTGCTCGTAGGCTTGCAACTTCAGACTCAAGCTCTTCAAACTTTTCACTCGTTGCAGAGGGGGCAGCCGCGCTTACTGATGCCATCGCAAACGCTTCAACGTCCCCTTCACCGCTCAACAAATGCTGGTAGCGTGATTCACGTTTACCCGCTTCGCGTGGCAGCTTCACAACCAAGGCACCTGCTTCTCTTGCAGCGAGTTTGTCTAATGTTGCTTCTACTTCTTTCACATCACTAAAGTTTGCAAGGCGACCCGTTCGAGTACGAAGTTCACCGGGTGTTTGCGCACCGCGCAGTAACATACAGCAGATGATTGCACGCTCTTGCTCTGTAAATTGCAGATCGCCGAACTCAGTGTTGCAGAAACGATGCTGATACTTATTAACACGGCTATTGAAGCTGCTCTCATCACTCACCATGCGACGTCCGATTAAACCATCAACTGCATCTAAAACATCTGACTCAGAAAGAGAGAGAACAGGTTCACGGTTACTCTTTTGATTGCATGCCGTGGTTAAACTGTTCAGTGTCAGTGGGTAATGATCGGGAGTAGTGACTTCTTTCTCGATCAAACAACCGATAATTCTCGCTTCAATTGGGGAAAGTACTGTGTTCATCGTTTTTCCTTTTTATTATTTTGATAATTCCATCTCAACACCTAACAATGCAGTAACTAGTGTTCAGACAAAATTGGTACTCGTTTCTTTCTGCCCTGTTCATCAATCATTATGATCTTAGAACGGTTTAGCTCTATTTCCACGACTTCCAAATAAGTACGCTCTTGTACATACGCATCACGAAGCTTGTTTTGTTCTGCTGAAGATTCAGTGACATTGTCGTCCAATTCTTCGTTTTCCAATTGTTGTTGATTCATTTCACATTTCGTATCAATGCAGTATCTACATGGGATACTAACTTGAACGGTAAGATAAAAACAATCACACATCAGCGAGAGTGACGAATAATTAAACAACCTTACTTTTGCTTTGATCTAAAGACTGTTACATCATCAATTGATGTGCTTTAATCAGAAGCAGACAACGTATTTGACGAATAGGAAAAGGAATCTATGAGCAGCGTATTTGAAATTGTTAACCAAGCACGACGTAAGAACAAACTTAAGCGTGAACTTTTAGACAACGAAAAGAAAGTTCGTGACAACCGTAAGCGTGTCGACCTTCTTGATAACCTACTTGATTACATCAAGCCAGAGATGACTCACGACGAGATCCTAGGCATTATCAAAAATATGAAAGCTGACTACGAAGACCGTGTTGATGACCACATCATCAAGAGCGCTGAGATTTCTAAAGCTCGCCGTGACATCAGCCGTCGCATTCGTGAACTGACAGAAGAAGACAAGCAAATCCAAGGTAAGAAGTAATCTAACCTCGCTAATTTACTTGTAACAATGTTAGTAACCCACTCTTAGTAGTGGGTTTTTTTTACCTAAACTCCAGCGTCTATACTTAAGCATCTAAACCTAACCGTCTAGGCTTAAGCGTACCTAAGCAAAATGAATGAAACTCAACAGCAGTATCAAACTAAATAACGAGTGTACACTAGCGATGGAGAGACTTTATGTACGGAAGTATTCTGATAACCTTGGCGTTATCAACGACACAACCTTACCCTGAAAAATTTGAGAAACTTTATACCGAAGAAACCGAAATCACTTATGACGATCTCGTGGTCGATGTTCATGGCTACAAGGTTCCGACCCGATCAGCATTTCGAGGTTGGATGCTCCTCAATCACGCTCAAGACCAAGTGAGAGCAATCGGACAACAACTCAAGGACAATGGCGTTACTCAGAGCATGCCTCTGCATCTCGTTCTATTGCAAGGGACGGATTGGGCAATGAGTAATACAACCTTGTTTACCCTCCCAAATAAGAAACATGTGCCAAACATGATCAATACCCTGAAGTACATACAACAATATATTGAGCCTGAAATCGGTGTTGTTATACCAGTATCTGGAGAGCGAACCGATATCTACAATCAACAAGCTGGTGGTGCACTGCGAAGTAAGCACTTAGAGTTTTGTGCCTTAGACCTAGTGCCTGCAAATGACATTACTCGCGAAGATCTACACGTGAAACTTAAAAAGATTCATTCGGAATTCGGGCAAAAAAATAATGTTGGGCTTGGTTTATATTCAGGTGTTCGATTCCACATCGATACTTGTGGGTTTAGACAATGGTAAAGAAACACGATCAAGTCATAAAGACCTGAAATTCGCACGTGTCACTTAGACTCTAAAAACAAGTGAAATTACATAAGATTATGATTTTAAATGTAAATTAAAACTGGAACGCTAATTGATATTAATAACAAGTATCATAATTATTAATAGCAATTAGGAATTCAATATGAAGACGATGACTCAACGCTTTCAAACTCTGCTTTCTGTTTCAAACTTCAGTCTAGCTATCACAACCTTGCTTATGCTTCTCAGTATTATTGTTGCTTATCCAATGGCCGATCACTTCTCACTGCCAATTCAAATCGTCGCCCACATCAGCACCATCTTAGTCGCAGCCTTGCTGAACATCAGCTATGTCGGTCGTTGCCTTGCACAATACAACCTTGGATTGGAAGTTCGTTAAGTAGCGCCGCGCTAGCCTTGATACGGGAGCCCTAGACAATATCAAGGCTACTGAAAAGATCGTACAGCTGGTGAGATTTATAGGGTTTAGGTAAGTAGGCGTTCATACCAGCTTCAAAACAATCTTTGATGTCTTCTTCTAGAACACTGGCGGTTAAAGCTATGATGGGTAATGGTGTGACTTGTTGATCGGCTTCCCACTGACGTATCGCACGAGTCGCCGTTATGCCATCCATAACAGGCATCATGCAGTCCATTAAGACTGCATCAAACTGAGCACCCTGGGTGATGACATCCACCGCTTCTTGGCCATTACTGGCAATCAAATATTCATAACCCGCTTGCTCAAGGAAGAAGCTCGCTATTTTTTGATTCATCAGATTGTCTTCAACGATCAAAATGCGTCGATTCAGAGAGCGAACTTCTTCATCTTTTGCTTCCACTTGAGGCGTTTGCTCTTCGCCCACATCGAGAGATTGTAAGCTGGTTAAGAAACGTCGGCCCAAGAATGGCAAGGTATGAGTCGAGTGGACCGTTTCTCTGATTAGGTTGGTTTTAAATAGGTGATGCTGACAAACGATGACGCGAGCAAGAGGATATATCACCTTCAACGTCGCAAGATCTTTTTCCATAGAGTGGTGCAAGGTATGACAATAAAGTATGAAGTCACTTTCTTTTACACTTTCACTAAGGGCAGCAATGGATGACACCACATTGGCTCGAACATTCAAACGCTCACACTCTTTAACGAGCTGATCGAGGTAATTGAAAGAGTTCGAGATGATGGTCGCTCGGCTCAGGTTATCGAAAGTTTGAACAGGCGCTTCTACAACATCGACATACAAACAAAAAGTGAATGTAGAGCCCTCTCCTTTCACTGAACGCGCGGTAATGTAACCACCCATCAAATCAACAAGCTGTCGACAAATCGCAAGCCCTAACCCCGTACCGCCAAATTGACGGGTAATGCTGCCATCTTCTTGAGTGAAAGGTTCAAATATGGACTCTAACTTCTCGGGCTCAATCCCAATCCCGGTATCAGACACGCTGCATTCAAGCTTGCCCCTGCCCATAGACATAGGTGTATAAGCAATGTCAGTTGTAATTGTGCCCTTAGACGTAAATTTGATGGCATTAGAAAGCAGATTGGTCAGCACCTGTCTCACGCGGTACTCATCGAAAAACAGTTGTGACGGCGTTTGATAATCGATATTGATGTCGAGCTCAATATCCTTACTTATCGCTTTCGACTGAATCACACTCACAGAGTCATAAACCGCTTCTCGCAAATCAGCATTGTGTGGTGACAACATCAAGTTACCCGACTCGATTTTAGACAGGTCGAGTATGTCATTCAGCAGCACCAGTAAAGAGTGAGAGGACGATTCGATATCCCCCAGTACTTCTTGTTGATTTGGGCTCAGTTGGCTTTGAGATAAGATCTCAGCCATGCCAATGATCCCGTTAAGTGGCGTGCGTATTTCATGTGACATATTTGCTAAGAATGCGCTTTTGGCTTTGTTAGCCGAAATCGCGTCTTCTTTTGCTGTTATCAACTCTTTGTTGTGCAGATAGTTGCGTTCCATCACTCGATTTAGGGTTTCAGTGAACTCGGCAAGCTCATCGTTCCCTTGGATACGAATCACCTTTGGCTGGCCGTAGCTATCAGCGCATTCCGACACACCTTTCAAGATAATCGACAGGTTTCTGTTTAAGCGCAGAGATGTCGCAACCCCAAGCCACATCAAAACACCAGAAGCGATGAGTATAAGCAACGTCATGACCAAGGTTTGCCTTTTCTGCAACGCGATATTCTTGGTCAGTTCAAACTGTATTTGATTGGTGTAAGCGCCAATCGCGTTTGAAATAGCCCGTTTTTTAACCTCTAAGCTTTTCAAGTGTTGATATATTTCGGGTGATGAAAAGTCCCCTTTGAGGATTCGAGATATAAATTTGTCTTGAAAATCATCTTTGGCGACCGCGTTTAGCAGTTGCCTAATTTCAGGTGAACGAGTATCAGAGCGGAAAAATGTATCAAGCAACTGTTGCTGCCTCTCTAGCGCACCTACATAGCTCAATAAATATTGATTTCTTAGCTCGGGCGAGCGATACAAACTGAAGCTTAACCACGCTTCTCTCTGAGTCCAAAACACATAATGCGTAAGATTGATAAACATCGCTTCCGCTTGACCAATATTGCCATCGACTAAAGCCATGCGATATTCGGACAGCTCCATCAGCACGTCTTTTAACAAGTCGAAAGCGCGCTCTGTCAATTTTCTGCTGTCTGTCGTTTCAGGTGTACTAGCTAGGATCATCAACAACTTTTTCAATTCAGCTAACTGAGGGTCAATACTCCAATTGCTGTCGAACCGTTGAAGTCGCATTCCATACTGAGTCAGTCTATCCAGTTCTGATTGCAGTGTTAAAAGCAACTGACCTTTCTCAGGGGAATCATTAGACAGCACCAACCATCGATAAGCATCACTTGAAACCGTATTAAAAAATTGAAGCGCTTCGACCTTAATACGCGTTGTTTCAAGGTGATTCATCTTCTCATCGTTCTTAAGCACTTCATTCACTGTAAACCCGAACATAATGAGTACAGAAACCGTGGAAAGAAAAATAAGACGCCATCTAATTGACATGTTTATCATTTTTATAACGACTCCCTTCCCGAAAGTAATTTACCTAACCCAAATTAAGAATAGGACATTAACAGAGGGTTATTGATCAAATTGGATATGAACAAACGATACTCTGAGCCCAGAACGAAAAATTAAAGCCAACTGGTATCCAGAAAAGTGCTTTAAAGCGGAAAGGCGTGCTTTTATTAAGACTGGTTTAAACAAGCGAGGTTTCAGTGAGCAAAAGGTAAACAAAAGACGTTTTCTCCAGTTATTATCACCGGCATAACAAGTACACATCCACATTCTGCGGCTCAACTAGACTGTGAATAATGACTCTGCGTGCTAACAAAGTGGATAGTTAGGTTAAAATTGTGACATCCAATCGTTTGCGTGATGCACTTTTCACACTCAAGCTAGGCTTATTCAAAGGTCAAACATCAATACTCGTTAATTCCCTTATTTATCGTTTACTGTTTACGTGTAACTTGAGTTAGCGATCACACCTTTAATGTTCAATATGACCTGTATTACATATTATCCTTTGAATTGAGTATTTTTTGACGAAAAATAAGTGCTACAGATTATTAAAGTCAATAGTCTTTATCGACGTTCAAATCTTGATTTATGGCTAATATAAAGCCAATTTGCAGATATTTTGTCTGCATTTATTTTTCCTAGCAGAATAACCCGTCGTACCTTACAATCCTGCCACATAAAAATTACAAGTTACACACAAGGTATATCAGCACATTTAAGTGGCAATAAAGACCACAGACTGATGCCTCAAATCCCCTATGCTGATTGGCTTCCCTACAACCGCCATGAATGCAGAAACTTAACGTGAAAGGTCCCGAGTAAAGATGAGTCCCGAAAAGCACCTCCTAGATTGGCAAACTAGTCAAACCATTGCTGAATCCATCGCTCCAACTTTAGGTCAGTTATACCGTCAAAAAGGCGTAGAAGTTATCCTCTTTGGTAAGACCTTAGTTAACGCGACAACTATCGACATCATCAAAGCTCACCGCATCGCAAAACGTTACACTGGTTCTCCTCTTACAGCAGAACAGACTCAACCTATCATTCAACACCTTCTCTCTATGGACTTATCTCCATGTCGTATTGATGTTGGTCGCCTTGCGCATTCATTCTGGCAAGATCGCGAAGACACACATGGGTTGGATGATTTCCTACAAACTGCACTTATCGAATCGCTTGAAGGCGATGCAATGACAGAACCTCGTGACGTTGTATTGTACGGTTTTGGTCGTATTGGCCGACTGCTAACTCGTCTGTTGATCGAGAAAAGTGGCCCGGGTTACCCACTGCGTTTACGTGCAATCGTTGTACGCGGCGGCAAAGATGGCGACCTAGAAAAACGTGCAAGCCTGCTTCGTCGTGACTCTGTACACGGCCAATTCAACGGCAGCATTGTTGTAGACCAAGAACGCAAAGCGATCATCGTTAACGGTAACTTCATCCAAGTTATCTACGCAAACAAACCAGAAGAAGTGGATTACACGGCTTACGGTGTTGAAAATGCACTTGTGGTTGATAACACAGGCGTATGGCGTGACGCGGAAGGCCTGAGCCAACACGTTGCGTGTAACGGTGCGAAGAAAGTGCTACTGACTGCACCTGGTAAAGGCGACATCAAGAACGTGGTATTTGGTGTGAATGAAAATGTTATTCAGCCAGAAGACACCATCATCTCTGCAGCAAGCTGTACTACTAACGCAATCACGCCAGTATTGAAAGCGGTTCACGACAAGTTTGGCGTGCTGTCTGGTCACATCGAAACGGTGCACTCATTTACCAATGATCAAAACCTAATCGATAACTTCCACTCGGGTGATCGTCGTGGTCGTGCTGCATCATTGAACATGGTACTGACATCGACTGGCGCTGCTAAAGCAGTATCAAAAGCGATGCCGGAAATGGAAGGTAAGCTAACAGGTAATGCGATTCGCGTTCCTACGCCAAACGTTTCAATGGCAGTTGCGAACCTAAACCTTGAGAAAGGCACAAACAAAGAAGAGTTGAACGAGTACCTGCGTGAAATGGCGCTGTCTTCTGCTTTGTCTGCACAAATTGATTACACAGACTCGACTGAGATTGTATCTACCGACTTGGTTGGCTCTCGTCACCCAGGTGTGGTTGACGGTGTGGCGACTATCGCACAAGACAACCGTGCCGTGCTGTACATTTGGTACGATAACGAGTTTGGCTACAGCTGCCAAGTTGTTCACTGTATGGAACAGATGATGGGTGTACGCTACAAGACATACCCAGAAGTTTAATTAACTTCGCTCTTGTAGATACGTCCATCGCAACAAGCTCCACAACATAATAACTATATCTGCGAAGTCTGTATGGACTTCGCAACCCCTTTTGTTTTACTCCCCCGTATAAACAAGAGGGTTGCCACTTAGATCTGCTCTCTCTAACTGATCTAGGTGGCCTTTTTACATCTAGCGCCCTAACTTTTATCGCTATAATAAGATCTTGTCTTCATCACTCTTGCACAGCTTTACGTCTGTTATAACTCAACCTCAACATCTGACTGAATCGAGCTTGAACATGCAAGCACGTAGCCCTGTTCAATCTGCTCTGGCGTCAATGTTTCTTGGCTGCTTGATTCCACAGATCCTTTGGTCACTTTGCATTTACACGAACCACAAATCCCACTACGACAAGCGATAATAATTGGAACGCCTGCTTTTTCTAATGAATCCGCCAATGGTGTGCCAGTTTCCGCTTCAACTTCAGCGCCGAACGCAGGCACAAATACCTTAACAGCACTATTCGTATCGTCAGCAATTTCGGCGTTTGACGCTTCTGATTGAGCATCCTGAGTAGCAGGAGTAAAGCTTTCTTGATAGAAGTTATCCATGTTGAACTCAAGCTCTTTCAGATAACTCTCAATATCTTGCATGAAGCCGACAGGCCCACACAGGTAAACCGTTCTATCTAAGATATCTGGGCTCAGTTTCACCAACCAGTTTTTATCTAAACGACCTTGAGGGGCGGTTGTTCCTTCGTTGTCTTTTAACAGCAGTTTTAAGTTGAAATTCGCATGTGATTCATCGAGCTGATGAAGTTCTTGAAAGTAGATAGTCTCAAGCTTGTTGCGTGCCATGTGGACGAAATCAATCTCAATGTCACTGTCACTGTCACTGTCACTGTCTTGAGACAGCCAATATTTTACCATCGCCATTACGGGTGTAATGCCACAGCCCGCACTCACTAGCGTTACTTTCTTTGTTGCCGTTGGCATGCAATCAATACAGTTAAACGAGCCTGCCGGCTTCAACACAGAAACCTCGTCACCTTCATCAAGCTCATCAACAATAAAGTTCGAAACCAAGCCACCTTCCACACGCTTGACCGTCAACTTCAGGCGGTTATCTTCGGGGCAAGAAGCCACGGAATAAGCACGGTAATCCGTTTTCGTCGGCATATCTAAACCCAAGGTGATGAACTGACCGGGCTTAAAATTGAAATGTAAATCTTGTGGAATACTGCCAAGCTCAAAGCTGACCGTATCTGGCGTCTCGTGCCATTTCTTTAAACACACTAAATTGATTGAATCGCTATCCGACCATGCATACATAGTTCACACACCTCACTGATACTAAAGAATTAAATCTAAAAAGCCCCGCCGCTGCACGTTCCTAGAGAACAGCAACAACGGGGCTTGGGAGTGGGCTTAGATTAAGCCGCTAAGATTGTTTTAAGATCTTGCTCTGGCGTTGAGATAGAACGCATATCGAACTCGTCTTGAATAATCTTTAGTAGGTTTTCAGTTAGGAATGCAGGCGCTGTTGGGCCTGTGTAGATACCTTTCACACCCAGTGCGAACAGAGTAAGCAGGATAACGATCGCTTTTTGCTCGAACCAAGAAAGAACAAGTGTTAGTGGTAGTTCGTTGATGCCACAATCAAACTCTTGAGACAGCGCAAGAGCAAGCTGAATCGCTGAGTATGCATCGTTACATTGGCCAACATCGAGCAGACGTGGAATACCGTTAATGTCGCCGAATTGGTTTTTGTTGAAACGGAATTTACCACATGCCAATGTCAGGATTACTGAATCTTCTGGCGCTTGAGCTGTGAAATCTGTGTAGTAGCTACGTTCAGATTTGTCGCCGTCACAACCACCCACTAGGAAGAAGTGTTTGATGTTGCCTTCTTTCACTTGTTCAACAACCGCAGGCGCTGCTTCCATCAAGGCGTTACGACCAAAACCGACAGTGATCATTTGCTCGATCTCGTCATGCTTAAAGCCTTCTTGCGCAAGAGCACAATCGATCACTGCACTGAAATCGTCACCTTCAAGGTGAGCAACACCCGGCCAGCCTACGATGCTACGCGTAAATAGGCGGTCAGCGTACGAGCCCACATCTGGGTTAAGCAGACAGTTAGATGTCATTACGATCGCACCTGGGAAGTTCGCAAATTCTTTTTGCTGGTTCTGCCAAGCGCTGCCGTAGTTACCCGCAAGGTGTGGGTACTTGTTTAGTTCAGGGTAGCCGTGTGCAGGTAGCATCTCACCGTTGGTGTAAACGTTAATGCCCTTGCCTTCCGTTTGTTGAAGGATCTTTTCTAGATCATGCAGGTCGTGACCAGAAACAAGGATACAGTGACCTCGCTTCGTCTTCACATTCACGGTTGTTGGTTGAGGGTGACCGAAGGTATCTGTCTCGCCTTTATCCAACATTTCCATGACCTTGTAGTTCATTAAGCCGATCTGCATAGACGTATCTAACAGTTGTTTTAGGTCTGATGGATCTGTACCTAGGAACGCCATGATTTCATGGTATTCAGCGAAAATAGCATTATCAGTTTGACCAAGAACACGTGCGTGCTCCATGTAAGCTGCTGCACCTTTTAGACCGTATAGGCAAAGAAGGCGAAGACCAATCACATCTTCGTGTTGAGAGTCGTGACCACGGTTTACCGCCGCTTGAGGGGCAAGCGCCAATAGCTCTGAAGAGTCCGTTGGAAGGTCGAATTGAGCAGCAGCAGAAAGCGCTGGGATCTCAAAACCAATCAATGTCGCTGCCGCGCGAACCTGTTGCTCTAAACGCTGCTTGAATTCATGGGACTGTTGTGCGAATTCGATGATACGAGCAGGGTCGAAGTTAACGTTGGTTAGTGTTGCGAAAAACGCTTTTGGCGCCCACTCGTCGATTTCAGTATCAATAACATCACACGCACGGCCCAAATTGGCCCAAAAAGAAACACCTTGAAGAGAATGCACCAACACGTCTTGAAGGTCGGATACTTCCGAAGTTTTACCACACATACCTTGTGCGAAAGAACAGCCTTTTACGGTTGGGGTTTGAATTGTTTGTTCACATTGAATACAGAACATATAAGGGCTCCAGTAATTTTTATTAACTGTAAGTACTTTGCTTACAGTGACTTATTCCAACCCCTATAGAGCATCAAGCGTGCCAACTTTTAACATATTGATTTTATTAAACTTAGTTTTATTCCATGTTTTTAGTGCGTGATTATGACTACATATAAACTCCCTAACAGCACACATCCGTGTCATAGTGACTCTCAGAGATTTATTAACGGCGTTCATGTTTCGTTCAGAATAGAAGCGATAAAGTAACAACATAGAAAAAGAGGAATGAATATGAAAAATATATTAGTTACGATTGTTGCATTGTTTACTGGCCTTTTGGCGTTATTCACAAGCTTGATCCTTGCTATTCCTTTAGCTATTGCAGCTTTAATTACTGGCAAGCGCATTCAGAATCAAATGAAGAAACAAGGTTTCGCAGCTCATATGAACACTCGTCAGTCATCAACCAATGATGCCGGTGTTATTGAAGGTGAATACGAAGACCTTTCAAGCAAAAAGTAACCTAAACTTTAGTTTCAGACATAGTGAAAGCACAACAGAGACAAGATTACATAATGCAAAGAAAGCCCCTCCTAGCACTGCTGGCCTTAACGACTTTAAGTCTCGTTGGTTGTTCCAACGAGACACCGATACCCGCTTACGAAACATCTCCAGACTTGCCTAGCTATCAGCAAGACAGCTTTGATGCCTACGTCAATGACACACAAGATTGGTTATTGAAAAACCGCGTGTTCATGACGGAAGACAAGCAACTCGAGATCCAACTCAATTCACCAACCGAGTATCAACCAACCTCGCCAAACGGCAAGGCGGTATTATTGGTTCATGGATTAGGCGACTCACCTTACTCATTTAAAGACATCGCTACCCATTTGGCAGAGCAAGGTTACTTAGTGAGAACCGTATTACTTCCGGGTCACGGCAGTCGCGTGGGTGATTTAATGCAGCCGAGCCTAGAAGATTGGCAAGGTGTGGTGGCTCATCATACGAAGTTACTTGAGCAAGAGTATGATTCTGTTTGGCTAGGCGGCTATTCAACCGGCGCGAACCTCGTGACTTCACAGGCGATGAACGATCCAAAGATCTCTGGGTTACTGCTGTTCTCACCTGCGTTTCAACCGAGCTCGTCTGCCGTTCAATACGCGGGACTAGCAAGCTACTTTGTCACTTGGGCGGATCAAGATCCTGAAGACAATGTGTTGCGTTACAACTCGTTGCCAATGAATGGTGCATCGGTTTACTACGAGACATCAGAAGTCGTACGTGGTGACTTACAAGATAAACACTTCGATAAACCAGTTTTTATTATGATGAGTGAAGGCGACAGCGTGATTGACACCAACTACGTTCAGCAAGCCTTTACTGAATCTATGCCGAATCCAAACAATGTGTTGGTTTGGCAAGGAGAGACGACTCTCGAGGATCCTCGCGCTGTTCAGTACAGCATGAAGATCCCAGAGCAACGCATCTCGAACGGCTCTCACATGGGCTTACTGTTCTCACCAAACAACCCTTATTACGGAATCAATGGTAGCGAGAAGATTTGCTCCAATGGTCAGGCAGAAGGGTTTGAAGAACAATGCAATGCAACCAGTGAGGTTTGGTACTCAGCTTGGGGCTATCGTGAAGAAGGGAAGAACCATGCGCGTTTGACCTACAACCCCTACTTCTCAGACTCGATGGCGAAGCTAGATGCCGTACTGAACTCTGAAGGCTAATAAGCTCAAGTCTTCCAAAAGCTAATCCAGAGAAATCAAAAAGGCTCACTAGATAACGTCTAGTGAGCCTTTTTTAATGAGTGTCGTTTCTGGTGAACGTCTAGGGTCTGTTGACCTTTAGAGCTGATTTTTGCAGCACTTTGTGGGAAATTTCTACAAGGCAGAGGCTTTGAAGTGTAGCTAGCCTACATAAGAAGCCGATAACGCAGTAGAAATGAACCACAAAGGCTGCCCGAAGGGTTCGGCTAGAATCGTTTTATGCTTTGTTAAGAAGTATTAACTTAGAATGACTAGGCTACATACTCCTTGCCGCGCCTAAAACGATTCTATCTCGAACAAAATTTAACCACTAAAAGTTAACAGACCCTAGTTACTTATTCTTATCGTTTACTGCTATATCGTCCACACCACGCGAACAGCAAGCAGGATCAGCACCACGCCAGATAGTCGATCAATCAACTGAGCTTTCGAGCGAATACGTTCAACAATCAACGGGCTAGACAGTACCAAGGTGATAAAGGTGTACCAAAGGCCGTCGACAATCAGCGGCGTTGAGACAATAATCACTTGATTGGTCAGTTCATTACCTAGCGCTACAAATTGGCTAAACAGAGCGATGAAGAACAATGCGATCTTTGGGCTCAAGATAGAGATCAAGAAAGCCTCACGAGCAGACTGCATGTAACTCATCTTTTCACCCGCTTCTAATTTCGCGGCAACACCACCTTTCGAACGTAACGCATTAACGCCAAGATAAAGCAGATAAGCAGCCCCCGCTAAGCTAATACCTTTAAATAACATTGGGGATTGCTCAAGCACAACGGCTAAACCAACAATGGTTGCGAACGCATAAATACCGATACCAGCAGCGTGTGACCAAGCTGCGATAAGCCCGTTCATACGGCCACCAGCCAAACTGTGTTTAGCGATCATCGCCAAGCTTGGGCCCGGAGACATTGCACCCAACAAGCAAATCGCTAATAAAGAAAACCAAATTGTTACTGTCATCATTCCATTCCTAATAAAATAAAGCGTTCCAGCTGAACGCTCTACGCTTAATACTCAATACTTGGCACTTACCATAATTCGCAGGAGGTATTATTTGAAATCAAAGATTATCATCACACCTATGATTTCAAGTCATACTGATATTGTAACTCGACTTTTGCATGGCTTGGAATGCTTTTTCTCGCGCCCATTTGTGGGCAGAGTCGTTGTCATATTTAGGATGCCACATTAACCAATAGGTATGCATTTCCGTATCAAATGGCAACGAAAAGTAAGTAGTATCGAGGTGTCGACCTAGGTTATAGGCGATATGTTCTGGCACGATCATCAGATAGTCGTCTTGCAATAACACAGTACCAGCAGATGAAAAGAACGGAACCTGTAAAGCCACTCTTCGCTTCAGCCCTTGCTTCTTCAATGCTATGTCCGCGTAACTGTCTTTATCTCCACCACCCGTCACTTTGATGTGAGAGTAGTGAACAATATCTTCTGCACTCAAAACCGCTTGTTGAGCCAGCGGGTGCGACTTTCGCATCAAACACACCGACTTATCTTCACCAAGTTTGATACTTGAGACATGTTCTGGCTTTGTGGGAAACATACTGGAAGCCAAATGAATCCCAGACTCGTTCAGTGCTTCAAGGTAGTTTGGCTGCCACAATCGATAAGCCAGATTAATGTTCGGCGCTTCAGCAGACACCTCTGCCACAATCACAGGAAGAATATACTGAGCGACATAATCACTCGAAGACAACACCAATTCACCCTGCCAGTCTTGCGGCTCGAAGGGTTTATCATCTAACAGGTGGTCAAACTCGCCAAGCAGGTCGTCGAGTTTACCTTTGAGTAGCAATGCACGGTTGGTCGGCACCAGTTTGTTGCCGTCACGGACCAGCAAAGGGTCGCCACACAAATCACGTAACTGGCTGAGCTGACGGCTCACCGCGGATTGTGTGATATGCAAACGTTGGGCGGCACGGCTCACATGACACTCTTCAAGAAGTACATGCAGTGAACGCAGTAGGTTTAAGTTGATATTGCCTAACATGAATGCACCGTCGCATTCTGTTTGTTGAAAAACTCGGTCAAAACCGTATGAGTCATTAAGTGGCGAAGATCCGGGTAACTTTGCAGCTGATCGCGAACTCGGTTCAAGCTCTCCATGCTTTCCACTTCCACGTACAACATCATATCTGTCTCACCGCTAATAGAGTGGCACCATTGCACCTCATCAATACTCTGGATTTGTTTCGCGTAAGACTCACAACTATGGTCACTACTCGACATGTCGAACTTCAACAAGATATAAGCGCACACATTCTTCGTTTGGTTGGGTTCTGCCACTTGAGCGCAGTAGCCCGTAATCACTTTGTCGCTTTCCAGTTTCTTGATTCTGGCGTTCACCGCTGAACGCGAGAGGCTGACATCTCGGGCGATATCGCTCACTGAGCATCGTGCATTGGTTTTGAGAATATCCAAAATCTGGCGATCAAATTTATCCATGCTTCTGATTCTTTTCATTTATTGTTCTATTTATAACGCCTAATTTGACACAACTTTCCTACTTATAACAGCCATTCTGACAGCCGACACTTTCACACTGAATCGGATTAATACCGTTAAAATGACGGTGTCTTACGACGTTTCGCTAGCTGTATTATTGATGTCAACAATGTATGCTCTCAATCATAACTTCTCACACACCAGAAGAAAGTTACTGGAAGACCGTGACCAGAATCAAATAGCTAGGAGAGCGAATGACACAACTCAAACAAGAAATCACGCTTATTTCAGGAATCGGACAACTCTCGACGACCTTGCTAGGCACTGGATTATTTATGATCCCTGCGATCGCAGCAGGCATTGCAGGACAGTTGTCTCTTCTCGCTTGGTTAATCCTGTTTATCGCTATTTGCCCGATTGCACTGACCTTCGCATCATTAGGAAAACGCTACCCGAATGCAGGTGGTACTGCCTATTTTGCGCGCCAGGCGTTTAGCGAGCGATTAGAAACAAGCGTGGCGTGGTTGTTTGTGAGTGTTATTCCTGTCGGTATTCCAGCGGCCATTGCACTGGCTGGTGGTTTTGCTCAACAATTGTTACCCGCACCTCTCGATACACCACTTGGTGCTCAATCCTTTACCGTCGCCCTGCTTATTGCCGTCAATTTGATGGGCAGTAAATCTTCTGGCCGACTGCAAACCGTGATCGCATTGTCGATTTTTGCCTTAGTCAGCGCTTTTGTTTGGAAAGCCGACATCACGGCAACCGATGTTGCTCTTCCTGCCATCTCATCCAATTCAATGTGGTCTATCGGCGCTGCTTTAGCTGTCATGTTTTGGTGCTTTGTCGGAATAGAAGCTTTTGCTCACATGGGAGAGGAATTCAAAAATCCACAACGTGACTTCCCAATCGCCATCATTGCAGGCTGTTTTGTTGCGGGGCTAGTGTACTGGGCTTGTTCAGTAGTGATTCTTAAGCTGGGTGCTTTCGGTTCATCTGAATTCGATGCCGCATCCATCCCTTGGGTAACAGAACAACTGTTTGGTAATGGCTTCAAAACCGTCATCAGCGTGCTGGGGTTCTTTGCTTGCTTTGCCAGCCTAAACCTTTACACACAAAGCCTGTCTCGGATGATCTGGGCTCAGGCCCGCCAACACAGCCCTGCAAGTCGAATGGCTCAACTGAACAGCCGCGGCGTACCGCTCTACCCAACGTTAGCAATTGGCTTTGTCGTGCTTATTTCGTGTGTGATTGGTGAGCTGTCTAATTTAGACCTTGAGTTCTTTCTCAAGCTCGCCAACGGTATTTTTGTTCTGGTTTATCTGCTCGCAATGTTAGCCGCTTGCCGATTACTAACAGGCGCATCTAGATACACTGCCATGCTTTCATTGGTCATCTGTACCTTGGTGTTTATCTGTTTAAGTTGGTCGATGCTCTATGCTGTGACTGTTTTTGTGACATTGTCACTCCCTTGGCGGAAGTGGCTAGGTAAAGGTAAACCCACCGTCTCTATCGACAAGTTGTAACTCGATTCGTGATGAATCAGAAAATGGTAAACAAGCCCTACCAATATTACTGATAAAAAAGCCGAGCGATCTGTTTGATCTTCGGCTTTATGTCAGCCAATCGGATATTTCCAAACCCCAACACCACCCCACTCCAATCACGAGCATCACTTGATCCATATTCATAAAAATCAAACGGACGAATGATGATATTTTCAAGCTCAGCTCTATGACTCCATTCAGTCTCAGATATACCTTGATACCACTTCACGGTCACATGTAGCCCTGCCGCCTGACTGATCACTTCAAGATCACCGTTAAACTCGCTTTCAATCGCTTCTATCATCGCTTCATACTTGAGTTTGTATGACCGACGCATCTTTCTAATATGACGCAGCAAGTCGCCTTCTCGAACAAAATCCGCCAAAGCTTCCTGTGTGTGGGACGCCGTGTCTCCAGTAAGCGCGTCTTTGATCTCAAGACACTTCGCCACCAGACTTTCTGGTACCACTAAGTACCCTAATCGAAGGCCATTGAACATAACCTTACTCAGAGAGCCGACATAGATGATGCGATCATCGAACCCCAACTTTCCCGCCAACCCTTGCATGCAGGTATAAGGGCGATGAGCAAACTGGAACTCACTGTCATAGTCATCTTCAATGATCCATGACTGATGTTGATTGGCCCAATCGATCAGTTTAAGGCGCTGCTCAGTATTTAAAGTCGTGCCCATTGGGTATTGGTTACTCGGTGTGACATACAGAGCCTTAGCATTACTGGCCAACACTTTCTCAATATCCAACCCCACCTTTTCACGCACACTTACACCTTCTAACTCTAGTCTCAACAGATCGATAATTTTATGTACTTGTCGATAACCGGGTTCCTCCACGAGGATTTTGTCGCCCATCGCTAACGTTGCCATTAATCCGATTGAGATGGCTTGCTGCGCACCTGCGGTGATGATGATTCTGTCGGCATTACAATGAACGGAACGACTGCTTGCAAGATACCCACTCAACGCTTCCCTCAAGGCTGAGCTTCCCTGAACCTCTTGATTGCCCGCAATGTTCTGACGTGTAGAGTGACGTTGCAGCAACCTCTGCCATTTCGCAAAAGGGAACGCATCTAAGTCAGGAACTCCTGGGGCAAAGCTGCGGTTAATGTCGTTAGGTGTCGCTATGTTTGTACTCGGTTTACTGACTGTTTGTTTGACCTTCGGATCCTGAACACTGTTTGGCTTAGACAAACTTAGAAAGTGTTCTGGTTGTTCAACCGAGACATAAAACCCTGAGCCTTGCTTACTCTCGATATAGCCTTCAGTAACCAGTTGTTCGTACGCATAAATCACCGTATTTCGACTCACCGATAACTCGACAGCCAACTTACGTGTTGAAGGTAACTTACTGCCCTTGCTCCATAAATCTTGAACGATCTTCTCTCTTATCGCGTGGAACAAGGCGGTTTGACGCGTGCCGTGTTGTTCGTCTAACTGTAGATCACCGACATCGATAGGCTGCATAACTGGATCCAAATAGTGTTTAAAAGTGGCTCTATTTAATAGACCAGTTAATCGCTACATTAATCAAAAGGCAATGATTAAGGAGCGATTATGTTATCTAACACGAAAAGAACCACGATTAAAAAAGGGGCTCACAAAGCCGTATTTGAACAAGAGAAACTGCACCAAATTATTGATGAGAGCTTAATCGCACACATTGCATTGCAGGGCGAACAAGGACCAATGGTCATCCCGATGCTCGCGTGGCGAGTGGGTGATATAGTCTACATTCATGGAGCTAAAAACAGTCGCCTACTAAAAGGACTAAAAAAGGGAGAACCAACCTGTTTAACGTTCACCTTGTTCGATGGTTGGGTGCTGGCTCGTTCGGCATTTCATCATAGTGCGCATTATCGTTCTGCTGTGGTATTGGGGTCATTTTCAGTCATCGATGACAATCAAGAAAAGGATCGCTTGTTGAATATCTTTATTGAGCAAATCGCACCGGGCAGAACCGATGAAGTGAGGCTCAGTAATGAAAAAGAACTCACTGCGACCGAGTTGTTGGCGATACCTTTAACAGAAGCTTCCGTGAAGATTGGTAAACATGGAGTGAATGATGATAAAGCCGATATGGACATTCCAGTATGGGCTGGCGTATTGCCCTATAGAACTGTTGTTGGGCCGTTAGAAACCGTTCCAGAACAAGAAGGCATCATTGAAACACCAGATTACCAACAAGCTTATGGTGAACGCTGGTATCAGAATTAACACTCGAAGATGGTGAACTTGATAAAATTGTATACAATCTGAATTACAAAAATTTAACATGACTCAATAATGTAATCAGACGATGAAAACGAACAAGGATATTCTGCCGTTTCAAGGCTTGCTCAATGGCATTGGGCAAGTCTATTTCACACCGTCTATCATGACGTCGACTTTGCTGTTGCTTGCCATTTCTATTGAGTCACTGGCGCTGGCTTTTCTTACCTTACTTGGCGCCAGTTGCAGCTATGCATTAGCTTTCTATGGCTATATGTACACCAACACCAACACCAACACCAACACCAACAAGTCAGTTGACGACATTGATAGTGGAATGTACGCGCTAAATGGCGCTTTGATTGGTTTATTTATCGGTAACTTTTTTGGTGTGACACCATTATTGGCTTTAGTGACTGCGTTAGGTGCATTACTCACGGTGCCGATTGCCCACATCGTATTCAGTTTTGAGAAATATCGCGGTTACACTAGCGCCTTTATCCTCACCACTTGGCTGATTTATATT
This sequence comes from Vibrio sp. ZF57, assembly GCF_001691235.1. Taxonomy (NCBI): domain Bacteria; kingdom Pseudomonadati; phylum Pseudomonadota; class Gammaproteobacteria; order Vibrionales; family Vibrionaceae; genus Vibrio; species Vibrio sp. ZF57. The sequence goes on along the minus strand of NZ_MAKD01000117.1, from coordinate 42,871 downwards.
ATCCAATCAACCTTTGAGCTGTCAGCGTTTTCTGCACCTGATTCCGCACTGATGCCACTCATCAGTATTGAGGCTAACTCGTGGTTCAACCTGCCGACAGTGGTGATCCCGTTGTTAAAAGGGATAAGCCAAGTCAGCTTCATCGAAAATGCGTTGTCGGGGCTCGTTATCTTAGTCGCCATCGCACTCAACAATATCAAGCATGCCATTTGGGTTATGCTCGCAGTAATAATTAGCACCGTATTTAGCGGGTTGATTGGCGCTTCTAACGAACTGGTAGCCCAAGGTCTTTACGGGTACAACGCCATTCTTGCCACTTTAGCACTTGTGCCCTATCCGCGAATCCGTTGGCCGTTAATCCTATTCGGCATGCTGTTAAGCTGTCTCATCACACTTGGTTTTCATGAACTGTCACTGTTACCACTCACCGCCCCTTTCATTTTGAGTACTTGGGGGATGGTTTACTTGTCCAGCCTGATCCATAAACGAACCATAAGTTAGCTCTGAATAGTTACAGGCCAGTTTTTAGGCGCTCAACATATTGCTTGGGTGTCAAACCTCGATGTTTCTTAAACATCCGATTAAAGCTCGCGACATTGGTATAGCCGAGCCTCGTCGCGACTTTATCTATTGGCACTGAATACATCAACAACTCCACCGCCACATTACTTAACGCATAGCCCATAATGGTAGAAAAGTTGATGCCTAAGTTATGCAATCGACGTTGAAATTGCTGTTCAGATAACCCAAGCAAACTCGACACTTTATGCAGTGTTGGCAGGCCGAAATGGCGACTGTAATTGATCATCTCATAGGTCACCTTATGCTCATCCGCGGCATCAGGCATGTTGAGGTAATTATCTAAGTCATGAAAGTTCATTGCCAAGCTCATCTTGCCGCTAGAAGGGGCTTGATTGCTCGATAACCTCGACTGGCTTGGTATCCAGATTTCAGTTCGTGGCTGGCCCCACTGAATATTGCACCCAAAATACTCTTGATAGAGTTGAGTGTTCTCGCGATAACCTGCGATAGAGACGGCTGCGGGAGTAAAGTCGTCTCCCAAGTAACGCCTTAATATCTTCATCATAAAGATGGCAACTCGAATTGAGTCATGAACTTTACCCACCTCAGTATAAGCAGGATTGTCGTAGCACCATTTGATGAAATTACCGACTTGAGCGCCATATAGAAAAGCCCCGGACTGCAAACAGTGCAACCCGATGTTAACTCGGCGTATAGACGACGCCAGATCGTGCCCCGAGAAAAACCAGTTAGAGAGAGGACCTAGCCTTTCAATATCCACTCTATCAGCCAGCTTCAAGATAATATCGGAATCACCGGTTTGTTGTTCAAGTAAGCCATACCATTTGTCCACTTCACTTACGGGGATAAGGTTCATCGGGTTATTAAACACCGATTTAGGAATACCTAATTGCTCAGTATTCACAGCCTTATTAGTCGTTGCGTATTGGTAAATACCCAAAATACCCAATGCTCTTAAGAAGTTACAATTGTTCATTAGCCACCATACTTAGAAGTCACTATTACAGATCAAATCATAATGACATCATTATTAAAGTAATTGGTAAATTATCAACTTCTAAATCTGATATCAATAACACTCGGTGCTCAATTTAACCTAGGGTATATCAATGAGTTTAGTTAGTGTCCCATTTGTCGGAACCGGCGCAGATACCGCACTACACGTAGTTGCAGGCGTAGTGTTAGTCGCAACCATCGCTGCTGCATGTTACGGCTTCTGGCGTGTGCATGAATTACCAATCAACAAGGCTCACAGTAAAGAGCATCAACAACTCGGTTTGATCACCGCATTAACATGGATTGGTTTTGTATGGCACTGGGTATGGGTACTAGCAGTAATTTTGGCCTTCGTTGATATGGAAAAAGCCATCATCAATCTAAGAGACACATGGAAGTCACCGACCACAACCAAGGAGCAAACAACTTCCGACAAGCAAGATGAGGAGAGCCAAACATGTTAGAAGGCTTGGCAATTTGGGCACTGTTCATTTACTTACTCAGACTTGTTGGTATGCCTTGGAACAAAGGCACCAAGGCGTTTGCGTACCTAGGGGGTACATCTTGGTTGCTGTTTGTATGGGTTGGCCTACTCAATTTTACTCCGATGGATCTATCGGGAGGCTCAGTGGTTCAGTCTCCACATATTCAGCTGCGTCCCGATTCAACTAATGTGTCGGGAAAAACTTCCAAAGTCCACATCGACCCAAACCAGGATGTGACTGAAGGACAGCTAATTTACGAAATTGATGACACTAAATATGTCATCGCAAGAGACAAAGCCAGCGTTCAACTTGAGTCTGCAGAGGTCGCTTTAGACACAGCTCGTCAAGAAGTGAGCATTGCAAAAGTCAGCTATCAATCGGCGCTTGAAGACATCAAAGCTTCAGTCGCACAAATAGATTCGGCTAAAACAGACTTAGTACTGCAGTCAAAGACGCTTGATCGTTACCAGAAGCAAAACAAAGTGGTAGAACATACGATCACTGAAACTGACATCGACCAACAAACAGCAAAGGTAGACTTAGCGACGTATAACGTTACGACATTGGAATCTCAGCTTAGCAAGAAAGAAGTCGATGCCGAGAATGCGAAGTTGAACATCCACAAAGCTGAAACCAATGTGAGCAAGAAGCAAACTGAGGTCGATTCAGCAAAGGCAACACTGGCACAAGCACAATGGGACTTGAACAGCACCAAAGTCACGGCACCGACTGACGGCTTTGTAACGAACTTTATTCTTCGTGAAGGTCAGCGTGTTTCAATGATGCCTCGTATCCAGATGTATACCGAAGAGAAGTACGTGCTGATGCGAGTTAACCACCAAGCGATTCGTAATATTAAGGTCGGTCAACCTGCGGAATTTGCGACAGCGGTATACCCAGGAAAAGTGTTCTCTGCAACCGTAGAAGGCATTGTAGAAGCCACTGGTGAAGCGCAAGCAAGTTTGCTGGGTATCGATGAGCAGGTTCGTGTTACCACAGGCAAAAACCTTCAGAACAAGCACCACTTTGTTCGTTTAAAAATTGATGAGGCAGAGGGTTACGATATTCCTGTTGGCTCTGTCGGATTAGCGTGGGTAAGCGGTGAGAAGCCTATCAGCTTTATGGCGTTCCTAGACGTAATACGCGGGATCATCATTAGAATGAAGTCTCAACTGTACTTCTTCTACTCCATCTAATACTTCCTATTGGTGAAACAATACCCAAGCCCGTGCGCTCTTAGATCGCACGGGCTTTTTGTTTATTTCACCATTCGTCGCCAGAAAGAACACAAACCCGAAAAACGAATAAACACTCTAAAGTTGCAAATCGCAATTGCATTTTGCAACTGGGCATTTCAAAAACGCAAATTAAACGCTCAAATACGCACCAGATTGCTATAAAACTGCCGTTTTACGTGGTTTTAAAAGTTGGCACACTAACTGCTATGTATATATTGACCCTTCTTAAGCCGAGGGTCACCTAGCCAACTGACGTTGTTAGTGAACCTATTCTTGTTCACAAAATATATAGGCCAATTGCGATTATTGCGATTGGCTATTTTTTTGCCTGCAGTTTGGCCAACCGCCCTCTTTTTCGATACAGACACCCATTCAGACGTATAATAATAAGCATTCCTAGCCAACCAAGAACAGCAGATAACCAACGCATTATAGAAAACGTTTTCTATTTGTTTTTTTAAATAAAGACAGAAAATAACCCTATGTTTTACAAGATAATTACTGCAATAACTGGTTTTTATGGGCAATTATTGACAAAATTAGCATTGACTATGTGATTTATATCATCATAATGCGCAAGTTTTCCTGCAATACGGCGACCGTTAATTTTAATTTTGATCATTTGCGGAGGTAAAAAATGGCTGCTGATAATAACTACAGTCTAGGGCCGGTTCCTACATCGGCTAGGAAAGGAGTCGCTTCACTCACCATGGTAATGCTTGGACTCACTTTCTTCTCTGCAAGTATGTGGACAGGTGGTTCACTCGGGACAGGTCTTTCATTCAACGATTTCTTCCTCGCCGTTCTCATCGGTAACCTAATCCTCGGTATTTACACTTCTTTTCTTGGCTACATCGGCTCATCTACTGGCCTCTCTACCCACCTTCTTGCTCGTTTCTCTTTCGGTACTAAAGGCTCATGGCTTCCTTCTGCTTTACTTGGTGGTACACAAGTCGGTTGGTTTGGTGTGGGTGTTGCGATGTTTGCTATTCCAGTACAAAAAGCAACGGGCATTGATACCAACACCTTGATTATCGTATCTGGCTTATTGATGACGGGTACAGTGTACTTCGGCATTAAAGCGCTAATGGTGCTTTCAGCGATTGCAGTGCCTGCAATTGCGATTCTGGGTGGTTACTCAGTACTGATTGCGGTAGACAGTGTTGGTGGACTAGAGCAACTGCAACTTATTAAACCAGAGACGCCAATGGACTTTTCAATGGCTCTTGCAATGGTTGTAGGTTCGTTCGTAAGTGCGGGTACGTTAACGGCCGATTTCGTTCGCTTCGGTAAAAAGCCAGCAAGCGCAGTATTAATTACTATGGTTGCGTTCTTCATCGGTAACTCGCTGATGTTTATCTTCGGCGCAGCAGGAGCAGCAGCAACCGGTCAGGCAGATATTTCAGATGTGATGATCGCGCAAGGTCTGCTGCTTCCAGCCATCATCGTGCTTGGCTTGAATATCTGGACAACCAATGAAAATGCACTTTATGCATCCGGTTTGGGTTTATCTAACATCACTGGTCGCTCAAGTACTACAATGTCTATCATTAACGGCATTATCGGTACGATTTTCGCACTTTGGTTATACAACAACTTCGTTGGTTGGTTAACCTTCCTTTCGCTGGCGATTCCACCAATTGGTGGCGTAATCATCGCCGACTTCTTCGCGAACCGTAAACGTTACAAAGATTTTGCAAATGCAGAGTTCCAAACCGTTAACTGGGCTGGCATTATCGCGGTAGCAACAGGCGTAGCCGCTGGTCACTTCCTACCTGGCGTTGTTCCTTTGAACGCAGTGTTAGGTGGTGCAATCAGTTACCTCGTGCTTAATCCTCTATTGAACAAAAAAGCTCTGAAATCTCAGGCCGCTTAAGGACACACTATGACAACCTTATTAATCAAGAACGCGAAACTTCAAGACCAAGAAGGCTTGAAACAGATTCTGATTGAAAATGGTCAATTTTCTCGCATTCTCGATAATGGCGCGCAAATCAATCATCAAGGCGACATCCTTGATGCTGAAGGTGGCATTGCAGTTACTCCTTTCTGTGAACCGCACATCCACCTAGATACTACTCAAACTGCTGGTGAGCCTAACTGGAACATCTCTGGCACTTTGTTTGAAGGTATTGAGCGTTGGGCTGAGCGCAAAGAACTGCTATCAATCGAAGACGTAAAGTCTCGTGCCAAGCAAACACTGAAATGGCAGATAGCTAACGGTGTTCAACACGTTCGTACACACGTTGATGTGTCTGACCCAACACTCGTTGCGTTAAGAGCGATGGTTGAAGTTCGTGAAGAGATGAAAGAGTGGGTCGACATCCAGATCGTTGCATTCCCTCAAGAAGGTATTCTTTCATACCCTAACGGCAAAGAGTTGCTTGAAGAAGCAGTGAAGATCGGCGCTGACGTTATCGGTGCTATCCCTCACTTCGAATTCACTCGTGAATACGGGGTTGAATCTTTGCATTATGTGTTCGAGCTTGCACGCAAGTACGACTGTCTGATCGACGTTCACTGTGATGAAATCGACGACGAACAGTCTCGCTTTGTGGAAACATTAGCAGCCCTTGCTCATAAGTTTGAAATGGGCGAGAAAGTAACTGCTAGCCACACCACTGCAATGGGTTCGTACAACGGTGCTTACACATCTCGCCTGTTCCGTCTATTGAAGATGTCAGGTATCAACTTCGTGGCAAACCCGCTAGTGAACATTCACTTACAGGGCCGTTTCGACGATTACCCGAAACGCCGCGGTGTAACGCGCGTTAAAGAGATGCTAGCAGCAGACATCAACGTTTGTTTTGGCCACGATGATGTGTTTGACCCATGGTACCCACTGGGCACAGCGAACATGCTTCAAGTTCTGCACATGGGACTGCATGTAACACAGGTTATGGGCTACGACCAAATCAACAACTCACTTGATTTGATCAGCAAGAACTCTGCTCGCACATTGAACATTCAAGACAACTTCGGTATCGAAGAAGGTAAGCCAGGTAGCTTGCTGATTCTTCCTGCTGACAATGGCTTTGATGCAGTACGCCGCCAAGTACCAGTGCAGTACTCAATACGCCACGGTAAGGTGATTGCAGAGACTCAACCAGCGAAAACAAAAATAAATTTAGATCAAACTGAAGATATCAACTTTAAGCGTTAATATCGTCTATACTAATGATCAAAAGGAAGCTGAGATGCTTCCTTTTGTTGTGTTGGACGAAGCGACAAAACTATCACTAAATCAGTGTAAATCTTGTACATTCGCACGGTATGACAAAAAAAAACACAAATTTCTTAAGCAATGCGTGTACATCTCAAAAGACTGTGTTAACATGCTCTCGCTCTGTTAGCCGGAGTTATTTAAGTTAGATGAATAGTAAAAAATTGACATGTAAAATCGTTACCCGTTTTTGTAAGTAGTTTTTCCTTATTTCTTAGCAATATTAAATAATTCAATTATCAGCGCATTGCATTAAATGCAATCAACAACTTAGAAAATTTATGAATAAGGGACAAATTATGTCTAACACAAATACTGGCACTGTAAAATGGTTTAACGAAGAGAAAGGTTTCGGTTTCATTTCTCAAGACAACGGCGGCGCTGACGTATTCGTACACTTCCGTGCAATCGTTTCTGAAGGCTTCAAAACTCTGAAAGAAGGCCAAAAGGTTTCTTTCGAAGTTGAAAACGGTCAAAAAGGCCTACAAGCAGCAAACGTTGTTGCTCAATAATTAGCTCTTATAGCTAAAAAGAATTTTAAAGCGCTGATTTTTATCGGCGCTTTTTTATGCCTGCTTATAAACATTTCCCCTCTCGATACAGGCTTTCCCCCGTAAACTCTGAACAAATGCAAATCACCAGCCAAGCGTCATCAACCTAGACTTTCTCAGTTAAAGCTCAACGATCAATTTACGTCACTTTTTGTATGCACTTCCCTAGACAACACTTAATTCTCAGCAATCTTTTGATACTAACTCACGCTACGCCGAAAGTTTGATAAGCCCAAATATGGTTAAAGAACAATCCATTAGATTACGCTTATGAATACGCAATCGATATTCATAATAAAAATGAGTTATTTATCCAACCCTCATCCACTAATCATATAATTTTTAAAGCAAAGACCTTCGAAATCCGCTAACCTTGTTCGCAAGTGGCTTAGTTGTTTTGGTATCTGCAGTAAAAATAATGAACAAAGACGAATTTCAGAAATCCACCGCAAATCTAAAAAAAGCGGTGCCTCTTATGATGAAGAACAGGGTGTCAACGACACCTGCAAATTACGCACTTTGGTACACCTATGTCGATAACGCTATTCCCCAGCTGACTCAAGACATGGATGGTGTTTTAGAACACTACGGTATTTGTCCTCCTGCCGTTGGTGAGCAGCTATACAACAATTATGTTGCCAGCAAATCCGAAACCAATATCAATGACCTTCGCGCTAATTTGGAACTGTTAGTTTCTGAAGTTTCCAATTCAATGAATGACACCCTGACCGACACCTCCGCTTTTTCTGACATGATCGATAAAAGCTTCGAGGACTTGGCTCGTGTTGATAATGAAAGCCTATCTATTGATGAAGTCATGTCCTTAGTTCGACAGCTGGTGTCTGAATCCCGTCATATTCGTCACTCTACTCAGTTTTTAAACTCTCAGCTAAACTCTGCAACCTCAGAGATCACCAAGCTAAAAACCCAGTTAGTAGAAGTTCAGAAAGATGCGCTTTTCGATAGTACAACCACACTCTATAACCGTCGCTCTTTCGACCGTGACATAGAAACCCTGTGTGAAGCACAACAATCTTTGTGTCTGATTCTTCTCGATATCGACCACTTTAAAAATTTCAACGACACCTATGGCCACTTGTTTGGCGATATGGTGCTTAAAGCGATCGCTCGCAAGCTGAAGTTAAGTTGCCGTGAAGGTATTTCTGCCTATCGATTTGGTGGTGAAGAGTTCGCGCTGATTGTGCCTAACAAGTCTTTGCGTATTGCTCGTCAACTCGCTGATACCAATCGTCGCTCTCTAGAAAAGCTGTCGATTAAAGATCGCCGCAGTGGTCAACAAGTCGGCAGTATCACTGCATCGTTTGGTGTCGCTGAACTTGAACCCGGCGAATCAGCTCAATCGCTGATTGAACGTGCTGATAAGCTACTTTATGAAGCGAAATCACTTGGCCGTAACCGAGTCATGCCTTTGTAAAACACACCAACAATGCTCTTATCGACATATTAGTCGGCTCGTATTGAGACTAGAAAGCCCCAAAGACATTATCTTCGGGGCTTTTTCTTTAGTTGTATAAATTACTTTAGCTAACTAGGATTCACCGTTAGATCTGGAAGCAATAATTCAAGCAGTAGTCTTCACCACTCTTTGCTCTGAACTCTTTATCTTCACTGCATGCCTTTGGTTTACCCTTTGCGTCACCTTGAATCAAACTGATCCAGTGGCGCATCGCTGCAATGGTCTCTTCACGCATTGTGGTTGTTGCTTCCATTGGTGATTGGCCAAACGTGGTGCATGATTCCAACTGAATATCATCAATTTCTACTAGCTCAATACAACCTGTCCCTTTGTGGCAACCAAACATCACCTCTAGGTGGCTGCCACTGCCATCTCGAAACAAGATAGAGTCTGGGTCGTTCTTCTCACCCATGTACGCTACAAACTGCTTAGGGTGCTTCAGACCGCTGTGCTGACCGTCTTTAAAGTAAGCCATAATATGGCGGTAATCGACTACGTAGCTGGTTACGTCTTGATGTGAACCATTCTCTAGTGGGAATAGTCGATCAAGCAGCTGCTTTGCTTTCACTTGCTTTTCAGTTTGCTGATTAGCATTGATTGTCTCCACAGCAAAGACAGCTTCAGCGATAAATGGCTTTGATTGTTTTTGGATTTCTGTTTTATCGAATGTAAGCATATTCATAGTCTTTCCCTCTTGACCAGTCCGGTGATAACCACCGATTTCTACAGCAAAAATGTGTCCTAGAGCAATTATTCCAAACTAACGTTTAATTTATTTGTCATTTTGTGAATTGCTTAGTTTGTAGATTAGCGCTTTTTTACATACAATTTCACAACAAAAATTTTACAATGTGAATTTTACAAATATGGCCTTGTCAAAAAGTTTAGTTCGTCAGTCACATTTCCTAGGTACGAAAATCCGAAATCTTAGGAAGCGTAACCATTTAACGATGGAAGACCTGTCTGCGCGTTGTATTAGAATCAACCCAGAATACGCCCCTTCCGTTTCTTACCTTTCAATGATTGAACGTGGAAAGCGGGTTCCGAGCATCGATATGCTGGAAGTGATTGCACAGGTCTTTCAGAAGAATCCGACGTGGTTCCTCGACGACGAATCTGAACAACAAGCCATTGCTCCTGATAAGGGGAATCGTGGTGGGATAAGTGGCATGGCGCTCGAGCCGAGCTTCCTATTCTCAAACGACATCCTGCAAATTGCGATTCCTGAGATGCTGTCACAAACGGGCATTTCAGGCCGCCAGTTTGCGCACCTCTTGATTCGAGCACACCAAGAGAGCAACCAGAACCACTTCCCTGACCTTGAGCGCGCTGCGGAAGAAGTAGGCTTAAAACGTCTTAACCTCAGCGTAGAAGACCTGATAGACATCGCTAGAAGCCTAGGAATCAACATCCGCTGGGTGACGCGCACGCCGCAAGACGTCGTCGATGAGCTCGGAATTAACGCTAAGCAGTTAGTGACCTCCTTCTTTGAGCCTCCCGGTACTATCTTCTTAAACGAGATTCTTAAAGAGTATCCAACTCGTCTGAAATACGACCTTTCGGTTTATATCGGTCATTGCATTCTGCACAGCAAAGAAGGCCTAAAGAGTGTGTTGTCGGTCGGTAACAACAACACGTGGGACGACAACCAGGTATCAGGCTCTTCACAGCTCAACTCCCAAGACATTCTTCAAGCATGGCGAGACTTTGAATCCAGCTTCTTTGCTGGCGCACTTCTGTGCCCGAAAGTCCCGTTTAGGCAGCTACTTGACCGCACTGGTTACGAAATCGACGTTCACAAAAGAGCAGGGGTTTCCCCCTCTGTTGCGATGCGTCGAATGACTGTAGTATCGCCCTACCCTCACTGGCACTACTTTGATGCTTATGGGCCGGGGAAACTCAAGGCGGTATATCGCGGGAACGGGATTCCACTGCCTTGGGGAAATATGAGAACGGTCGCTGACCCATGTCAACATTGGGCTGTGTTCCGTCGATTATCAGAACCTCGAGCGGGAAGCTCGGCTCAAATCTCCATTTTGAATGTGGGTGATGAGCCAAGGATCTACTGCTGTGAATCCATCAATATGACGGACCCTGCGGGTAACAATCGTGTGTTGTGTGCTGGTATAGATCTCAACCCTGCGATTGATGCTCAAGGCGGTAATTCAAGAGACATAGCAGAGCAGCTAAAAGCGTCATGCGTTAACAATGGTGGCTCTGTGGCAATTCCGCGTAACATCAAGAAAGATCTCACGACAATAGCCAAGATTCTAAATATAAATTGGATTGAACGTGGGATTGAGACAGAGGCGAGGCTTATCTGCTCTAGAGGTGGAGAATGCCCACGCCAACCAAGCTGTTACTCGAAGTGTGGTGAGTAAAAAAGTAATAACAAAAAATAGAACCTAAAATTCAAGCAAAAAAAAACCAATCACAATAAGGGTGATTGGTCATATATTTTGTGTGAACAAAAAAGGTTCACTAACAACGTCAGTTGGCTAGGTGACCCTCGGCTTAAGAAGGGTCACCATTACTAAAGCAGTATGCGTGCCAACTTTTAAAACACGTATTTACTACGCATCTGAACACGTATTAGCCGTATATCCTTGTTTGTTTTGCAAACTGGAATTGCAAATTGCGAAATTAAACAAAAACGCTAGTGATTATGTTGTTATTAATAAATCATTAAAGATTCATTACCCTTCCCCAAAATGCCATATTTCCCTTAGATTCAATCACTTTAAACAGCAATAAACCTCTCCCTAGGTTACTCAACATAAACAACGCCCATAAAAAAACGCGAACATTGAGATCCAATATTCGCGCTTATTTGAGTTAGACAGTAAAAAGTCACTAATCAACGAGAACTCTCCTGTGAGACATTCTCGTTATTGGACCTCTATGGTCTATCTAATAGACTCTACTTCTGAGGAGCTGGCTTAGAGCGGCTTCTCGACGGTGAAGGTTTGTTGCCTGTTGGCTTATTTGACGACTTGCTTGGGCCGTAGCTACCGCCGTAACCAGACTTCTTAGGCCTGCCTGCAGGTTTACCCGCGTTATTTGGCTTACCAGTACCATTAGATTTACCCGCACCGCTTGGTTTGCTTAGAGTGTTCTGAGCACCCGCGTTATTTGCAGCAGGTTTATTGCCCGCACTACCGCGCTTAAAGTTGCTGCCGTTGTTTCTTACTGACTTATCTTCACCTGTCGCAGCTGAATTGTTTTCAGCCGGTTTCTTTCCAGATGTTGGTTTACGCTTTGGCGCCGAACCATTGCCAGCTACATGACGCTTGTTCTTACCTGCTGGCTTGTGCCCGCGAGCGTTATCACCAGAGCGTTGACCATCAGCATGCTCACGTGGCTGTTTTGCTTTCTTCTGTTTCTTAGGCTTGATTGGACGTGAATCCAAGCGAGACTCAGGTAACTTGTTTACTGGAGAGAAACCTTCCAGTTCACGACGCTCTAGCACTTGTTGAATAAGGCGTTCAATACCGAACAGCTCACCCACTTCATCCGCACAAACCAATGAAATCGCTTTACCTACTTCACCAGCACGGCCAGTACGACCGATACGGTGTACATAGTCTTCTGATACATGAGGAAGATCGAAGTTAACTACTTGAGGCAGTTGTGGGATATCGATACCACGAGCAGCGATATCAGTTGCAACAAGTACTCGTACCTTACCTGTTTTGAAGTTCTCTAAGGCTTTAGTACGTGCACCTTGGCTCTTGTTGCCATGAATAGGTGCAGCAGTGATGTCTTGCTCTTCAAGGAAGCGAGCAAGCTTATTAGCACCGTGTTTCGTCTTGCTGAACACCAACACTTGTCGCCAATCGTTATCTTTGATTAGCTTCGCTAGCATTGCGCTTTTTTTCTTTTTGTCTACTGGGTAGATGCTTTGCTCAACCGTTTTTGCCGTCGAGTTTGCAGGGCTTACTGAAATTTCAACAGGATTGTTCACTAAGCCTTTCGCTAAGCTGCGGATATCATCAGAGAACGTCGCTGAGAACAGTAGGTTCTGACGCTTCTTAGGCAAGAAAGCCAAGATCTTACGGATATCGCGGATGAAACCCATATCTAGCATACGGTCTGCTTCATCTAACACTAGGATTTCTAGTTGGTCGAAACGCACTGCATTTTGGTTGTATAGGTCAAGGAGACGACCCGGTGTTGCCACCAACACGTCACTGCCTTGACGCAGTTTTTGCATCTGAGGGTTAATCTTCACACCACCGAACACTACCGTTGAAGTCAGCGGTAAGTTAATACCGTACTTCACTACGCTGCCATTCACTTGCGCAGCAAGTTCACGAGTTGGCGTTAGCACAAGCGCACGAACTTGGTTCTGACGTACGCGAGTACCTTTCGATAACATTTCAAGAATAGGTAGCGTGAAGCCTGCAGTTTTACCTGTACCTGTTTGAGCAGCGGCCATAACATCTTTGCCCGTTAGGACAGCTGGCACGGCTTTCTCTTGTATTGGTGATGGCTTATCGTAACCTTGTGCTTCAATAGCTTTAAGGATCGGTTCAGAAAGGCCAAGGGAGGTAAAACTCATAGATTATTTTCTCAGTTGAATAACATTTAGTATGAGCAACACGTTAAAAGTGCGTTGCTTCAGCTTTTGCTCATCAAATACATTGATCGGAGCAAAGCGCGGTATTCTGAGGCTTTTCCCCACATTCAGCAACTAAATTCTAATCGCAGCTCAAATTCAACTTAGATAACTTGTCGCTTCTGTTCGTACATTTTTTCATCAGCAGCTTTTAAGAGCGCATCGACATCATTGTAGTTGTTATTGTGAATAACCCAACCCACACTGATTCTGAGATAAATAGAGTGCGCCTCGTACACAACTGGCGCCGAGCATATCGCCTTTCGTAGTTTAGTCACGATCGACGATACGTGTTGCTCATCGATGATGCGTGGCAACAAGACCAAGAACTCATCACCTCCTATCCTTGCGACGATATCTGAAACACGCAGCTCACTTCTTATACGGTTAGCACACTCGATCAATACCTGATCGCCTGCCGCGTGACCATAAGTGTCGTTGATTGCTTTAAAGCCATCGAGGTCGATATTTACAACGGCAAAGGTTCTCGCTCTCTGTTTTTGAGTGGTTTTGAAGGCCTGCTTGAGGCTATACATGAAGTATCGACGATTCGGTAACATCGTTAGCTCATCATGCATAGAGCGGCTATCTGCAATCCGGTACAGGCGATAAATAGTAAAGAAGGCAAACGCCAGCACTAATATTATGGAGTAGCCCACCAGCCTTACCGCTTGGATGCGATACCAAGGCTCATCCATTAATACGTGTTCGTTGCCAGAAAGAGCAAGGTACCAACCACCGTATGGAAAACTCACCTGTTCAGTGGCAAACGCATTATCGAACACATCCTGAGTACCATAAAAGACAGCGCCATCTTTACCTGAACTGTTTGCACCACGAATAGCGAGTTCATACTTGTTCTCGATCTTGCCGATTCCAACATCTTCAAACAGCTCATCTAAACCGATAACAGCACTGGAGACACCCCAATAATCTTGATTGAAAGGTGGATCTCGGAAGATCGGAGTGCGCGTAATGAGGGCTTGTCCACCTTGAAAAAGCTCAAAGGGACCAGCAATAAAAGTGTTGCCAAGATTACGGGCTATCTCAACCGACTCCCATTGGTTTGGGTGATCACGATAATTAATACCGAGAATCTGCTCATTGCCTTCCAGCGGGTAAACAAAATTTAGAATGTCGTCTTTGGCGAGTCCGATAAGTCGAATATGGAAGCCATCTTGAATGATATTCTCAGCAATCTTGTCCCAATTTTTCACCTCACCATCGGGGTTGATGGTCACTAAGGTCGAGAAATTATTGAGGATATACATATCTGACACGATCGCGGCTTCAATCCGAGAACGAATAATGGATAGTTGCTTTTTTGCCTCTGAATACGATTCGTTTTTAAGAAAAGTTAATTGCTTGGCATGAAAGAACTCAATTGCGCTTACTATCGCAAGGAAAAAAAGAAAAGATACTACTCTGGCAGACCACTGCTTGCTAGAACCACTTGGCATTTACGAACCTCTAACACTATTGTTCTATATACTGCCTTATAACGGCTCATTTCTGGCTTATTGCCCCAGTATGCCGCTAAGTCATTAAAAATCCATACTGACGTCGACTATCTATCAAATATTGAGTGATCCATCACTTCAAACTTCTTTACTAAACGAATGGTTTAATCAAAAAGGGTTAGTGAACCTTATAAAGCTTACATTGTATTGACTCAACGCTTACATTGAAGGATTCATCAATGTTATTTTACATAGACTAATAATCAGCTTGGTACCTCACGACATGAAGTTAAAAACTATCACACTGTGTACATTGCTATCAGCCTCGGTTGCCGTTCACGCACAAGAAAACGTTCAAGCGCCAACCGCAGTGAACGTTCAATCCCAAGCAGATTCGCTCAATTCTCAAGAACAATCTTTCAAGCAATCTGCAGACCTAATTCGCACCACCTACGAAAGCCAGCTTTACACCCTGCCTGCATTCAAAGAAGGTCACTACGGGCTGCGCATGTATCGTCAAACATTAGACGATAAGTATTCAGCGGCGGTGTGGAGCGACATGGCTCGAGTGGCAAGCAAGCTCAGCACCCTGTCGAATGACGTTCAAACCATGGAACAAATCGCACTCTACTCAGAGAAGCGAGTTGCATCTTATATTGGTGATAACGATGAGCGCAGTATTCGACGCTACAACATCACCAAGCACATGCCTGAATACCTTTACCTTGGTGTTGACCTTCTAGGCTCTATGGCTCGTGCTCACGAATACGGTTTAGAACACAAGAACGATGCCAAGCTACGCGAAATCATTCGTCGCTATGACTTCTCACGATACGTGACCAATGAAGACATGGTGAAAGCGTGGGCGGCTCAACTCGCCAATCAAGTCTACTGGCTGCGCCAACTGGGTGAACAAGATGTCGTTGATGAGTTTGTCGATACCTTCAAAAAAGCGTATCCAGACGATAAAGACAAAAAACTCTCAAGCCAGCAATTCGGCAATAAGATCTATGGTATGACACACGTCATCTTCGGCGACTCAGAATATTACCAACATCAAGTAAGCGAACAAGACCATCAATGGATCTACGATTACTTTAGAGAAAACATCGATACGATTCTGCTGCGTGCGAAAGAAGATGTCATTGCTGAGGTTGGATTAACCTTCTTGTTGGCAGGTTTAGAAGATGACCCAGTTCTAGAGAAAACTCGACTCGCGATTCAAGCTTCAATCGATGAGAAACAAGGCATGATCCCTTCTATCACTGGTGATTTTGATCTTGAGTACGGTGAACACCGCAACGTGTTAGCAATCATGCTACTCGATTGGCAGCAAGTGAATGAAGCGCCGACTTATGAAGGCAACCCTAAGGTGTTTACTAACATCCCTTACGGACTCATTAAAAACCAACCACCGAAGAACTAGCAACATACCTAGCCTAGGTTCATCATAGAACCCAAAAAGCCTCATACCTTTCAAGGCTGCGGCTTTTTGCTGTTTACTACGTCAGTACTCGTATCAAAAGTTGTTAATATCAAAACCTGCGTAAAGATAAAAACAAAGACGACATCAAGCTCCTGACACGGCTTTGTTACGTACAGTTCTTAGAGGGGCGGCACTTGGTAACAAGTGTCGTCTACTCGACATCACTATCGTAAAATCCCCTTCTGCGCAGCCCTCCGTTAAAGAGACATCATCGCAGAGCGTTTTACAGAAACGATAGACACCTTGAGGGTGATAACTCATCAAGGTATTACGCGAAGGATACTGGCTTGAGTTGAGAAGATTAAAAATCACCGTCTGATTCGCCAGTTCATACATGCGAGTAATCATGTTTGTCAGATAATCAGAATCACGAGAGATGTAGTTCAGTGAACCACTAGCGATGACAATGTCGTGCGCCTCAAGGTTCATTTTGCTCATATCACCCGCCAAAAACTGACAACGATCTTCTGTGTAGTTTTGCTTCGCCTTCTTAAGAAAGCCTGCGTGTTGGTCAACGCCGGTATAAGATTGAATACGATAGATGCTGTCGAGCAGTTCAAACAGCTCGCCATAGCCGCAACCCAAATCTAAAACACTCTTCTTTTCGAAGTCCGCCGCACGAGCGATTACTTCAAAGCGACACAATTGACTCTCTTCGCTAGTCCAACCTAAAGCTTTAGCCTTGTCGCCATTCGAGCGGTTAGTTTGTTTCCGATGATAGCGATACACCTTCCAACGATCGAGCCAGTGCATTCAAATCAGCCCTACTTCAATGAACATCAGCACACCTTGATAAGATTAAGCTTTAGAACTTGAAGAAAAGAGCCCACCGATTTTATAACCGATCGCATAGCAAACCACGGCGACAGTAACAAACACCAATGCCGAGAAGAAATACGCTACAGACGCTGCAACACCAGCCCCCCACACGACGCTGAACACCAAACCGAGATAAGCCTCTTTTGGCCACTGGTAGATAGGAAACTGAGCGCCGCCAGCAATTAGGTAAACCATCGAAAACAAGCCAATGAAGGTAACAATAAGACCGATGAGAACGCGAATGTTCATGGAGAGACCCTTGATTAATTTAGCTTGGTTGCCATTGTTCCTAATCGAAAGCGGATATGCTTAGTCGGAACCGAATATTCTCAATCGAAGCCGAATGTTATTAATCGCAACCTGATGATATTCAAGTATATCGGATAAAAGGAACTGGCTCTATTACTCTTCCGAGTGAGCTTTTACTCACTATAGACAAATCACAGTCGACGGCCAAAACCCGATTTCGCCTGATTAACAGGCACAAAAAAGCGGACACCCTCCTTACGTTAACTCCGTAAGTAAAGTGTCCGCTTTAACTGAATATAGCTTAAAGCAGGATGAAAATACCCGCTAAGCATGCACTCATTAGGTTTGCTAGCGTACCAGCAGCTACAGCTTTCAAACCTAAGTTTGCAACTTCAGCACGGCGCTCTAGTGCCATAACACCGATTGAACCTAACTGAATCGCGATAGAACCAATGTTAGCAAAGCCACATAGAGCAAAAGTCACGATCACTTGGCTGTGTTCAGATAACAGAGCTTTGTTCTCAACGAAGTCGATGAAAGCAACAAACTCGTTCATAACGATCTTCTGACCGATGTAAGAACCCGCCATCAATACTTCGTCACTTGGGATACCGATCAGCCATGCAAGAGGCGAGAACAGGTAACCAAAGATAGCTTGTAGCGTAATACCCGCAAAACCGAACGTTTCACCTAGGCTTTCTAGGCCAGTGTTGACCATCGCAATCACACTCACGAATGCAACCAACATAGTACCAACCGCTACCGCAACCTTCATACCGTTCATCGCGCCGCTTGCCAATGCATCAATCACGTTGCTTTGGTCAGCTTTATCTAGTTCGATATGGTCGTAATCACTTGGTGTGCTGCGCTCAGGAACAATGATCTTCGCCATTAACAGACTGCCCGGAGCCGCCATAAAGCTTGCAGCGATAAGGTATTTAAGCTCAACACCAAGGCCAGCATAACCACCAAGTACACTACCCGCTACCGACGCCATACCACCTGCCATTACAGCAAACAGTTCCGAACGAGTCATAGACTTTAAAAAGGGACGAATAAGAAGAGGAGACTCACCCTGAGAAAGGAAGATATTACCTGTAGCAACCAGAGATTCAGCTTTACTTGTACCCAGCAGTTTTTGCACCGCTCCGCCCAAGATTTGAATCACTTTCTGCATAACGCCTAAATAATAGAGCGCAGAGATCAAAGCACTGAAGAAGATAATGATTGGAAGTACGCGAATCGCGAAAATGAAACCTTCAGTAGCCAGATCACCAAATAGGAAAGCGATACCAACGTCTGCAAAACCAAGCAGGCTAGAAACACCATTACTTAGGCTTGTTAACGCCAGTTGTCCCCAAGGGAAATACAATACTAAGGCTGCAAAACCGATTTGAAGTAATAGTGCACGAGAGACCGTTTTCCAGTTAATTGAAGAACGACTTTCAGATAACAGGTACGCGCAAGCAATCAGTGCAAGAACACCGACAAAACCAAATAGAATATTCATAATGTGTCCTAGTAATCCTTAAAGAGTGAACATGAGCCAAGCAAATGACATCAAAGGAAAAGGACAAAGAACCGCAAGCAAAACGCTACGCGATGAAGGAGCTAACAGGGTTAGCGAATGTAACAACGAGTTGTTCATGTAAAAAATCACCTTATACAAGCAGTGGAACGTAGCTGGTCCGGTCCGTGGGGTCATTCACATATCCATGTGACGGCTTGTATTGGCTAAGCACCGGCTTAAAACCGGAAGAGAAGTATAAACAGTTAAGTGAGACTTTCATCACATTTTTTAACGCAAACGATCGCGCGGTCATAAAGCGTACAAATCGAACTACTTCTCGCAATAATTCATTTTCCCAGCAAGAAATAATGCAAAAAAAACCAGCATTAAAACAAAAAGCCACAGAGTGTGGCTTTTTCAAAATATGAGATCAAAGTGGGAATAACTAGTTTAGCAGGGCACTTTTCACTTCAGCATCTCGGAATATCTCTTCAAAACGCTGTTTGTAGATCAGTTGCATCTCATTGATGATTGCACCACCATCAGGTACATCATTCTCGCCTTGGAAATTTTTGCTGAGTAGCTTATTACCAGCTTCATCATAGATAATCACATTAACGTTGTACCAAGAGTTATCCGTAAATGCGTGGAAGTCATACTTCCACTCATTCAAGACAAACATCATCGATTTGTTGTCGAATGCTTTCATCTGCTCAGCAACCTTGGTGATATCCTCTTCAGGCGTCGTCTCAACCGACTCAACAGCTACTTGCTGTTTTTTCAAGCCTGCGACCAATCTGTCAGTCAAAAATTGAGACATTGGCTGCTGTGTCGCCGTGTTGTAGGTATAAGGAATACCTAACGAACTGCGAATAATTCCCTCAAATTTTGGCTCTTTATCATGATCGAGAACGTATGGTCTCTTATCGATTACAGCGACGGTCAACGCTTTTTCCTGTGGAACTTCATTGAGTTGAGGCGCACTTTGTTCTGCTGTTAATACCGTTGCACAACCAGAAAGCCCTAACGATACTGCAGCGAGCAGTAAACTGACGAGTTTTTTCATAGATTTACCTATCTTATTGTTTTGAATAGGCTGTTCTAACAAAAATCGACTTAATGAGTAAACATTCATAAAATCAATATTTTACATAATTGTTATTTATATAAATTCGCTCACACATCGGGTTAAATTTATTGAGTCATCAGTCAATAACAAGGGTTTGTAACGGAACGTTATGAAATGAACAGATTATGTTCAAGCTATCAAGCAAAAGCACAAGGACATCGGCGCGTACTATGTTCTGGCACCAAAAATTGCGATGCCTCATGCTCGCCCTGAAGATGGTGTGAACGAAGCATCACTGCAAGTAACGGTATTCAAGAAGGGTGTTGATTTAGAGTCAGAAGACAACGGTGACGTTTACCTTTCGATTACTCTGGCAGCGATGGACTCAGATAGCCACATCCATACGATTATGGCGCTATCAGAGTTGTTCCAAAATGATGATGACATCGATGCCATCATCGCAGCGGAAACTGAGCAAGCGATCATCGAGATCTTAAAACGATACTAATCTCGATATAAAGATCCTGATAACCCCCATGAAAAAAGCGATAGCCTCGGCTATCGCTTTTCTGTTTCTGGTGTTTAGTCATTTCGACCGAGTATGAGTTTAGGCGTCACACCTCGAAAGCATTCAGTGGCGTTAAAACGCGTACATTCGTTTGTCTGTCGATAATTCAAAGCAATATTGCGCGTGTTTATTAAGGCACTCAAACACTTCTCGATCCAACTTAAAGTTATCAACGTGGTCCCTCAAAATAGCGAGAGTCTCTTCTAACGTCATGCCTCCACGATAAGGTCGAGACTGAGTTAGCGCTTGAAACACATCCACCACAGCAACAATTCGACTGGGTTGATCCAACTCTTCCGCCGTTTTTCCCATTGGGTAACCCGAACCATCTAACCTTTCATGGTGATTAGATGCCCACTGACAAACCTGAGGTGAACTGAACAACTCCTGCAATGCGAATCGAGTGTCCGTTGCATGGCGTTTAATACAGCAATACTCTTCTTCAGTGAGTAAATCCGGCTTATGCAGAATGTCATTAGGGGTTTGCAGTTTACCGATATCATGGACTAACCCAGCCAGATAGAGTTTGCGCTGAGTGGTGTAGGAATAACCCAGCTGTTTGGCGAGGTATTCTGAAAGCTGCCCAACCTTTAAAGAGTGCTTAAAGGTAAACGAACTTTTGGTATCAACAACATTGGCGATAAACTCGGCAAAGGCCACCGTCTCATCCAGCGACATTTGCTGGGAGAAAAATGGCACAGGTTCAAAGTTATCCCTCATGTTCTCGATGTATGGAATCTCCATAGAAAACCAGAAGTCATCCAAATCAACCAACTCGCACATGTGTTGCACAAGGTTGGTTTCGAACATCTCATCCGCTTGTTCAGTCAAACGTTCAATGATGCTCGCTTTGCCATCTGGTGTTAGGTTTCCATAACGATCAGAAGAGGTTATGCCGTATAGATAATCGACTCTATCGGCAAGCATCACGATGGCAGCTAGTTCTCTTTCTAACTCGCTGATATGAATAGCCCTTAGCTCAGACCACGGAGTATGGTGATAAAGAACCGGCTTAGCAAATATAGAAAGAACTGGGCACTCTTTTAAGATTTGGTAGCCCTTTTGACAATGGTGATAGCTTGAGTCAGGTACAAACCCAGACGTTAAACTGAGCTGTTCATCAATTTGCGAGACACCACAGTCGTGAATCAAGCCTAACGAAAACGCGAGCTGCGCTTGCTCTTCTTCCCACCCCACACTCAGAGCACATCGATACGCGATATAGCCCACTCTCTGTCCATGATTTTTACTTTCGAAACCGACGTTATCAAGCGCCTTAGCAATACCGAATAGAGCCTTCCTTAAGTCCACGGTCACGTCCTGGCAATGTTGATTCATTATTTAAGCCTAGCATTTTTATATTTTTTATATATTTAGGCCGCTAATACTAATGCATAGCTAATGATTATATACACAACTATTGTAAGGTTTAATGAGTTTCGTGATAGAACCAACGTATCACGAAAAATCCGTGCTACAAATGGTTGCATATTAAAAATCATGCGACATTATAGCCTGCCGACTAAGATTCGCTTAAATAAGCAGCCATAAGAAAAGGAAAGACATGTTTAAAACGGTTATCGACAACGAACTCTCCATCGCATTGGTTGAAGAGAGCTTCGCTTCTCACTACGCGGAAATCTCACAAAGCCAGAATGAGTACCTAAGTCAATGGCTCGTGTGGCCGCCACATTGTAAAACCGAGCAAGACTTTAGGATCTTCATCCAACGCTCGCTACACGATTATGCGGAAGGGAAAAGCATGACCTGTGCGATCGTGTATCAAGACAAGGTCGTCGGTAACTGCAGTTTCAATACTATTGATCATGATAAGCAAAAGGTGACGATAGGTTATTGGTTATCTGAGACATACCAAGGAAAGGGGATTGTGACGCGCGTTGTCCAGAAGCTGATTGATATTGCTTTCAATGAGTTAGATATGGAAAAGGTAGAGATATCAGCCGCAACCGGTAACCAAAGCAGCCGTAAGGTTTGTGAGCGCTTACATTTCACGTTAGAAGGTATCATCACGCGTAACGAAAACTTGAATGGTCGCATCGTAGACCACGCTATTTATGGACTTCATCGCTCTAAGCTCTAAGCTCTAAGCTCTAGGCTCTAAGCTCTAGGCTCTAGGCTCTAGGCTCTAGGCTCTAGGCTCTAGGCAGTAGTAACTAAGAAGTCACTCGCTTGTAAATCGGAATATAACAAAGCCACGGTATTAGTCGGTGGCTTTGTTATTTGACGAGCCTGAAGAGCTCTTGAAGCTGCAGCTTATGCGATCTTAGGAATCACGATACTGAACTTGGCGCCACCATAGTTGCTGTCGTCGATTTTGATATCCCAAGAAAGCTTTTTAGCCGCCGATAGAGCAATCGCGAGGCCCAACCCCAATCCACCGTTGGTCGACGTTCTGCTTGAGTCTAGTCGAGAGAACGGAAGGAATACCTCATCACGCCTATTCTCTGGTATTCCAGAACCATTGTCTTCAATCACCACCAGCCAGTTTTCTGAGTTCTCATCCAGCGTCATCCACACTTTGTCTTGTGTGTAATTACCCGCATTCTTGAGAACGTTATCGAACACCAAGCGTGCCATTGAGCAATCACACTTAATCTTGCACTCTAGCTGTACCTTAGATTCAAAGGTGGCATTGTCTAGTTTCGAGTAACGAATTCGGTCTAGGCAATACTCACGAAGATCGGAGGTCACTTTAACGAGCTCAAAGAAAGAGTTATCCATGACATTCAACTTCGACAGCATGATGATTTCTGACGTGAGCTCGTTGATATCCTCAATGTAGGTATCAATGTCATCGAAAAGAACCTGATGATTATCGGGGGCTCCCCTTCTTAGGATATCGGTCGCCAGTTGAATACGACTTAGCGGAGTTCGTACTTCGTGTGGGATAGCTTGAGCGAAAATATGACTTTGTTTTACTTTGCTTTCGATCTCTTCAGCCATGAAGTTAAAACTGCTGGCCAAATCAGAAACAGGATGGATGTCGTCCATGTCAGATCGAGTACTAAGCTTGCCCTTACCAAACTGTTTCTGCTTCTCGACGAGCAACTCTATTCTTTCTTGAAAACGCCTCACAGGTAAGTAAACACTTGCTCCAATCGCCACAATCACAGCCAACAACAGCCCTAACAAAAAGTGTCGTTCTGAGTCTTCGTACCATTCAATGTCAGGAGAGAAAAAGTCCCCTACCTCACTGAACCCAAAACTGAATTTAGAGTTTGGTAGCTGAAACACGGTCGAATAGAGGTTGTCATCACTTAGATATATCGGCACACCGTTTAAGGTTGTGTATAACTCACATTGTTGGCAAGGCGCCTCGCCCGACCAATTCTCCAACAGGCGTAAATTGAAGATATAAAATTGTTGGTAGCCTGTTCTATCGAGCTCTTTATAGAGTGAGTTTTCTTGATTGTGTTGACGAACATACTGCTCCGCAAAGTAGATGCCATCATTGAGGAAGGTTTCGATCTCGGTGCGTCGCATGTACCCCTCACCAAGGTTCAAGAACAAAAATATCGTTGCCGACATCCCAGTCACAATCCCAAGGTATAAGCGAGCAAACATCGAAACCGAGCGAAGCTTCGTAGCAATGAACTTACGCAACCAGCATGTACCCCTTGTTGCGAACCGTACGAATCAACTGTTTGTCTTTTGCGTGAATGCGCAGCTTTCGGCGTAACCCAGACACGCGCATATCAATCGAGCGGTCGTTGAACGCGTAATCTATCCCTCTAAATAACTGACAGCACTGGTCTCGAGTCACGACCTGACAGATGTTATTAACGAGAAGGTTTAAGATTTCAAATTCAGCAGAAGTAAGCTTGAGGTTTTGGCCGTAGAGCGTGGCACTTTGAGCAGAGCTGTTGATTACAATATCGCACTGTTTTTCAGCCGTAGTTTCTTGCGCAGTTTTTACGGGAGTCGCTCGACGCAATAACGCTTCAATTCGCGCTAACAAGGCATGGCCACGAATCGGTTTGGCAACGTAATCGTCCGCACCAAATTTAAACAAGCTGACCTCGCTCATTTCATCGGCGGAAGCCGTTAGCACTAAAATCATTCCATTGTAAAACTCACGGGCTTGACGGCAAATTTGCGCGCCGCTCATCCCTGGAAGCATCAAGTCCAACAGCACTAAATCAGGTTCAATACTACGGATCGCTTCAAGTGCCAAGTTCCCTTCATGAACAACGCTAACATTGTAACCTTCAGCTTCGAGGTAAAGCGTCGTTAGACGAGCTATCTCTTGGTCATCTTCAACAATGAGCACTTTGGTTTTCGACATTCCTATCACCAGTATTTATTAAAAGCGAAGGCAGTATATATACTGGTCATAGATCATCAATATTGGAATCAGAGCCCTACATTTACCGTACGCAAAACATAGTAATCACTTTTGTACATACACGTTTACAGAATAGAGAACCAACAACCGGTGCGCCTTGGTTTATCAAGGTTTCCTCCTTCAGAGCACACCATTTTGATGTGCAAGGAAAGTGGCTCTTTGATAAAAGCGAACTGCTGCTAAACCTAACCTGTACAACAAAGCAAAAAGAGAAGCTGATAAAAGCCAGATACAACGCAGAACACGACTGTTTAACGGAGCTTTATAATCGCCGTGGGATCAGCAACCTTCTAGAAACCAGCATTGCCTATCGCTCACCGTTTGAATTGATGTTTGTCGACCTTGATGGCTTCAAATTAGTTAATGACACTTATGGGCACACTGTCGGAGACCAACTACTCAAACAGGTTGGTGAACGCCTTAAACAGTTGGTTGATGAGAAATGCATGATAGGGCGATTTGGTGGCGACGAATTCATTGTGATTGCCCACACCTGCCGAAATCAAAATATCCCACTACTTTGCTCTCGCATCATTGATGCCTTAAACCGAAGTTTCCATATCAGAGGCATCGGCAGTTTATCTGTCGGTTGCAGCATAGGTACCGCGCATTTCCCTGATAACGCGGTTGACCAAGAAACATTGCTAAAGCAAGCGGGTATGGCGATGCATCTTGCAAAAGCGAATGGTCGAAACCGCTTCCAAACGTTTACCCCAGACTTAGCACAAACCCTGCATCGCAAAGTAGAGATCCGCCATCGACTGGCACGCGCCATAGAAAACGACGATCTCAACCTTCACTACCAACCGATCATGAACACCAACAGCGACAAGGTGAAAGGGTTTGAAGCCTTGCTTCGATGGTCAGACAAAGAGCTAGGTAACATAGGCCCTGATGAGTTTATTAGCTTAGCGGAGGAGACGGGGCAGATTGTACCGCTCGGGAAATGGGTTCTGAACTCTGCACTCAAACAGCTATCGATATGGCAACGTGAGTTTGATAGTGAGTTGATGATGAGTATCAATATTTCGAGTATTCAGATGCACGCGACCTTTGCCGAGCAGCTATTAGCAATGTTGAACTTCTACAATATCCAACCTCAAAGCATCGCCCTTGAGATCACCGAATCTTCCATGATCTTCAAGCATGGTGAAGTCAGGCAAGCGTTAAGCGATATTTCTAAATTGGGCGTAGAGCTTCACCTTGATGACTTTGGCACAGGCTACTCGTCACTGTCGATGTTGCATGACTTACCGATTAGCACCGTGAAACTCGATAAAAGCTTCGTCCACGGTTCACACAAAGGGAGCAAAGCGATTGTCCAAGCCACCCATGCTATCTGTGAAAAATTGGGGCTAAAAGTGGTTGCTGAAGGTGTCGAAACCGAAACGCAAAAAGCGTTCTTAATCGATTGTGGATACCAGTATCTTCAGGGATTTTTATTTAGTAAACCAATTCCCTCAAATGAAGTCGAAAATCAGTTTTTGAATGGTCGACAATCCTACAATTAAAGACTTATTTATCAATAAATTAAGTCGTTTGAATGCTTCCTAAACAATCGGCTGCTGTGGGTGTGTACGCTTACGTATGCTTACATAGCGTTTAACAGTAAGAGGAAATAATTAAGCTATTGTTTATAAAGAAAATTACTTAGAAATTCACACAATAAAACACCAAACCATTATACCCACTAACTGTAATGACTTTGGTATTTAGATTACCCTCATTCCGTCCCTTTAGCAGAGCAAATAATCGGTAACCATGAACAGACAAAACGGCTTCACTCTTTTAGAACTCATCATCTCTGTATTAATTTTAGCGATCGTTTCGGCGACAGCTATGGTCAAGTTCTTAGACGTTCAAGGAAGTGCTCGGGCGAGTAAAATACATGATGTGGCTGGTAACCTTCGCACGGGTATCGATATGATCTACGCGAAGTCAGCGATTGCTGGCGTTGAGGATGAGTGCAACTATGTTGAAAAGACGGAGATTGAGACCTACTACGTTTGTCATGGTTACCCAATCGCCTATGTTGACTCACTAAGAAGACTGCTCAATATCGACGCAACAGAGCTTCATGTCATCAACAAAGAAGTAGACTCTGGCAGCAATGCAGAAAGAGTAGCCGCCATCTCTTTCGACACCGAAAACTACACCTATTCGCCAGAAGGAGACTTTTGTCAGGTGCTTTATCAGCCAGAAAAAGAACCACAGATCGTGGTGCTTGATGGTGCATGTTAAATACTCAACGATTGCACGCTTCCATAGTTAACACAAAGCCACCGCAACAGATCTTTGAATATCATGTGGTTACGCTAACATTTGCTCAAAAATAACACTAATTGATCTAACTTGTTGCTGCTTATACTTTTAGGCAGTGCTCATGGTATAACACCAACCTCATTCATATCTTATTTTCATCACTAGCCGATTAATATTTACATAGACACATATTTGATACATATGTCAATAATAATTCCATTAAAATTCTTTAATCAACACATCATGATAAAAATCATCCTTTCCCTATTTTAAATATCCCACCTTAAAGTTTAATTATTTAAATTTCGTAACAGAATAAATTAAAGTCAATCATTCAACAAATATAATTAATTCTATCATTGATTACTTTAATTAAATCACCAAAACAATACGCCTCATAAATTATATTAATATCACATAAAATGACATAATTTAATTTTATCATGAAAAATTCTGATAAATCTCACACATCGATAAACCGAATGAATACCATCAGAAGCTACATTAGAAACCTCTAAATCCAGTCGCTAAACCTACCGCGTAGAAGCTGTGAAATGGATAAATACCAAAACAAATGGATAAATCCCCCTTACCCCTTGTAAATCATTGGCTTTCATTTATAAATTCAACTTTTGGGTGAACATCTCCATAACCTTTCATTAAAGCCCAAATTCTGCGATTAGTATCAACATCTTGAGATAAAATGGTGACATTTTGGTTATATTATTTAGATCGAACTCTTGTGTTGAATGAAAATCCCAGCCATCACATATCCATCACACAAATATAATAACTATCGCTTAGGAGTTAAGCTATGCACTGTTCTTTCAATATAAATAACAATAATGAGAGCTTGCAACTAATCTACAATGAAGAAAAAATATACATAAAAAGAGGCAGTAATAAGATATCAGAGGAAACTCTTAATAGTAAAGAGAGTTTTGTTTTCAAATACCTTATTGAACACTCGTCAATATCAAACCCTCAATCTGCACGAGATGTTGAAGAATCTTTTAAATTACACTTTGACGAAGAGTTTAGCTTATACGCGTTAAAAAATATTATTGCTTCTATAAGAAAGAAATATCGAAGCTTATGTAAGAAAGCGAAGGTAGATAATAATAGCGAACTTATCTCTAACCTTTATAAGGTAGGTTACTTTATCGATCTCGATAAAAGCTCAACCAACCGTATCGCACCTAAGTACGACATCAACCAGTTCAAGCCCAGCCAGTTCGAGATGTTGAAAAAATACGCGAAACGGGGTTGTTCTATCTTTAAATTTAATTACGCAACAAAGCCTGTTGAAACTGATGTTCAACACCTATCATCGAGAGCTGATTAAGGCTCTGATAGCCGTGTTCACCATCTCTTCCTTTTTCCTATTCGTTGTCTACTTTTCCCAAATCCTTTATACGACGAAGATTGCGAATGAATACAGTGAGAACACCAAACACATTGCCGCAGAAGTCATGGACTACGGTTGCGATAGCCACGGGGCTGTGCACTCGCTAAGGCACTCGCTCAACCTTGATTCTGTCGTCATGACCACACCTTATGACTCCTGCTATATCTCTAAAACACGTTCTAAGATGATAGAGCTCAATCAATTAGACGACTTCTACGATAGTGCTGACTTTGCCTATTCACGCTTCATGGATACCGAGCACGACATTGAGATGGTTGCTCGAATATCTAAACGATCTATCGAAGCTCGATACAAGAACTCACTATTGCCTCTATTAGTCGATTCGATTTCCATCCAGAAGAATGGTTACCACATCTTAAACCTTGGCGAAGAGAGTAAATCTATCTATCAAACCTCCCTACCAACGGGTGCAACCATCACCTTCTACAGTGACGACATTGTTGCACTATGGATTGCGCTTTCTCTGATACTCGCCACCCTGCTTTATCGTTCCTATATTCTGGGTTTCGTGATCTACCTGTTTCGTTGGAAACACATCTCCTTTGAAGAAGAGCCGATCATCAACACCGAAGACAACTGCGTTCTCTACTACGAGTTGTTATCTCGTGTGCGTAACGTTGGCGTTTTAAGCTTCATCAACACCATGAGACGCACCAATTTACTCACCTTTCATACTATTTTACTCATCGAGACAGTCAGAAAAGCGAAGTTAAACAACAGCCATGAGATCTATGGTGTCAACGTGTGTCCGAGTGCTTTGGTAGGGTCGAACTTCGCAAGGCTCAGTGAGCATTTAGCCGCGATGGAAGCGAATGAGTTTGTCGTAGAGATTACTGAATATTCGAACATTGGCTATGGGTGTGAGGTTATCGATAACATTAAGGATATCAAAAAGCTTGGTATCACTATCGCTCTGGATGACTTTGGTACGGGCAATAACAACATCGAAATCATCAATGTTATCTCTCCGGCCTATCTAAAACTGGATCGTTGCTTTGTTAAGGATATCGAGTCAGGAGAGCATCATCAGGGTGTATTACTCAATATCTCGGAGATTGGACGCCTATCAAATATCACAATGATTTATGAAGGTGTCGAGACGCGTAGGCAGCAATATATCTTGTGTCAGTTAGGCTACAACTTACATCAAGGTTACCTATATAGCCGGCCTAATGACTCAAAGGAGCAATAGGTCCAGCCTAATAGAAATCTTGATCAGCAACCATTCCCTATTCAAATAATCATCGCTTATACAGCTGCTTGAGAGCCCACAAGGATGTAGGCTTCAAGTGCCCTCCCCACCAAACGTGCTTTATCTAAACATAAAAATACCCGATGCACTTTCATAAAATCCTTGCCAACTCGAATAAATAGGTTAGTGTTATACACATGTATATCACCATGCAGTTTTAATTATGACCGAATGGAAAGACGACCAGCCGATCTTTAGGCAGCTTGCCGCCAAGATCAGTGACCAAATTCTTCAGGGTGTTTGGCTAGAGCTACAAGCATTGCCCTCTGTGCGTGCGGTTGCCGCCGATCTCAAGATCAACCACCTTACTGTCATGAAAAGCTACCAGTTACTGGTGGATGAAGGCTTGGTAGAGAAAAAACGCGGCCAAGGCATGTATGTGGCCGAAGGGGCACTTCAAAAATTGAAAGAGTCCGCACACCAATCATTCATCAACACACAGATCCCAGCCATCGCTGAGACGCTAAGCATCATTGATATGAGTGTCGAAGAACTCGTGAAACAGCTAGCACAACATATAAAGGACAAGTCATGAGTACTTTACTTTCCGTGAAAAACGTAACCAAAACCTATTCAAATCAAGTGGGTGTCGAGAACATCAGCTTTGAGTTAAAACCGGGGCAAGTGCTTGGATTGCTGGGCCATAATGGCGCAGGGAAATCGACACTGATCAAATCACTGCTTGGTGGACACAGCTATCAAGGTGAGATAGAGGTTAATGGCTACCACCCTATCCACCAGCATGCAGAACTCATGCTGCACTTGTCGTACATCTCAGATGTTAACGTGTTACCCGAGTGGATGACCGTTAAGCAACTGCTTAGATACACCCAAGGTGTACACCCTAGCTTCAACAAGCAAAAAGCAGAACAGACGCTAAGCAGCACCAACATCAAGCTCTCTTCGACTATCAAGCAGCTTTCTAAGGGAATGAAGGTACAACTTCACCTTGCGATCATCATCGCGACTGACACCCAAGTGTTGATCTTAGATGAGCCTACACTTGGCCTAGATTTACTGTACCGCGATACTTTTTATCGCCATCTACTTGAGTGGTTCCACGACGGCGAACGCGCCATGATCATTGCAAGCCATGAGGTTTCAGAGATTGAACATTTATTAACGGATGTTCTGATTTTAAAACAAGGCCATTGTGTGCTGCAAAAGAGCATGG
Source organism: Vibrio sp. ZF57 (assembly GCF_001691235.1). Classification (NCBI taxonomy): domain Bacteria; kingdom Pseudomonadati; phylum Pseudomonadota; class Gammaproteobacteria; order Vibrionales; family Vibrionaceae; genus Vibrio; species Vibrio sp. ZF57. The sequence continues at coordinate 12,096 of NZ_MAKD01000117.1, read as the reverse complement.
AAGACATCGAAAATGACTATTTCATTATCGAAGTCGCAAATAACCATTCAAGCGAGATACAGAAACTCAACCCACTGACCTCGCAATCAGGCCTGGGCACCACTAAGTGGTTATTGGAAGGTCAATACAAAGCGCAGGTTGAATCACTGGGTAACATCTATAACGTTGGTCTCGCAGATCTATTCCTTGCAACACAGACGGAGAAGGCATAATGCATCCAAGTTTTTACATGCTAGAAAAAGAACTCATCGAGCACAAAATTAACACTCGATTGCCTCTGTTTGTCGCGTTATGTGGTTTCTTACTGTTCGTTAGTCTGTTCTTCAATGGCGCAGCGCAGCATGAGTTTTTCTTCGAAATGCAAGTGAACGGTGACGTGAGCGACATCCACAGAGAGTTCGCACAAGACCTCAACTCAGTGATCTACTTTGGCGCGGGCCTTATTTCACTGATCCTATCAACGCTTTACATCCCTAAAACGCTGCGTAAAGAGCGCCAAGAAGGCAGTTCGATGTTTTGGAGAAGTATGCCGGTATCTAACGCAATGACTCACGGTGTGAAACTCGGCTTCGGTTTAGTGGTGATTCCGGCTATCTGTGCATTGTTAGTACTGTTCGCAGATTTTCTATTCTGGATATTGAACGTCTCAAGTGAACAACAACTGGCGCTATTGGTTGAACAACAATCTCTGTTTTATGTGCTGAGCAACTGGGTCGTGTTTTTTGGACGAATGATGTTAGTTGCACTGGTTTTATTGCCACTGGCAACCGTCACTCTAGCGATTTCGCAGCTGGTAAACTCTCCATTGCTTGTCATTTTCATCTCAAGCTATGCGATTAAGTTCCTCTCTGTCGCCGTGTTTGGGTTCTATGGCATCAATGACTTCCTATCTCTCATCGCGTCATTGCCAATGAATGTGCTCATAGCAAGCAACCCATTAAGTGCGATTGCAGAAGCGCCGATTTTATCTTTAGGTATTTACGCACTGATCGGTGTTGGTGGCTATCTACTGAGCCTAAAGCTAAATAGAACGGACGATGTGAGCTTAAAGACGCTGTTCCAACGTTAGAGTCTATCCTAAGCACGAGCCTTTATCGGGCAGTCACATCAGATATCAAAATCTAAATCAAAGCTTCTGAGAAATCGGGAGCTTTTTTATTATCAAGACGTTAACGAGTACAGGGATGCGATAACAAGGAACAAGGAACAAGGAACAAGGAACAAGGAACAAGCTTTAGTTTGGGGTAACAGGTTTAACAAACGAAGATAAACTTAGAGGAGGTATTAATGAGCTGACATTGAATTGCATTGTTGTTAATGCCTGCCAGCTCTTTGGGGATGATTTCGTTAGTCGCCGACCAGATGAAGGTCCTTGAGAGTGCTAATGAAATCGGTTTGTTGCGTTTTACATTTGATTAAGCTTTTCAGCTTTATAAAGCTTTACGATTTAAAGCTTATTTCTTTGATGCTTCTTTTGACGTGTCTTTCCAGTATTGGATACGAACGCGATGAAGCTGTGCTCTTCTCATTTTTTTCATAAGGGATATTTCCTTTTCTTTAACTGCTCTTCATGAGCTATTTTTATTGCCAACCAATCGAATCTAACGGTGTTTGATGCCCAGATCAATGATACAAATCACAAAATATATAGAGTTTTGAGTACCATTTACATCAAAGTACGACCTAGATATCAACTATGGCTCAAATCAATCCTATGAGCCGCTGTTCAAAATTAAGGTTAGTTCTCTCAGATGACAAATTCATTTCAGTATCAATACAGTTCAATGATACTAATTTAATAGACCGGACCAACGCTGATTTAGTTCCAGTGTCTTATCATTTGTTGATTACATCACCTTTAAAGTTACGGTGTAACTAAAAACACATTCAATGTGAACTAATAATCGCCACATTAGCCTATACGTTACAACATCAAAATGGGATTATGTTTGTAACGGATAGAGCTTTTGATAGAAAAAAGCCGTAATGGACCAAATTAAATAGACGTAATTAAATGGACGTAATTATGAGTAAAGTAATTCTGCAAGGGCATATTCTAGTGCCAGACAACGACCTAGAAGCAGTGACACATGCCTTGGTTGTGCACAAAGAACTGACACTAGAAGAACCTGGTTGTATTGTGTTTCGAGTCAGTCAAAGCACGCTTCAACCTAATCGCTTTGAAGTGTATGAAGAATTCACTAGCCGAGAAGCATTCGAAATGCACCAACAGCGAGTAAAAGCCTCTGAATGGGGTGAAATCTCCCAGAACGTGACACGTCATTACCAAGTCACTGATGTTCCGACATCATAATGATACATCCGCTAGCCAAACGCATCGTCACGTTGATCAAACAAGATCCCTTACGAATGAAGGTTTTAGACTGTGTCGCTCAGTTGGATTTGCCGCAGTGTTATGTCGCTGCGGGCTTTGTGAGAAACCTCGTTTGGGATCACCAGCATGGTTATGCCTCCCCGACTCCATTCAATGATATTGATGTGATCTACTTTGATCCCATTGATACCTCTTACGAATCGGATCTTCAATACGAGGCTCTGCTTAAACAACGGTTACCTGAACTGAATTGGCAAGTTCGCAATCAAGCCTGCATGCACACCAGAAATGGGGATGAACGTTACCAAGGCTCATTGGATGCGATGAGTTACTGGCCAGAGAAAGAGACCGCTGTGGCCGTAAAGCAAAGCCTCAATGGAGACATCGAATGTATTTCGTCTTTTGGTTTAGAGAGTTTGTTTGATTTGCAAATCACACCCAACCCAAAGCGTAACCGAGATATCTTTGATCAAAGAGTACAATCCAAGAACTGGCTAACCCAGTGGCCCAAGTTAACGATGAGTCACAGTTAACTAGCAGTCGAATTCAAACGCTAAAACCATTGACTAAAAGTCCAATCAGATCGAACATGCCCCACTTATTAGCTTATTAAGTTAGTAATTAACCAACTCATCAAACACGCGTGGCGACTAGCTGCTACGCTCTCTCGTCATACTGAGTAACGACCATGAACCAACAATACATGCTGCAAGCACTCGAAGCTTCGCGCCAAGCCTTACCTGATTGCCAACCAAACCCGCCAGTAGGGTGTGTTTTGGTGAAAGACGATAAGGTGGTGTCTGTTGGATACACGCAAAAAGTCGGCGGAAACCACGCCGAGGTTGAAGCACTCAATAACTATAACGACAAAACGGACGGAACAATGGAAGGGGTTACCGCTTACGTAACTTTAGAGCCATGTTCGTTTGTCGGCAGAACACCCGCTTGCGCTAATACATTGGTTAAAGCAGGTGTAAAACACGTAGTCGTGGCGATGCTAGACCCAGACCCTCGTAATAATGGTCGTGGAGTTGCCATCCTTGAATCGCACGGTGTGAAGGTAGATGTGGGGTTATGCCAAGCGCAAGTGAGCACCTTTTTAGCCCCTTACCTTGGTAAGTCCTAGATCTTAAACAGCCAGTATTAGTTCAATTTCACTCGATAAAGCGGATTGACTGGCTTATCGACAAAATACGACCAAATATGATCGTAGACGGCATGTTGGTTGGGGAACGGCGCTAACGCTTTTGCTTCTTCTAAATTACACCAGCGGTACTCGGTGTGTTCGTCATTCAGTTCAATCGCTTGGTTGGGTGGGCATAGCACTGCAAACACGGGGATTAGCTGAATCACATTCACGTGCGCCTCATAAAACTGCTCCAGAAACTGCGCGTTATACAAAGCTTCCACTTTAATTTGGGTCTCTTCTTCAAACTCGCGCACGATAGCCTGCCAGCCTGTTTCTCCCGCTTCAATCGAGCCTGCGACATGACACCAAAACTCACCTTTAACACGCTTCATTAATAGCATTTTCATTTGTCCGTCGATCTCTGAAATAGCGACACCGGAAACAATCGAAGTATTGAGTGGAATCATAACGTTACCTTAGTTTTCATAAGAGGGCAGCGAGGCTACCACCCTTGGTTTGTTAAATTGTCTTCTATGATTAAAAACGAGAAGTTACTCATCAATTAATGGTGTTCAAGCTATAACTCATGGGTTCAGTATTAACCGTCTCGCTTAGCTATCCAGTAATAGAACCATTTCTTATTTGAGGCGCTTTTCGATAAAGAGTAGAATCGCCGCCTTGTACTGTGTTTAACGTCTCTAAACATACACAGTAGACTCACAACCATTTATCACCACGATATAAGTATTAATACGACTATGCACTCATCAAAACCAACGCACGACTCAGAAAACAGCCACACACCTGAGCATTGCTTCACTCGTTTTCAACAGCCGATCGAGTCATATTCGTTGCCTGAGCGTTTCACATTCCCGTTCTACTACGAACCGCACCCACTGTGTGAAATCGCTTCTCATCAGCTTCAACAATATCTAGAAACACAAACCGACTGGCAGCATGACTTCGGACTAGATTCTGACGCTGGTCGCGGCAAAATGTTTGGTGTGTTACTGGTGAAAAGCCCAGAAGGTGAATTGGGTTACTTCTCTGCTTTCTCTGGAAAAATCGCAGACCAAAACCTACTGCCCCATTTTGTGCCACCCGTATTCGACATGTTGAGCAGCGACAGCTTTTTCCATCAAGACACAGCCGACATGATGGCTGTGAATGCGAAATTTAAAGCGCTGCAAGCAAACGCTGATTACCTTGAACTGTGCGAGCAACTGGCACAACAAAAAGCACAAGCTGAACAAGAGATTGAAGCGCAACGTTTATTAATTATAGAAGGCCGAAAAACACGTAAAGAACAACGTGAACAAGGCAAAGAAAACCTTGATGAGCAAGCTTTCGAACAGCTAAATAACGAGCTAAACAAGGCCAGTGTTGCCGACAAGAACCAGCAGAAATACCTAAAACTCAACTGGGAACAGACCCTGCAAGTGTTGCAGGCTAAAGTTGATGTTTTCACCTCTCAACTGGCTGAGCTAAAAGAGCAAAGAGCACACCTTTCTCATCAGCTTCAACACAAGTTGTTTTCACAATACGCTTTCCAAAATGCGGAAGGAAACATTGAGGATCTGAACCAGATCTTTGAAGACACCCCATACAAGATACCACCAGCGGGTTCTGGCGAATGTGCCGCTCCAAAGCTGCTGCAATACGCGTATTTGAACGGTTACACACCGCTGGCACTGGCTGAATTTTGGTGGGGTCGATCACCGAAATCGGAAATCCGTAAACACAAGAAATACTACGCGTCTTGCCAAAGTAAGTGTGTACCGATTTTAGGTCACATGATGAAAGGCTTAGAAGTCGATCCCAACCCATTGCTAGAAAACCCAGCTGAAGGAAAAGACCTCGATATCCTGTTCCAAGATGAACACATCGTTGTAGTACACAAACCAGCAGGTTTTCTATCCGTACCGGGTAAAACCATCAAAGATTCGGCTTACACACGCGTTCAAGAAATGCACCAAGATGTTGAAGGGCCATTTGTTATCCACCGTTTGGATATGGCGACCTCTGGCATTCTGATATTTGCTTTAACACGACGTGCGAACAAAAGCTTACAGAAGCAGTTCATTACTCGTGAAGTTGAGAAGCGTTACGTGGCAATGATTGAAGGTGTGCTAGAACAAGATGAAGGCTATATTCGACTGCCATTGCGTGGCGACTTGTATGACCGCCCTCGTCAGATTGTTTGCTTCGAACACGGCAAGCCTGCAGAAACCAAATGGGAAGTGATTGAGCGAAACGAGCAAACCACTAAGGTTTACCTGCACCCTAAAACAGGCCGTACACACCAGTTACGTGTTCACTGTTCACACCAAGAAGGGCTTAACATGCCTATCGTGGGTGATGGCCTATATGGAAATAAAGCCGACCGATTGCACTTACACGCAGAAAGACTTGCGCTGCACCACCCAGTCACCAAAGAGTGGATGGAATTCCAGTTCGACGCTGAATTCTAAAATCTCTCATTAGTACCGAGCTTTGATAAGGAGTCACAACCGCTTGTGGCTCCTACCTCTTTTGGGTATATCTCCACGCTTATTGCACTACATCAAGATTCACTTTGTTGTGAAGAGTAGCATGCCCACCTTCTTCTCTCCTTGAGGCCTTTGATATGTCATCAGCTGCTTTGAATTTACAACCTAACAAACTGACTTCCCCATTAATTGCAACTCAAGCACCAAGCTTGAAGCCAATTACATCCAAAAAGCCAGACTTAAACTCGGCAATGCTTAACTTAATTGAAGAAGTTAAAAACGAACTCCCACTTTACGAGTCAGAGACGTTTATCTGTGGTCCAAAAGGAAATTGCTCGGGTTGCTCTAAGAAACTACTTGAGATGGTCGACAGCGAGTTAATGTATTGGGAGCACAGTATTTCCATTGGCCAAGGCCCTAACTTCGAAGAACTGCGCCGCTTTGGTAAACTATGCAGCAGCGTTCGACGTGGTTTAGAGCGTAACGGTTTAGTCGAAAAACGCCCAAAGAAAAGATAACAAGCCAAGTCGATAATCATTACAATGTGTCGCTGGCGATTACAAGCTACACTGCTACTAACTAATTGAACTCGTTAGCTATAAAAGCAATAATGTTTTGTAATACAATTCAGTGCACAGACCGACTTCGTAGATTCGAACTCATTAGAGATAAGTTCATCGTTACTTTCACCATATTCTTGAACGACTCTATCCTTCTTGTCTGACGTGCCTTAGCCTTCTGTATAGCAATATCACACCAATTAAAAACCTATTTTGGACAACGGGAGCCACCTTGAAGAGACCACAACCAGTACTGGGAAAGACCGGTATGCTATTTTTTCTCGTCATAATAAGTGCTTTCCCTCCATTGACTATCGACCTTTACTTACCTGCGCTTCCGCAGATGGTCGAGGTGTTTAATACTGACCGATCCATGGTCAACCTAACCCTGAGCAGCTACTTCGTTACTTACGCCATCGGTCTTTTGTTCTGGGGACCGCTCAGCGAAAAATTCGGTCGTAAGCCGATCCTATTAATTGGATTAGCGGGTTATATGGTCGCGAGCATATTGTGCGCGATGACCAATAGCATCGAACAGTTAATTGGTGCTCGTGTATTCCAAGCCTTTGCTGGTAGTGCTATCACCGTTATCGCTACCGCCATTGTCAAAGATCTTTATGATGGCCGAGAACGTGAAAAGATCATGGCGACTATCATGTCACTGGTGATCATCGCGCCAATGGTTGCGCCTGTATTTGGTGCCTTTCTACTGAAAATTGCTTCTTGGCGAATGATGTTTGTCACGCTCACCATTTTTGGTGCATTTGCGTCAGTATTAGCTTGCTGCTACCGAGAAACACTCGAAAACAAATACCAAGGTTCTATATTCCGATCATGGGGAAGAATGGGCGTGGTCATGAAAAACCGCTCGTTCGTCAAGCTGCTGGTCATTTTCTCTATCATACCGATGGCGTTGATGGGCTTTCTTGCGGCGGGTTCTTATATCTACATCGATCACTTTGGATTGACCGAACAACAGTTTAGTTACGCGTTCGCATTCAATGCACTGTGCGCCTCATTTGGTCCAACAATTTACATGAAGTTGTCCTACCGAATGCCGGTTCAAAAGGTCATCTCAGGATGTTTTGCTTTATTAGCGCTTGCGGGAATCTTCACCCTAACCATTGGCGACCTGTCCCCTTGGTTCTTCATGTTCATCGCTGCACCAGCGACATTAATGGCGATCATCATGCGAGTACCGGGGACCAACTTGATGTTGAATCAACAAGATCATGACACGGGCTCTGCCGTCGCACTGATACAGTTCTTCAGCATGATTTGTGGCTCGCTTGGCATGGTATTAGTTTCAATCCGCCCAGAGTCACTGATTGAAAACCTAGGCTTTATCCAATTATCCATCGGTACGCTAGGCGGCCTGATGTGGCTAATGGTCAGAAACAAAGAGTTCGTGACTAATAAGCTGAATTAAAGCTCTCAAGCCTAATTGTCATTCACACTACAATAAACTTGAAAACCGCTATAACGAAATTAGAAACCGTCTACATAGGCGGTTTTCTTGTATTTGAAGACGTACATTGAATTTTCAAGCCATGAGTTTCACGCACAAAAAAGCTCCTATTAAGGAGCCTTCTTATCAGAGCCAGTGAGCACTCAGTTTGGTCAATTATTACTAAGCTTGAGCCACTTGACGTGCTGGGTGTTTAATAAACACAGCTACCACAGCAACGACTGCAAGCGCGAAACAGTAGTAAGAATTAGCCACGATATCCAAAGGCGATAAGTTAAATACCGAACCTAATAGCAATACCTGTGCACCGTAAGGCAATACGCCTTGAATCACACAAGAGAAGATATCCAATAAGCTGGCAGAGCGACGTAGAGAAACGTTATTTTCTTCAGCTAATTGCCGAGCCACACTACCAGACACAATAATCGCTACCGTGTTGTTTGCAGTACATAGGTTCACCATAGATACCAAGCCCGCAATACCCAACTCACTCGCACGGCCATTCGCTTGCTTAGAGTGTGAAGAGCCAAACGCACGAATCACACCACTTACCAAGCTAGTCAGGAACGCCAATCCACCTTGGCGACGCATTAGCTCACTCAAACCACCAATCAGCATCGACAGTAAGAAGATCTCCTGCATGTTGCCGAAGCCTGCGTAGATATCTTGAGCGTAATCCGTCATACCGTAGTTCTCAACAGAACCTAGGCTCACGCCACCCGCCAGCAAGATACCAATCGTCAGCACAACGAATACATTCATACCCGATACAGCAAGAATCAAAATAGTGATGTACGGAAGGACTTTCAGCCATTCAATTGGGCCTGTTTCAGGAACTTGAGTTGCTGTGCTGTTGAAAGCAAAGATAACAATCGCGATAAGTGCAGCAGGAAGTGCTATACGGATGTTCTCTTTAAACTTGTCTCTCATCTCACAGCCTTGCGAGCGAGTCGCGGCAATCGTGGTATCTGAGATGATAGAAAGGTTGTCACCAAACATAGCGCCACTTAGCACTACGCCAGCGGTTAGAGGAATACTCATACCAGCTGAGTCAGCAATGCCTAGTGCAACAGGAGCAACCGCAGCGATAGTACCCATAGAGGTGCCCATTGCTGTCGCAATGAACGCCGAAATAAGGAAGATGCCCGGTAGGATCATGCTCGTTGGGATAGCCGATAGACCAAGGTTTACCGTCGCGTCCACGCCACCAGAAGCTTTAGCCACAGCAGCAAAAGCACCCGCCAATAGGTAGATCATACACATTGCGATAATGTCTTTGTGACCCACGCCACCTAAGAACTGCTCAATCGCACGGTTCAATTTATCTTTGCTCAATAGCAACGCTAACATCACAGCAGGCAGAGCCGCAATCGGAGCTGGAAGTTGATAGAAAGCAAAATCGACGCCTTGCAGCGACAGGTAGGTACCTACGCCGATAAAAAGCGCAAGGAACACGATCAGAGGGATAAGCGCCACTGCCGAAGGGGCAATTACCGCATTAGAATTTTTCGAATTGGACATGGAACGACAACACAATAGAACAGGAAGGAGAGCAGACTAATGTCACACTTAGGACTTGTCAACGTCTAGACGTCTAAACGCCCAATTTAATGCAAAGTAATAAGCACACCATTGAACATCACATAATAGAAAAGGCTATTTACTCACCAGTAAATAGCCTTTCGAGAATAGATAGCGTTTACACAGAAACTCGCTTTTGCTTATTTAGTGCGCTTGCTAGTTTAGCTTTTTTGTTTGAACGTCACTTGGTATTCACCAATGCCTTCGTAGTGGAAAGTCGTCGGCTTATCGAAACCGATCTCAACGATACCGCAGTATGAGCCCGTGATTATCGCTTCCCCCGCTTGGAAATCAACGCCACGACGAGTCATGTAGTTAATCAGCCAGTAGATAGGGCTTGGTGGTAATGTATTTGGGTGCTTACCTGCGAACGCTTGAACTTGTTCGCCTTGAGTTACTTCGATATTGATCTCAGAAGAAGTGAATGCTTTTTCACGGTCAATCTCTGGGCCAATGAACAAACCTTGGTTTACTAGGCCGTCAGCAAGCTTTTCGTAGAACTCAGCGCCGCTGTCATCAGCAAAGCGAGACTGCATTAGCTCAAGTGCCATGTGGCAAGAACCAATAGCATCGTTGATTTGCTCTTCGCTGTAGCCTTCTTGGTTTGCAGGCAGGCTCTTAGCAAGCGTGAATGCAATTTCAGGCTCAACACGCACTACGTCGTTGTCAGCAAACAGTTCGCAAACTTCACCTTGTTGAACGCTACCCGAAAAGATAGGTGCAACAACAAACTTGTCTTCAGCCAGAGGAAGTAAACACTTCCAACCGCCGACTTTGTCGCTCTTGAGATCGATCATTGATGATTGGATCTTTAGCGCATCTTCCAAGTTGTTCGGACGGTATTGTTCGTTCAATCTTGGTGCTTTGGTTCCCGCAACGCGGCGACTTAGCAGTTCTTCAGCCGCTTGTTCAAATACATTTGTCATATAATACCACCTTTAGTTTTATGACCCGTATAATATCGGATTTATTGAGGCTTGAATAGACAATTCAACAACGATGCACCACCGAAAATTCAGCCATAAATTTTCACATATTCTAGACGCAAACAACTGAAATTATTTTGATTTAAAGAACATAAAAGCCAGTAAGTTGATTACTGGCTTTTCGATGTATTGCTGATGATTGGGCTTTACTGCCCTTTCAACGTCTTCTTCAGATTCTGCATGAAGTTTCTGAAGTGAGGCATGAAATCAACAAACAGAGGGTGTTTTCTATCTTGCATCATCAATGGACCTAGCAAGCGAATACTCACTCCTAGTCGCGCTGCTGATTGCTCGTCTAAGCCGCTGTCTTGTTTGATCTTCTCAACAATCGCGAACATATTTTCTCTGTCTTCAATTTCAAACTGCATGGTTTGCAGTTCACGATCTTCTTTGATATTCACTTCTTCGATAGTGATACGGTAGTTATTGTGTTTGCCTGTGAATGCTTTCATGTGGATCTCCTAAAATGCTTAAAAAGTGTTTTGGTTAGCTCTTCATGAATCGTTCGAGCTTAGGTTTAACCGTCATCGACATCACGACCATGATCGCAAGGCCAATGGGAAGTGCGGCAATAAATCCATTAAACCATCCACTGGTAAACGCCGATGTATCCGAAAATCCAATGTTATTTGCCGCTGTTACAAATGCCATGATGGACTCCATGATAAACGCCATAATCAATCCCACGATTAGGTTGCGAGCTTTCTCGCCGTAATTGGGCAATACCTTAGCGACCAACTTAGTCACCAAAGTCATCATCACCATGCCAATTGGCATCATAATCACGACAACTAGCGCTAACGAAGAGAGCCAGTTGCCAATGAATGCCTCACCGAACCCGACATTCATGTAAGTCATCACAGCCGTTAAACTGCCGCCAATCGTCAGCATTAAGCTCATCATGACCAAAACTTTGTATAAAACCGGTGTGCCTTTTTGCTCAGGAAGAGTTGGCGTTAGAGTTGCTTGAATCGTCATATCTATTTCCTGTCTTGAATTTACGAACAATTAAGTTGATAATGTCAACTATAAATACAGTGGTTGATAATGTCAACTATATTTCTAAGGATAGTTTATGTCTGATAACACATCGCTAGAATCAATCTTTCGTCTAGTGCACTCTTTGAAACGTCAAATGAGCGAACAGATTGAGAGCTTAGACTCAGAGATCGCACCTATGAACATTCGTGTCATGAAGATCATTACTAAGAAGTCTCCATGTACCGCTATCGATATCGCACACTTCCTAGATCGTGATAAAGCACAGGTCACTCGGCTCATTAATGCCTTGATCAATCAGGAACTTGTGAAGAAGTCTCCGAACCCGGAAGACAAGCGCAGCCAGTTATTGGTTCTGACTGATAAGGGTCAAGAGATCATGAGTAAGGTCTCGGATATCGATCGAGACATGCTGAAGAGAATGACCAAAGGCATGGCCGAAGACGAGTTAGAACAATTCAGAAAAATTGCGAAGAAAATGGCGCAGAACTTAGAAAGCTGCTCTTAAAAATAAAACTAAAAAACGCCACCGAATCGTAAGATCGGTGG
>NZ_MAKD01000116.1:0-148253 GCF_001691235.1 Vibrio sp. ZF57 | reverse complement strand
CGCCTTTTTTATTGAGATAAATGGCAACGCGTTTAGGTCTGTTTTGTGTCAAACCGTTTAGTACGTTAAAAGCCACCGTTTACCTCTAGCCAGTCAACGTTGCCATGACTGAGTTATCTAATTGAACTACTAATCCCTAATAGTTCAACTTAAGATTAGTTAAGCCGTTTCTAGTTCAGCTTGTGGAACCACGTTTAGTCGGTCACCGTAGATTGGACGTAGTGCTTGCATCACTTCAATGCGAGTCAACACACCTACCATTACGCCGTTTTCTAACACTGGAAGCATATGTGGTTGGCTTACTTTCATCGCTTTTGCACGCTCTTCTAGAGAAAGAGATGTCAGGCGAGTAGCGAAGCCCATGCTTGTCGTCGGGTACAGTTGCTCTTTGTCGATGCATAGGAACTCAGCAACGTCCACTAGCTTGTCGTTTGCGTCGATTGCCACAACGTCACGGCTCATTAGGTCTACAACTTTTTGGCCTTTAGTTGGGATGTAATCTTGGCACCAAAGGTCAACCATTACGTCATGAACAGAGAAGATACCCACTAGACGACCTTCAACATCGCAAACAGGAGCGCTAACAAGTTGCGCGTCTAAAAGTGTATCAATCGCGACTGATGTTGGCATTTCTACGCTCAGTGTAATTGGTTGAGTGTTCATGATTTGCTTGATAGTAGTTGCTGTGTTCATAGTAATTTCCTTAACTGACGTAATTTCTGTTGTTTGTGTAATAGCGGTAATTTTTGCTGCTTTAAGTTGTGGGCGACGGTAGATGCTCCAGTTCGCTAAGCCGACCAATACTGAACCACCTACGATGTTGCCGATTGTCACTGGTATTAAGTTTGCGGTGACAAATTGCATGACGTTTAGGTCTGCATACTGGGCTGGTGTTGCGCCGATTTGCATCCAGAAGCTTTCTGGTGCGAATGCTTGAATCGTGATGCCTAGCGGAACCATGAACATATTCGCCACACAGTGTTCAAAGCCTGAGCTTACGAACATTGCAACGGGTAACACGGTCATCATTGCTTTGGTCATTGCGTTAGCAGAGCTGAACGTTAACCAAATCGCTAAACACACCAACAAGTTACAAAGCACACCCAAAGCAAACGCTTGAACTGGGGTGTGGTGTAGCTTGTGTTGAGCAATGTTTAAAGCGTTTAAGCCCCATTGCCCGCCATCCAGTTGATACAAGCCTGCTGCGCTTACCAAAGCCAATAGGAACATGGCACCGATAAAGTTGCCGACATACACCTTGCCCCAGATAGACAGCATCTTCGTGAAGGTGATTTGCTTGTTAGCCCATGAGATGCTTGATAACACTGAGCTGGTAAATAGCTCACCACCGCAAATCACAATCAAGATCAAACCCATACTGAAGGCAAGACCGCCGGCTAAGCGACTCAGTCCCCATCCAGCATCAGCGCTGCCCGTGGTTACCGTGATGTAGAATAAAAAAGCAAGCCCGATGAATGCGCCAGCCATGATTGCCAAACTCAATGTCATGCTGCTGGTTTTATTTGCTTTACTTAATGCAAACTTCTCTGCTTCCGCCATCATTTCTGTTGGTGAGAACAGTTGATGATTTTCAGAAGTGCTGGTTGCCATATCCCCCCCTTGAACAATCCGTCATGTGTAATTCCTAGTGTTAATGACCTGGTTAATCCGTAATGGTTAATCAGTAATGTTTTGCAGGGCTCGTTGTGTCCTGCCATTCCAGATTAGGGCGTTGAGGGGTAGAGGTAAAATTGATAATTTTTAGAAACCACATCAAATTTATTGATATAGATTTGGTTACGCGTAGAATGAAATTGATTGCTCATTGGCTTTATAAAAAACGAGCATCAGGACACAAATAATTAAAAGCATTAAGGATGAATTTTGCGTTATTCATTAAAGCAACTCGCGGTATTTGATGCAGTAGCAGACTCCGGGAGCGTTAGTCAGGCAGCAGACAAATTGGCGTTGACTCAGTCAGCAACAAGTATGTCTCTTGCACAGTTGGAAAAAATGCTCGGCAGGCCTTTGTTTGAAAGGCAGGGCAAGCAAATGGCCCTGACTCATTGGGGCATGTGGTTAAGACCAAAAGCGAAGCGTTTACTGCAAGATGCGCAGCAAATTGAGATGGGTTTTTACGAGCAGCATTTGTTGAGTGGCGAACTCAAATTAGGTGCTAGCCAAACTCCAGCGGAACACCTCGTTCCTGATCTCATCAGTATTATTGATAACGACTTTCCTGAGATGCGAATCTCGCTCGGCGTGCAAAGTACCGATGCTGTCATTGATGGTGTATTAGATTATCAATATGACTTGGGCGTTATCGAAGGTCGTTGTGATGACAACCGAGTTCACCAAGAAGTGTGGTGTACCGACCATTTAACGGTGGTTGCATCGGCTCATCACCCGTTTGCGAAGCGTGAACGAGTCAGCTTGGCACAATTAGAACAAGCAAAGTGGGTATTACGCGAACATGGTTCGGGTACTCGCAAAGTTTTTGATAGCTCTATTCACCATTTAATTGGCGATCTCGATGTATGGCGAGAGTATGAACACGTTCCTGTTTTAAGAAGTTTGGTTGCAAACGGCCCATATTTAACGTGTTTACCTTATCTAGATGTCGAACAGTTTGTTGAGTCAGGGCAACTGGTGACGTTGAATGTTCCTGAGCTTGAAATGGAAAGAACCTTGTCCTTTATTTGGCGTGCTGACATGGCAGAGAACCCACTTGCTGAATGTATCAAGCGTGAAGGTAAGCGCATGATGAAAGGCAAACGGTCGATTCTTTAGTCGCTACTCAACATCAATTCTAATAACTAAATATGTTGAATAAGCGATTCCGGTCTCCATCTAGTGATAAATGCACAAGTGCATACATTATTAATGTGATCGTGATCGGCCAAATAAGGGCTATCTTCCCATAGTATGCTTACTTGATTTTAAGTGAGGCTAAATCCGGTTGCGTTCAATTACGTGATTAGGCTTTAGAAATAGTATGAGTACATTAGTCGCGATTTCATTAACAACAGGTATTTTGTCAGGTCTATGGGGATGGATTGCTATCTCTTTCGGCTTATTGTCATGGGCAGGTTTCTTAGGTTGCACCAGTTACTTTGCTTCGCCAACAGGCGGCGTTAAAGGACTAGCAGGTAGCTTATTGACCAACATGACTGGCGTATTCTGGGCAATGGTGATTATCGAAAGCTCAACCTTCGCAGGGTTAGAGATTTTAGGCTACATGATTACTGCTATTGTGGCTTTCTTTATGTGTATTCAAGCGAAACAAGCGTGGCTAGGTTATATCCCAGGCACCTTCATTGGTTGCTGTGCGACGTTTGCTGCAGGTGGTGATTGGCAACTTGTAGTGCCATCTTTACTGCTTGGTGGTGTATTTGGATACTTGATGAAAGCAACGGGGCTATGGCTTCACGAGAAATCGACTCAATCTTCAGAAGTTGTTGAACAACACGCTAAACAGGCAAAGGCTTAATTCGTTAACCTAACCTTAGTTAGTCACTGTGAACTCTTGCAAGATAACCCCCAATTAATTTGTATATCGATTTATACAGGCACACCGTTTGGTGTGCCTTTTTTGGTTGAGGCGACTAGCTAAATATTTCATCAGTAGAGCAACTGATAGCATCTATAAAACAAATTATGTTTAGGTATTTCCATTCGCCATGGTGATCACGCGTTTTAATGTCCACCTTAATAAAAGCGGAATGCATTCTTGTCCTTGATTCTCGCAATGAGAAACAATGGCGAGTGCAAGGTCGGGTTTTGCATGTTTCTTCAATACCTTGGCAACCACTTTCTTTGGAGGGATAGGGTGATCGTATGGAATCTTAACCATGTCACGGAAAAAGCTCTCAAACCCATTCATATATAGGTAATGCTCGATATCTTTATCTGGCAGTTCCGTGAGTCGATGTCTTTCCTGATCATTACCAAGCTTCGATAGCACCGTTGCTGCGTATTTTTTACCCGCCGCATCGCCGTCAGTTACCACATGCCAATCGATGCCAAACTCTTGCGCGACCTTAATCAGTGCCTTAAGTCCTGATTGGGCGAACTCAATAATCTGCACACCTTCTGCTGCTAGGTTATAGCCACATTGGTTGGCAAGTTCATTGAACAACCAAACCTCGGTTTCACCTTCTACTAATAGCCAACAGCGAGCAAATAGTGCCCCAGAGCGGTGGAAACGGATATGAAAACCAATTCGTCGAAGTTCATCCTTACTGAAATGGTTCATGTTGAGTTGATTGGCGATGGTTTTGTCTGACTGACGAACCAAGCGACGAATCGATTGAAGTGGGACCGCCGCAAGTAGGTCGCCACTGTTGGTGGTCAGGATTTTCTGCATGGGCAATTTCTGCATCAAGCTCCAAGCCCTTGCCAAGTGTGTTGGGTGCAATCGACCTTCTGGATCTTCAAGGATCAACAGAGGGCGCGCACATCGCCTTAAGTCGTTTGGCCCTTTAGCTTGTAGATAAGCGTTAAGTAACCCCATGAATAATAAGCGAGTTTGTTTGTTCTTGGTCTCTTCGACAAGTTGATGAATACTCTGATCATTGGCACCCGCAGAATAAAGCAATCCGTCTCGCTGTTTTCTAGGGTTACGACGAGAAGTACTTTTGAAAGAAAAATAGTGCTCAATCAGACTTTGCATCGACTCTAGGCTACTGCGCATTTCACCTTTATTAACATGTCCGGGTATCGCCATAAGACGGCGGCAGGTGTTGTCTATTCGTTTTTCTATTCTTGCTTGTCGACCATTACCGTTATTGGCGCCGTTTCCATTTGTTGTGCCATTGCTCGTGTGATGGTTCCCGTTCCCGTTTGAATTTGCATTAGTTGCGTGAACATTAGTCGGCAGGTGAGCATTGTGGTTAAGGGACTTGCCGTTGAAAGGACGATCAAAGTGCCTTGCATCACGCAAACGGATAACGGGATGTAAGGTCATTAATTCTTGAGCAAGCTTTTCTGAATGATGAAGCTTGAGCGGATTACCGTCCAAACCAAGAAATGCATAGTGTGTTGTTGTCTCATACTGTTCTAACGTCGCGCTGATGCGATAGTAGATGCGAAATACGCCAAATTCATCTTGAACCCAAATAGGTTTGAGTTTGCGATAACGACCTGCGTTAAGTTCGCTCTTATCGTTAGCTTTTAAAGCGAGAACAATTTGAAGATGTTGAGACTGCGGGTGTGAAACAGAGTAATCGACATGAAAATCGGTCATTTCAAAGTGATATGGCACACCGTCTGAGGGCAGAATGACGGAAAGGGCATCCAATAATGAAGACTTACCCCAAGTATTTTCACCAATAAGCGTGGTTAGCTCGTCAAACGCGAGTGACATGCGCTTGATACCTCGAAAGCCAGAAATCTCGATTCTTTCTAGTTGCATAGGCTTACTCCTAACGGAAGGCTCTGCTAATTATTTGAAAGCTAACAGATATCTTTAATCATAATCGAAAAATCCAAATCCGGTATGCTCACCTGTCACAAAACCCGTTGTTTATTAATACGGTGCAAAATGAGATTTTTGATCTATCTCGAGTATTTTTTTGCAGTGCAGTTTCATAAAATTCACGATTCTGTCATGATTCTCGACCTAGTATGAAGGGACAAAGAGAGAAGAAAATATGACTAAAAAGAATAAGCCGACAAAAATAGTGTTGGCACACATCAACGACACCCACTCATACTTTGAACCAACCTCGTTACAGCTATCACTTAAAATGAACAACCACATCATTGAACCTTATGTCAGTGCTGGTGGCTTTGCTCGAATTTCAACACGCTTCAAACAAATAGAACAAGATGCCCAGCGTCAGAAGGTTGGAACCTTGTTCTTGCACGCTGGTGACTGCTTCCAGGGCACGTTGTACTTTTCCTTATTCAAGGGAAAAGCCAATGCCGATTTGTTGAATGCCCTTAATATAGATGCCATGACGCTCGGTAATCACGAGTTAGACATGGGTAATGAGCCCGTTGCGATTTTCGCGAAAAGAATCAAATTCCCGCTGTTGGCCGGTAACTGGAATCTATCGAATGAGGATATCAATAAAACTCATACGCTAGCGGACAACGACATTGTTAAGCCTTATCTACCTGAAACACGAAGTGCTTCTTTTATAACGAAAGAGTTTGATGGCGAGAAGGTCGCAATATTCGGCTTAAGCATCGACAAGATGGCAGGCATCGCTAACCCAGATACCGATACACCGTTTGAAAATGCTTTGGAAACAGCAAAAGGGACCATTGAGCAAATCCATCAAGCAGGTATCAACAAGATTGTGTTACTTAGCCATCTTGGTTACGAAGCTGATTTAGAGTTAGCAGCCAACGTAACAGGTATTGGTGTCATCGTTGGTGGTCATAGTCATCGCTTACAAGGTGATTTCGCTGATATCGGCTTAGTTAAAGATGATGAATACGGTGTGAAAATTGGCGATACCTATGTTGTGCAAGCGGGTTTCCACGCCATGAGCTTAGGACACTGCGAAATCGAGTTCGATTCTCAAGGCAAAGTGACGCACTTCAATGGTAAAAACGAACTGTTATTAGGCCGTCGACTCTTTATAGACGCGAAACTGAGTGAAGTAGGGCAAGACGATGCCCACGATATGGCGTGTGAGTTTTTAAACAATCACCCTAATATTGCAGTGTGTAAGAAAGATCCTGAGCTGCAGAGCATTCTGACGGATAAATACCAGCCGCGAGTTCGAAGGCTTCAGCAACAAGTGATTGCTCATGCAGACACTAAACTTCGCCATGTACGTATTCCAGATGCTAAAGGCCCGAGTCAACTAGCCCCCTTGGTTGCTCAATCATTTCACCATCTAATGAACAAGAAAGGGCATCAGGTTGACTTTGCCATTCACAACGCCGGTGGTGTAAGAAATTCACTGAACAGCGGCGATGTCTCTGTTGCCGATATTGCCGGAAAACTACTACCGTTTGCCGTACCTATTGGTGTGTATGAAGTAAAAGGTGAAACGATCGCTGGCATGCTTGAAGGTGCAATCAATAACGCGATTGATAATGGTGTCGTGGGCACAGGTTCAGGTAGCTTTCCTTATACACATAATTTGAGGTTTTGTTACCACAAAGAAGCGCCTATAGGACACAGGATTCACCATCTAGAAATTCACTCTGATGATTCAGGTTGGCAAGCTGTTTCTCGCAACCGTATTTACCGGGGCGCGTCGTCAGCCTATACAATGAAAGGCAAAGAGGGCTATAACGCTGTGTTGGATATGATCGGTGATGGCACGGTCACCACTGACTCTATGGCAGACTGCTTCATCGAGTTTCTGCAAGACCACCCAGAGTCGCTTCAACTCAATGAACCGTTGAATTGCATGGAGTGTTTTAGATAACTAAAGCTGATACTGATATTTAACACTATTACTTTGGGTTATTTATAAAATTGGCATTGTTTATGCTTTATCTCTGCAGGTCGCCTTCTTGTGGAGATATGCATGGATAAGAAAGATTGGTTAGATGCGGTAGCGGTTGTCGGTTGGGTATCAGTTTGGTCAGCGTTAGTGTATTTAATACCTGCCGCAGGGCTGTAAATTGCTCTTTTTGCAACTTCATTACGCAGTGCAATAGTGTGTTTGACTTGCGAATTTATTCTTAGAATCAATTCGCGTGTCTATTTGACAAAGTGGCATCAATCAGAAAGGAGCGTTTGCTCCTTTTTTGCTTTTTCCGTGCAAATTTATATAGACGAAACACAACCAGAGGATTATTATCCACGCGTTTGGGGAGTAGTTAGCGCAAGTTTACATATCGTCATCTCGTTAGGCCAAGAGTCTATCCGGTATGTAAAAGTGAAATCCCATATTTCACTTCAACGAGACCAACGCAATCACAGTCAAGATCCGTAATGGAGCTTGATATGCTTTGTTTGCGGAAGGTCTTTGTACAGTTCTTCCGCCCGGAGGAATAATGAACTCAACTCAATCTCTATTATCTACAAATAGTGAATCCTTTTTTTCATCGCCAATCATGACGACTTATGCGGGCTTTTTCCTGCTAACGGTTATTCTCGTCTCTATTGATATCTATCAGACTCGTGGCGGTAACGTTACTATCAAGAAAGCGGCAATCTGGAGTGTTTTCTGGTTTGTACTTGCGTTTTTGTTTGCTGGCTCGATTTACCTATTTTGGGACATTTATGCGCCGAACAGTGACTACACAGCGCAAAAAGCAACCGTGTCATTCATTACGGGTTACTTGTTAGAAAAATCCCTTAGCGTAGACAACTTGTTTGTTTTTGCGATGATCTTTGCTCAATACCAAGTTCCTGAGCATCTAAGACCTCGTGCGCTTCTTTGGGGCGTAATTGGTGCATTGGTGCTTCGTGCAATTATGATCGCACTAGGCGCACAGCTATTGGCGGAATATCACTGGGTGCTTTACGTGTTCGCTGCGTTCTTGATTGGTACAGGTATTAAGCTGGCATTAGACAAGGGCGAAGAGGAGAGTGTGAATACTCTGCCTGAAAAGCTACTTCGTAAAGTGATGCCGGTAACAGAGGACTTCCATGGCCCTGCATTAATGGTTAAACAGGGTGCTAAATGGGCATTCACTCCAATGATGTTGGTCATCGGTGCGATCGCAGTCATGGACGTGATGTTTGCATTAGACTCTATCCCTGCGATCTTTGCGGTAACACAAGAACCGTTCTTGGTACTTGCGGCTAACGTGTTTGCGTTACTTGGTCTTCGCTCGTTGTATTTTGTACTGCAAGGTATGATGGACAAGTTCATCTATTTGAAACCCGCGCTTTCATTCATCATGGTGTTCATTGGTGTGAAAATGCTTCTGGTTGATAGCGAGTGGGCTATCCCAACTTACTGGTCATTGGCGGTATTGGTTTCTACGATGACGATTGCGGTTATAGCGTCGGTTTATGCGAAGAAGCCAGGCATTGAACAAGTAAATTAAAAACAAATATAACTTATCGAAAAGTCGATAATGAACACGTGGCTGATGAAGTGGAAAATTTATTTATGTAAATTTTCTGTGACATTGGCCACTGTTGTTTGCGGGGTATTTGTACTAAATGCATGATCTAAACACTATATTGAATTTGTACTCACATAATCTGCATATCTATTTTGTGGCATTGTTAATGGTTTGTTTTATTAGAAAAACTAATCCCAAAATCTAATTTTAGTCATTTTTTAACCTGCAAAAGATCACCTATTATTCTTGTCATCAGAACGAAACACATTAATAAATTTATAGAGAGGCAATCATGGCTCAAGCAGTACAAATGAATACTATCGCTGTTCCTAACTCTATGGATAAGAAAACCTACTCGGTTAACTTCAAAGGATTGATTGCACACATTTTCGATATTCTTTTCGTAGACAACTCTCCACGTAGTTACTACGCAAGCGACCTATCTGGTCACATGCAACGCGATATCGGTATTAACCGTTAATCTCAGCGTTAACATGTAAATATAGAATTTTAAGAAAACGCCAGCCTCTAAAGCTGGCGTTTTTGTATCTGAAATAAACTCAATCTCTTCGTAAACTAAGCACCTGAAAGAAAAACCTAGGCATAACGGTCTGTATTTGAGCGCCATTCAATTCGCTTTGTACAAGGATCTCGGTATGTCACACGCCAAACGCAATTCATCATTGATTAAACTTTGTTTATTTGCCTTACCGATCGGCTTCTATTCCTCAGTGTCGCTTGCACAAACCTGGAGTAATGAAGGCCAGCCCGCACAGGTTATCGAGCTCTTCACCTCTGAAGGTTGTTCAAGTTGTCCTCCCGCTGATGCGTATCTAAGTACATTTGAAGATGACCCACAACTGTGGACACAAGTCATTCCTCTCGCTTATCACGTCGACTATTGGGACTACCTCGGTTGGGGGGATAAGTTCGCGAGCAAGGCGTTCAGTCAGAAGCAACGACTGTATAAAGCTTACGGCTTAACAAGTGGGGTTTACACGCCGGGCTTTGTTGTCGATGGAAAAGAGTGGCGCGGTTACTTTAACTGGTTAGACAGAACGTTACCTTCTCTTAAACAACAAAATAACCCCAAGCTAACGGTCAACCATAAAGGCGATACGTTCAGCGTAAGTTACGAAGGCAAAGGTGATTATGTGGCACATATCGCTCTATTGGCGATGAACGAAGTCACAAGTGTAAAAGCTGGTGAAAACAGAGGTAAGAAGTTAGAGCATGATTTTGTCGTAGTGTACGATGGCTACCAACGTGGTGAATCTGAGTGGCAATTCAATGTGGACTTTGATCCGCTAGTCGCTTCGCCCGATGCCGTAGCTGTCTGGTTAACCGCACCTAATTCGTACGCACCTGAACAGACGGTAGCAGGGTGGTTGAATTAAACTCACGGTGCTCAACGCCAATTGTCCTTCAATTATCAAGTTAGCAATTGGGGCGACACCAAACCGGTACTGTGTCGCCTTCGTCCCGTTTTAGTTGGTCTAAATTGAAGCTACAGGCTGGAAAGGGGCGATTTAGTTACGTAATACAGCGGAAATACGTTAGTATAGCGCGCTATTATTTTAGCTTTGAGTTCCTGCAATTAATGACTAACACCACAGCACCAACCAACTTCTCTGATCTTGGCTTAATCTCTCCTTTGATGGCTCGTTTATCTGAGCTTGAATACCAACAGCCAACGCCTATCCAAGCGCAAGTTATTCCAAGTGTGTTAGCAGGACGCGATTTAATTGCAGGCGCAAATACCGGTTCAGGTAAAACCGCAGCATTTGCACTTCCACTGTTACAAAAGATTCATGAAGATGCCCCTCTGGACCGTCGTTCAGGCAAAGGTAACTTTGTTTCTGGCCTTATCTTGGTTCCTACTCGTGAACTTGCTAAGCAAGTGGCTGACAGCGTTAAATCTTACGCTGTGCATTTCAATGGCGCGATTAAAACGGTTTGTGTGTTTGGTGGTGTATCGGTAAACACTCAAATGCAGGCGCTACGTGGCGGCACTGATATATTGGTGGCAACACCGGGTCGTCTGCTTGACCTTATTTCGAGCAACGCTATCAAACTAGATAAAGTGAAAACGTTAGTGCTTGATGAAGCTGACCGAATGCTAAGCCTAGGTTTTACCGAAGAACTTGATGCAATCTTGAAGCTCTTGCCGAGCAAAAAACAAACCTTGTTGTTCTCTGCAACTTTCCCAGAGCAAGTTAAAACGCTGACTCACGAACTTCTAAGCGATCCAATTGAAGTTCAACTTCAAAGTGCCAATGCGAGCACACTGGTTCAACGTGTATTCGAAGTAGAAAAAGGTCGCAAGACAGCGTTACTCGCACACCTAATTCAACAACATGAATGGCGCCAAGCTCTGATCTTCGTTAATGCGAAGAACAGCTGTGAGCACCTAGCAGACAAGCTTTACAAGCGCGGTATCATCGCAGAAGTATTCCACGGCGATAAAGGGCAAGGTTCACGTACTCGTATCCTAGAAGATTTCAAATCTGGCGAGATTGACGTTCTGATCGCGACAGACATCGCGGCACGTGGTCTGGATATTGAGAAGCTTCCAGTGGTAATCAACTTTGACTTACCGCGTAGCCCGTCAGACTACATGCACCGTATCGGCCGAAGTGGTCGTGCAGGTGAAGTTGGTCTTGCGTTATCTCTGATCGATCACGAAGATTACCACCACTTCAAAATCATCGAGAAGAAGAACAAGATTCGTCTTGAGCGTGAGCAAATTGAAGGCTTTGAAGTGGATGAAGAAGCGACAGCTGAACTGATCGCAGCACTAAAACCTGTTGCGCCACCGGCCGGTACTGGCAAGAAGAAAAAGAAGAAGAAAGCTCCAAAAAACCAAGATGTGTGGCTGAACAACAACTGATCTTGAGTCAGCAAGCCATATAAATCAGCAAGCCATATAAATCAATAAGTAATAGACATTCAAAAGGTGCTTAATTGCGCCTTTTTTGTGTCTGTAGGGCTGGGATTTGAGTCGTTAATAAACGACTGTTGCGGTGTTAAACAACCCGATAATCCGTTCGAAGGATAGCGTCCTCCATAAGAGATTTAGCGATTTAACGCTTTGCTCATAACCTGTTCGGGTTTTGAGCAATTGGGTAACCGCGTGAAGACCTCGATTAAACAATTAGTGCTGGCCACTTCATTTTTCCTGTTTACCCAACACTCTTCTAGTGCTGCTGAATTTGAGGTTAAAGGGGTTAATAAAACTCTCACCGAAAATGTAGAATTATATTTAGAACCTTTAGCCGATGTTCCTGCATCACAGCTATCGAAAACGAAGCTATCTAAACGTATTCAAGATGCACTCAACCCTTATGGTTATTATCACCCACAGCTCGATATCGACCTCAATGATTCTGATAACGTGATCATTAACATCGATTCTGGTCCTGTCATGCGCATCGCAGAATCGATAGTAAAAATAACAGGTGAAGCTAGCCTAGATGCGGAGTTCATCAATATACTCAATCAAAGCAAGTTAGGCTCAGGTTTAACTTTGTCTCACCAAGAATACGACCAAACTAAGCGTGCGATTTTCTCTTTAGCAAAGCGGAAAGGTTATTTTGACGGCAGGTTTATCGAGTCAAAGATTGAAGTTATTCCTAGCGAGAACATCGCGAATATACACTTGTATTTTGCAAGTGGTCCACGCTACAAGTTCGGTTCTATAAGTATTCCTGATGATGGGGTTGACCCTACTCGTATCGAGAAAATACCCACCTTTAAAAAAGGTGATGACTTTGACACCATCAAGTTAGGTGAACTGCAATCTGATTTGTCAGACACTCAATGGTTTCGAAGTGTCATCGTACATGGTGACTTTGACAAACTTGATGACAACCTAGAAGTTCCAATTGAAATCATTGCCGAGCCAAGTTCTCGAAATATCGTGCAGGTCGGTGGCGGCTATTCTACTGATCTCGGTTTACGCGCCTCTCTCAGTTGGTCAAAGCCTTGGTATAACCGGAGAGGCCACAGCTTTGAAACACAGACATATTTGTCTGAACAGGAGCAATCACTTCAGTTGGGGTACAAAATCCCCACAGAGAAAGTCACAACGGATTACTTTGGTATTCAGTTTGAATCGAAACGAATTGATCATCGAGACACCAATAGCTTTACAAACGATCTTAAGTTCGAACGTTACTGGCAGTTAGACAGTGATTGGCAAAGCACCATTTATGTCAAATACTTGCACGAACAGTACCGTCAGGCGTCTGAGGAAGACCAATCGCAATTGCTGTTACCTGGCATCAGTTTTTCTCAGGTTGATCGTAAAAATGATCAGTTGGAGCTCAATCATCGACACATCTATTCTGTTGAGTATTCTGACCCTAGTCTGTTCTCTGATTCAAGGCTGTTGCGGTTGGAAGGAAACAGTGTCCTTTCGTGGGATATTAGTGACAGGCAGAAGCTCCATTTCCGCTCAAACGTAGGCATCAACATTGCCAAATCATTATCTGATGTGCCGTCGTCACTACGTTATTTTGCGGGTGGCGATGGAAACCTGCGAGGTTATGGTTACGAATCTATCTCCCCTAGAGACGAGAATGGTGAATTAACGGGGGCACGTTACATGTTAACTGCTGGGCTCGAATATCAACATCAAGTTTATCGTTCAATTTGGTTGGGCGCCTTTCTTGATGTGGGTGATGCATTTGATCAACAAGCGGATTGGAAGCGTGGGACGGGCGTGAGTTTGATTTGGAACTCACAGTTAATGCCAGTTAAGCTCGATTTTGCTTACGGCTTAGATGCGCCTGAAGGCGATGAATTTCGTATTCATTTTTCCTTGGGTACTCAATTCTGATGCTCGTACTTTGTTTGAGCTCTCGCTAATGGGTATTCAAGCCAATTAAAGAGTCGAATCCAGAGATGAAAGTCGGTATTTATCACCGGCAGGGGGATGTGGGCATACTTACGATACGGACCTACTAAACTACGTTAGAATAGTCAATAACGTGGACAATAGATCCATTACACCAAGGATGTAAGATTCGTTTTTCTTCATGACAAAGAAACCGCGTATGTGACGCGGTTTCTTTGTTTTATGGATCAGATCAAGTTTACGTAGTTTTGCTCTAGCTAAGACAAGCATTCAGCCATTGGGTTAAAGTTCAAACTCGCCATTCATTTTTCGAAACAACCAATCCGGTAGCTTGTTCCATGAACTGTAGTTAGGGTTCTTAGCATGTTTCTTTTCTCCTGAAGCCCACGTCGTTTCTCCTGATTGCTCTCGTGATACAGTCCAGAATAACTCCTCTTTCTGACGCGTTAAATAGTGAATCACTTGCTGGGCAAACGCTTCGCTGTCGATCAGTACCCCCAACTCGACATTCAAAAAGTCCGATCTTGGATCGAAGTTCGATGATCCTATATACGTGACACGTTGATCGAGAATCACCGTTTTGTTGTGATAGTAGGTATCAACATGGAAGTAGTGATCATCATTAATGGCTTGGCTCTTGTATTCCAATAGGTTGACGTTTTTATCGAGTAACGTTTGACGATGTTTCTCATAGTAAGCCGGGATAAAACCTGAGTCATTCGACGCCGAAGAATTGGTGATCAACGTCACTTGAGCTTGTTGCTCGGTCAATGCATCAATAAACTCAAACTGTTGGTCACTTGGTACCACGTATGGGGTTGAAATCACCGCTTGTGATGGTGACGGCACCTTCTTTTTAATCAAGTGTTCGATACGTTGGCGAAAGTAGGGCTTGTTGTCATTGAGTTTCTCCAGTGAGTCAAATACCGGCGTGACAGAGGCCGCAATGAAACTCGGTTGGTTTAAGTTCTCTATCTGCCTTTCGATTTCAGACGTGATCAACGCGGTATTCTTCTCGCCTTTGTTCAACGCTTTAGTGAACGCTTGAAATTGATCTGTTTCTTTGATTTTAATGCGCTCTTGAATGGGCACTACATGCTCACTGTTCCACAACGCTTGGTAATTTTGGTCGAATGCAGCAATCACCTCGCCTTTAAACAGCACATCCATATCAAAGAAGTTGGCACTTTCACTGTAACCAAAGTAGTCATCACCGATGTTGCGCCCACCGAGGATCATCGATTGGTGATCAACGTTAAAGTATTTCTCATGCAGTCGGTTATCTAACTGTTTTTGGTGGGTCGAGAAATTAAACGCACGTCCTATCCAGCCAGCTTTGCGTGACTCAAAAGGGTTGAACAAACGGATTTCAATGTTTGGGTGCGAGTCTAGCTCGGCCAACCATTTGTCATTGAATACCAGTAAGTCGTCCAGTGTTAGGCGAACAGCCACATCGCGATCTGCGGCGTGTTTTAGCTCGTTTAACAGCATCAGACCTAGAGTGTCGTTTTCCCAAGAGAAGTAAGTCATATCAATCGAGTGTTTTGCTTGGCGAACCAGATCAATGCGGCGCGCAAAGGCTTCAGGCGCACTCGGGATCAAATAGACTTCGGCTTGATGTTCTGTGCTTTGCCAGTTAGCTTCGAAGTCGGGTTCAACATTGGGGTAAGGTTGGGCACATCCTGTGATCAAAGCAATCAACATTATTGTGCATGCTGTTTTTAGTTTGCTAAGTGTCATAACTAACCTGCGTTTAAACATAAAATTTAGATATAAAAACGGCCAGCGAACTGGCCGTGAAAGTAGGAGGGGTGCTGAATATGATTAGTTTAGGTACCAGTCCCAAGGCATAAGACCTTGCTCTGCTAGACCCGTTAAGCGACCTTCACGAAGCTTTGGATCAACACCTGGGTTTGTGACATAGTCCCAGTCGAAGGTTGTACTATTGTCGCTGAATCCTGCACCATCAATTACAAGCACATTGTCGGCAGCATCGCTGTACTGGTAGCTCTGGAATAATTCATCGCTAAACCAAAGACGCGAAATTTCATTCATTAATGCTTTTTCTTTGCTTGATGGATTTACTTCGCTTCCATCAAAACGTACAGCTTTGTTGAACATAAATGGCAGTTCTGAACCGTTACATGCACCGCTGATGCAACCAATCGTTTTGAATAGATCAATGATTGACAGTTGGTCGTATTCACCCGTTTCTTCATTTAGACCTGTTTTAAAGTTCCACATGTTAAAGCTTGGTTTGTGCTCAAAGTGGTATAGCGTTGCTTCTACTTCGCTGTTTGCTGCCATATAACGAGCTGGGCCATTGAACAAGGTATCATTTAGCAGGGTTTTAAATTGCTTCATGTTGTCAAGAGCACCACCTATGCTAGCTTCTGAGTTAGGGTAGAAATCCGTTAGAGCCAGAATATCTTGGGTTTGCTGGTGGCTAGTGATCTCGACAATGTCGACCAAGCAACCTACGGTACCCGTAATGTCGTTTGTATTAATGCATCCAGTCATTTCAAGTAGATCACCTTCTAGCTTTGCACCATAAAATAAACCCGTTACTGCGCTGTAAGCACTGCTTGGCAATACAAGATCTACTGAAACTTCATCACTTGCTTGCTCAGATAGTTTTTGCTGTAGAAGAACGATGTTGTTTTCATCTTCTAACCAGTTAACCATAGCTAGAGCTAGCTTTGCTGGATCTTCATTAGTAAGCAGTTCAGGTTCATCATCTATTAATAACTCGATGACCGTCGGAATTAAGAACGTAGTAGTAAAGAGCATGCCAAAGCTGTTTGATTCATGTGCATTTTCACCTAGGACAGTTGGTACTGATAAGCCTGCTTGCATTGGTGATTCTGTTGGTTCGCTACAGCCACCACCAATCAATTTAGTTTTTTCACACAATATGTATGGTGCAAAAGGCATCAGGTTTGACATTGGAGTCTCATCTGCTGCTGGGCTCAGAATTGGGATTTGCAAAGAACCTAACAACCAATTTTTTAGCTGTTCAATACCATTCAAAGCTGTCTCTTGCGATGCCATGATCTCGTCGACCGAAGTGTCTACATCAAAGTTATTGTTGCGGCTCTTAGCAACGTCATAGCTAGGATACTCAAAACCATACGGGTTGCTCTGCATGATTGCACGTTGGAAATATTGACCTGCGATATCATCATCTTGCTGTAAGAAACCAATAGACATAGCACCAGAGCCTTGACCCATAACGGTTACATTTTGAGCGTTACCACCGAAGTCGGTAATATTATTGTGTACCCACTCCAAGGCACGCTTCTGGTCACCTAGGCCATAGTTGCCATCTTTGTTCGCGCCTTTAACCCATTGAGTACCTAACTGACCAAGACGGTAGTTAAAGCTTACATAGATGAAAGGCTTACCATCGTCGCTTCCTTGAGCAACCACGGTATCACCGTGCACAAGTGCTTCAGAACCTGAGCCATATTCGAAGTCACCACCGTGGATAAATACATAAACCGGTAGATCGGCGTCAGAATCTACGCCTGCTGGACGCCAAATATTCAGGTTCAAACAGTCTTCGCTTTGAGCTTGCTCAGTATCGTGGATTTGCATACATGTATCACCAAATGAAGTGGCGTCGACTATACCTTCAGAGTTCATCAAAGCAGTTAAATCGATAGAGTTACTGTGCTCAAAACGCTCGGCTTCCGCAAAACGAATTCCTTTAAAGATTTCAACAGAAGACAGTTTGTCGTCTTCAGAATTAGACGTAATCACCAGCTCTTCTTTAGACGCTGTGATCATCGAATCGCCGATTTGAGTAGTAAAGGTTTCCGCAGGCGCCGGCACGAGAGGTGTTGGTTCTTCTGGCATTGGAACCGTTGGTTTACTGTCTGTGTCACAGCCTGCAAGAGCGGCCGCAATAGCGAGTGCGATAAGAGAACGATATGCAATAGTCATAAAAAAGTTTCCACAATAGAATTTGGTAAAGTAACGAACAGCGCATCGATACCGTCAAACCTGTCGTTCCATCAGGTAATTCGCTCCATCATTGGTGCGTTTGACGTGGTTGTTTTTTACTTGCTCTCTTTTTGAAAGCAAGGGTTGGCGCAATGTCGTTGATATGACGTCAGCGTAAGCAAACGTGAGGTTTACACCGACATCAGAATAAAACGAGCTAATAGTTCAAGAGTTAAGAGCTTATTCGGTCTAGAAGCTCAAACGTTCTAGAAGCGATAGCCAAGGTTCAACGTGACCGCCGAGCGAGTTTCGCCCTTGTTGTAAAGAACAGTCATGTTGTAGTGCTTGCCAATCTGTTTATTGACTCCAGTTAAGAATGCCCATTGGTCGATGTCGACACCAACGTCGTAATCAAACTCAATATCGCCAGTTTTTACCCTACCTTGCATACGTGAATCTAAACCTTGGTATTCAGCACCAACGAAGAATTGAGCGCGATAATCCACCAACTGGTAGCCCAACATTGGCTGAACCGTGACAATACCGTCGCCCCAATCATTCATCCCTTTCATACGCGTTTGTGAATACGTGCCGGTCACTGATGCAAAGAACTCTTTATAACCAACAGATAATGTTGTACCCGCACCGCGTAAGTCATATTCGAGATGCAGTGGTACATTTAAACGGCCACTGTTACACAGTGCTGATACGCCCTCGCACAGTTTGTCACCTAGACCAGGTAATTTGTTATTGAGTTTATCTTGTAGATATTCTCCCGCAGCGCCGGTGTAAGAGGCATCAATGTTCGCGTCAACGTTTACCTTTCCTACATATCCGAATACATTCCAGAATGGCAGGATATTAATATCACCACGTATAGAAAGGCTTTCCGCGTTGACTGTCGCGACACTGTCTTCAGGGTCGAAGAGGTCATTTAAGCGCACACCGCCAATCACGTAATCGGTCATAGGAAGGTTCATGTCTTGATTGCGATAAGCAACTGAAACACCGAATGGTAATGGCAAATCGATACCTTGACGACGCACCATGTCACCCATTAAAGGGAATACTCGATCTAACTTAACAGTCGCTTCTTGCATACGAGGATCTGAAACTTCTTCTAGACGCTCTTCATGCAGGACATTAACGCCTTTGTCGTCTTCATAAATTGCGACTGGTTCAGTTACAGTGCTCATGGTCATCGGTTTCTTTTTAGACGTACCCTCAATGTCAATTGTCTTACGTTCAATAACGACTTTACCAGAGTCTAACGATTGTAAATCAATCACTTGGTAATAGGTATCGACTTTGGACTTACCAAGATTAAATGGCTTGTCGTTGGTGATTACCATGCGTTTTGGTGTGCCGCCTACAAGTTCAATATCAACATTCAAGAAACGGAAATAGGCGATGTCTTGTGGTAAGCCGTATTTCGAATAGTTGAAGCTAATGGTCACGTCGCCGTTGTCTTTTTCATGGATTTTCACTGACGATGGATCGAAGCTTTCTGCATAATTTCTTAGGCGATACTCAGTGCGCGTAAACTCTTCAATTTCATCGATCAGTTTTTCGTTTTCATCCAGCTCTTGCGGATTGTATTTGATGCGCAGATCAATGTTGCCTTTGTTGTCCGTATTTTTGATCAGATAAACCGATGACTCGCGAATGTCGTCGCCTACCTTAATCGTACGCTGCGCGTGCTCAACCAAATGTTCGCCTTGAACAAGAGAGCTGATTGCAAGCTTTGGTAAATCATGACTAATCCCATATTTGTCAAATAGGGCACGGCCTTGTTCCATAGATTCACTGTAAGTAGTGGCTTCGTCTGTAGCTGAAGCGTAAAAAGGGGTTGTAACTAATAGAGCGCTCGCTAAGACAGAAAGTGAATAGTTCTTACAGGCGCTTTTGCTCATTTCAAAAATACTCATGACGGTTTCCACGCTGAGTAGCCTCAAACCTTCGAGACTCAAACAGACAATGTTGTACTGAACTTCGTGTGCAGTATGTAATGTACCTATCCGAGAGAATTAAATTGGTGAATACTTCTCTTGGGTATGCATCGCTTCAATCAATGAGAGTATTCTAAAATGAGAGGGGAAAAGTCGTTAATCGCGTTTGATGGATGCTATCCTCACTTAGTTAAATTTATAGTTAAATGCATGATTTAATTGTCTTTAAATGGATAAAAAACGGTCTGCGAAGTAAAAATACTTGGCAGGCCGTTTTGTTTTGAATTGTTGGGTGTATTTAGTTCTAAGCAGTTACCTTCACTCTAAATAGATCAGTAAACAACTTAGCTATCATCAGAATAATCATTATGTTTACGAGCATCAAAAGTGGCGTTTCAATTCTATAAACCGGTGTGAGGTTGAGTGCACCAGACGTGAGAACAACTAGCAAGTTAATACCCAATATTCGATGCACCATGAGTTTTGGTGTGTTGAATACTTTCCAAATCACGACAATATTGACGAAATAAAATAGGGCGAGCTCCCACAGTTCTGTCATCAAAGGCATAACAAAAATGTACTGCAATAAAATGACAGTGCCTGTACCTAAAACACCAAAAAAAGCATCTTTGATTATGCTCGGTGGCATCGTTGGCACCATACAAGAAAATACGCCCGCAATCATAGGGAAAATAAACCCACCAGGTACGGGTAGATAAATCCAAATCAGTAAAGAGGTGACGAACATCAACACCCCCTGAAGTACCTTGCGCGCATCTTCATTCAAGTGTTGAACAAATGTACGGTGTTCATGGTGCCAAGACACCTCTTTGTTCAATTCCATGCCTAAAAGATCGTCCCCGATTAAAGAGTCGCTTGGTGTAGATACGCTAAAGCTCTCGATGCTTACAAGGACTGTAGACCAATTTGTTGTATCTTGATTTTCGCCTGAGACATGCTGTAACAGCTTGTCTTGTAGGTGAGCCATCTCATTGATGCGAAGTCGCCAATGTTGGATGTTTTCTTTTAGGTGATAGCTGCCCGTCAAAGGAAGTTCAGCCAACTGAAAAAGTTTGTCTATGTTGGCAGTATTACTTTCTAAGTCTTCTACATTAATGGTACCTGTTTCTTTCATAGCACGGATGA
Organism: Vibrio sp. ZF57; assembly: GCF_001691235.1. Classification (NCBI taxonomy): domain Bacteria; kingdom Pseudomonadati; phylum Pseudomonadota; class Gammaproteobacteria; order Vibrionales; family Vibrionaceae; genus Vibrio; species Vibrio sp. ZF57. The sequence goes on along the minus strand of NZ_MAKD01000116.1, from coordinate 127,367 downwards.
GTACCGCTCTACTATTATCGAAGCGGTCTAAGAACTGTTGTTCAGTGTTAACCGGCCAAATTAAACGATAGACGGCAGAAAAGGTCGCGATGCCAAGTACGGTTTCTTGTATGCGTAGTACGGCAAAATGGAAGGTCACTTGGCTATCAAACCCACCCATACAAGAAATAATCGAACAGACCGAGAAACCAATTGTAAACACATAACCATACTTCTCATCACTAGACATGAAAATACAAGTGCCTAAGAACACGGTAAAAAATGTTAGAAACAAAAATCGATCTTGTGAAAACATCGCAATGAGGAAAAAGGCATAACCGGTCCCTAACAAGGTTCCCATTAATCGGTTATGACCTTTGTTTATCGCATGAGCAAAACTCTCATTCAATGCCATCACTGCAACCGCAATCGCTGCCCAATATGGCTTCTCCCATCCGAACCATAAGGCCAGACATATAGAAATAACGATAGAAAGCGCCGCTTTGATCGCTTCTTTAGTCGATGCAGTGAGCATAAATATCACCTAACTATTTGATTATTTTTATCGAGGCAGTCATGCCAACGCGCAGTTGTAAATCTTCTGGTCTTTCGTCTAACGTCACTTTGATAGGAATGCGTTGAGCTAGGCGTATCCATTGGAAGTTTGGATTCACATTTGGCAATAAGTCATTACCTGTGCTCCCATCTTGCTTGGCGATACCAAAACCAATACTTTTGATATGTCCTCTTAGTTGAACATTGTTATGCATCATCAGTGTCACATAGGCAGTGTCTTGAACGTCGACTCCGACTAAGTCTGTCTCTTTGAAATAACCTTCAATCCAAAAACTATCCTCATCAATTAACGCGACAACGGGCGTGTTTGCGACTACTTGTGAGCCTTCACGTAGGCTTAGATTAGTAATATAACCATTAGTTGGCGCATACACCTTTGTATACTCAAGGTTAAGTTGTGCTTCTTCGACGTTTGCTTTAGCCAGTTGAACGTTCGCAGACGAAGTCTCAACCGCATTACTGAGGTTGTTTAGCGTTAAAACTGGAATAGCACCTGGCGTTCTTTTTTCTAAGTTCAGTGCGCGTTGCTCTTCATTCTTTGCTTTTGCAAGTAATGCTAATGCTTGTTTTTGAGAAGCTAAGGCCTTGTGATAGGCAGCTTCGTAAAGGCTTGGGTCGATTTCGAACAGAATATCGCCTTTGGCCACTTGAGAGTTATCATTAACATGGACTTTCGTTACTTGGCCTGTGACACGTGGTGTTATAGACACAATATAAGCACTCACCTGACCGTCTCTAGTCCAAGGGTTGCTTGAATAAGATTGGTAATATCCATAAATGACAGAGCCAGCGGCTGAGAATAATAGGAGTGTAATGAGATAACGTTTTATCACAGGAATTGCCTCAAAAAATGGTAATGAATTGGCCAATGATGCCAGTAAAAATGACGATTAGGCTTAACTCAGCTAATGCAGGAAGTGCTACATATTTATGAAGTCCTAATCTGGTTGTGATTGAGCCGGTCAATATCGTCAACACATAAGCCAATGCGACAACCAGTAACAGTGGTGGAAAGTAAACCTCCCCCCATACGAGCTCATACGGCATGGTATTCATGGTCTTGTTCTCTATTTGTTTAATGAATGTAACGATAGCGGGGTTACATTTATTGTGATAATCGCTTATAGAGGGTCGGATCCATCAAAATCCAACTTTATTCGGTGATTATGCCAACTGCATCTTTGTTTAGTGCTGTAACCCAGTAGAAAAAGGAAAGATAGGTTAAGGTTTTTGGTGGAAAAACATTTAATCGAAATTTATTTCAAAAATAACCCCGTTTATTGTCTTAAAATAAATGGCTTAAAAACAATAATTTAAATTAAGATTACACTCCAATGCCTCCCCAAGCTGTCAAAGTGATGATCTGATCCATCAAATGGGATTACATAATAAAACCTTTTGTTCTTAATATTCGGTTCGAAGCAACGAGATGCTTTATTTATTTTGAATAATCCAACAAATATCATTATTAAGTTATTCGTTAGATTATTTAATCCTTATATTTAGTAACAAGAGTAAATTTGTCATGGATATTATTTCTAATCTGTTTGACATGGCACCATTTGTCGCATTATTTATTACACTCTCATTGGGTTATATGGTTGGTAAAATTACTATCGGCCGATTTGTTTTAGGCGGTGTGGCCGGAACATTATTAATGGGCGTAATTATTGGGCAATTTGGTGTTCAGATTGATCCCGGCGTAAAAAGTATTTTCTTTGCGCTCTTTATTTATGCTGTGGGTTATCAAGGCGGCGCACAATTCTTTAAAGCGCTTAACTTTAGAACCATCAACATTCTGTTGTCTGCGGTTGTTATGACGGTTTCAGGCTTATTGTGTGTACTTGCCGCTGCGTGGTTGTTTGACTTAGATAGAGGCACTGCTGCGGGCCTAGCTGCCGGTGGTTTAACTCAGTCTGCGATCATTGGTACTGCAGGCGATGCGATCGCCCGTTTGGGTGGTGTGTCTGAAGAAGCCAAACATCTGATGCAAACTAACGTTGCTGTAGGTTACGCTGTAACATACATCTTTGGTTCATTAGGTCCAATCTTGATGGTGACTTGGGTATTCCCAACGTTGATGAAGTGGGACATTCGCTCTGAAGCAATCAAAATGGCAGAAGCGAACTCAGATGGTAATGCAGAGCTTGGTGCTGGTGAATTCAATGCGATGACAAAACTTGAGACTCGCGCTTTTGAAATCAAAGCAGAGAGCAAAGTGAATGGTTTGACACTAGCCCAAATCAATCAAGATTCAATAGACGCATGCATCGAAGTTATCGAGCGTGATGGCAAAGCGATTGAAGCAGACAAATTTACTAAGCTTCAACAAGGCGATGTTCTGGTTATCACAGGTACTCGTAAAGCCATTGGTCAGTTGAAAGGTGACTCTGTTGGCTCTGAAGTTGTGCTTCCAGAAGAGTACGAAGTCATTGAAGAGAACCGTCAGCTTATCGCAGACAACAAACAACTGATTGGCCGTACACTAGGTCAAATCAAATCAGAAGCGAACAAAGGCACTTACCGTGGTGTTTATGTGACTGACTACCTTCGCGAAGGTGTATCAATCCCAGTTCACGCTGACCTTGTTGTTAAGAAAAATGATGTTATTCAATTAACTGGCTCACCAAGCGATATTAATCGTGTTCAAGGTACAATCGGTAAGCCAATGAACTCAGCAACAATGACTGACTTCATTGTACTAGGCATGGGTATGGTATTGGGTCTTTTGATTGGCCTAATCAACTTCAAAATTGCAGGTATTCCGGTCACTATCGGCTCTGGTGCAGGCTGTCTAGTGTCAGGTCTGATTGTTGGTTGGTTACGCAGCCGTAACCCACATGTGGCGCAATTCCCAGGATCAGCAGCAAGCTTTATTCGCGACTTCGGTCTAGCAGCATTCGTGGGTATCGTTGGTCTTGAGGCTGGCCCTCAAGCGGTAGACACCATCAAAGAACACGGTATGAGCCTACTATTCTTGGGTGTTGCGGTAACCATCATTCCACAGATTATTTCATTCTTCTTCTCGTACTTTGTATTGAAGATAAAGAACCCAGTAGAAGCGTTAGGTTGTGTAACCGGTGGTCGAAGTGCAAACCCAGCGTTTGCGGCATTGATGGAAAAAACAGGCAATGCAACTCCAGTATTCTCATTCACAGTGACTTACGCAGTAGCCAACGTGCTATTGACCCTTTGGGGACCAATCATCGTCGGCATTATCTCCGTCAACGCTGGTATGTAATTCAGACTATAACGTCAGTCTAAGACGTCAATCCAATTAAAACACTAAGCGATTCCCTGGCCAAACATAGGGAAGGGGGATCGACTTGCTAAAATTTATGAAAGTAAGGTATCTATTATGACTACTCAAACTCCAACTATCGATTTTTCAAAATTCGCTGACCTAAGCCCATTCGAGCTAAAAGACAAACTGATTGAAGTGGCGCAAGCTGTGCCAGATCGTGCACTTCTTGATGCAGGTCGTGGTAACCCTAACTTCCTAGCAACGCTACCTCGTAAAGCCTTCATCCGTCTTGGTGAGTTTGCGGTAGCAGAAGCAGAGCGTAACTACGCTTACCTAGGTGGTGATTTCGGTGGTATCCCTGATGGTGTTGGCATCGTTGAGCGTTTCGACACGTTCGCAAGCCAATATGCAGCAGACAAAGGCGTTGACTTCCTACGTCGTGCACTAAGCTACGCAAAAGACCGTCTAGGTATCGAAAAACAAGCGTTCCTAAACGAGCTAGTACTGGCTTACCTTGCGTGTAACTACCCAGTACCACCACGTATGCTAGTGAACATCGAGAAAGTGGTTAAACAATACATCGCAGAAGAGATGTACGGCCCAATGCCAATGACGACTAACTTTGACTTGTTCGCAACAGAAGGCGGCACAGCGTCAATGACGTACACGTTCGCAACCATGTTCAACAATGGTCTATTGAAAAAAGGTGACAAAGTTGCGCTAATCACGCCAATCTTTACACCTTACCTAGAAATCCCAGAGCTAGCAGAGTATGAGCTGGAAATCGTTGAGCTACGCCTTGATGAGACGACTTGGCAGCTACCAATGTCTGAAATTGAAAAACTTGCAGATACAGACATCAAACTGCTTTGCGTTGTTAACCCTGCAAACCCAGCATCAGTTAAATTCTCTGATGAAACTATGGATAACCTAGCAAACTTCGTCAACGAGCAGCGTAAAGACCTATTCATCATCACTGATGACGTTTACGGCACATTCGCAGATGAGTTTGTTTCTCTGTTCGCAAAACTACCGTACAACACACTATGTGTTTACTCATTCTCTAAATACTTCGGTGCAACAGGCTGGCGTCTAGGCACTATCGGTATTCACGATGAGAACGTGTTCGACGATACACTTCGCTCATTCAGCGAAGAGACACAGTGCCAATTGGATGACCGTTACAAAACACTGACTCCAGAGCCACGTGACATTAAGTTCATCGACCGCATCGTTGCGGATAGCCGTAGCGTAGCCTTGAATCACACTGCCGGTCTATCTCTACCGCAACAAGTGCAAATGGCGATGTTTGCTCTAACTTGTCTAATGGACTCAGAAGGTCGCTACAAAGCCGCTTGTAAACGCATCATCCGTGAGCGCTACACAACGCTTTACAAAAACATGGGTGTAGCAATCGAAGAGAACAAAGACCGTGTGGATTACTACACACTACTAGAGCTAGACACGCTAGGTGGCAAACTTTACGGTCAAGAGTTTGTCGACTGGTTCAAAGCTAACGAGAAAGGTAAAGACTTCCTATTCCGTCTTGCTCACGAAACTGGCGTCATCTTACTACCTGGTAAAGGTTTCGACACAGTACACGCCTCAGTACGCGTATCACTAGCGAACCTTACTCACCACGAGTACGAGCTAATTGGCCGTGCAACACGCACTGTGTTGGATGAGTACTTCCAAGAGTTCTCTGCGTAATTCGTAGTTGCTAGAAAATATAAGCCCCGTCAAGTCGGGGCTTTTTTATTCGGTTGTTTAGGTCGTGATAATGAATGTAATTTCTGTAAATGCCGTTGAATCTGCCATTTTGGCACTCTTGATGTTGTTGTTTGGTGAGGTAACCAAAAAACACACACCAATATTAAGTAAATATCATATCCCAGGGCCGGTGATTGGTGGGTGCATCGCAGCCTTAATTACTACTTGCTTATATCGCATGGGAATGGAGTTCGAATTTGAACTTCCTTATAAAGAGACGTTGATGCTGATGTTTTTCGCAGGCATTGGTTTAAGCGCAAATATCAAGCAGCTATTCCAAGGTGGACGCTTGTTCGTTGTCTTTCTCGGAATCGCCGTTGTTTATATTATTTTTCAGGACGCTATTGGTGTCGCTGCAGCCTCGTTCTTAGGGCTGGATCCTAAGCTAGGACTGATGACGGGCTCTATCACCCTATCAGGTGGGCATGGTACAGGTGCTGCATGGGCGTCGATGTTTCATGACCATTTTGGTGTCGATAATGCACTCGAAATCGCGATGGCCTGTGCCACTTTTGGTCTTGTGATTGGCGGTATTATCGGAGCGCCTTTAGGTACGTATTTGGTTGAAAAAAATCAACTTTCAACACCGAACGTACATGCAGCAGATGTGGAACACAAAAAGGCCCATCACATGCCGACTAAGGGCAATGTACTACATGGCATCGGAAGCGTTGTTCTTTTAGCATGCTGTGTTGAGCTCAGCCAAATGCTACATAGTTTAGTGCTTGTGCTCGATGTGCATTGGCTGAACATGGTGCCAAATTTCGTCTATGCGTTATTTGTTGGTGCACTATTCTCAACACTATTTAGCGAGAGCAAACCTGCCAAGATTGCGATGGTCGAAGTGGCACGTTTAAGCTCAATTGCCCTAAGTGTCTTCTTATCTATGGCATTGCTTGAAATCAAACTTTGGCAGCTGTTTGATATGGCGTTGTCGCTGGTGGTTATCCTAACGATTCAAACATTGTTTACTATTGTGTTTGTTACGTCCGTTACCTATAAGCTACTCGGTAAAAATTATGATGCCGCGGTGATGGCAAGTGGTCATGCGGGCTTTGGTTTGGGTGCGACACCGACAGCCATGCTCAATATGAATGGTATCACGGGTTACTACGGCCCATCGCCACAAGCGTATTTTATCGTGCCGTTAATTGGTGCGTTCTTTATCGATCTCTCAAACCTAATCGTTATAGAGACATTCTTACATTTCATGTCTTGATGGATCTTCCCCATCAAAGGGGATTACCAAAGTTCAGTACTTTGACTTTAAAATTTACTCAAGACATCAAAAACTATATTCAGAAGAGGAGTGACGGTTTGAAAGGTGTAATTTCAATTCAGTCTCATGTGGTCTTTGGCCATGCTGGCAATAGCTCTGCCGTTTTTCCTATGCAACGTATGGGACTCGATGTGTGGCCAATCCACACTGTTCAGTTCTCTAATCACACTCAATATCAACAAGGTTGGACCGGGCAAACATTCGGCTCAGATGATATTCGAAACTTGATTCGAGGCTTAGACAACATCAACGTACTGAAAGACTGTGGTGCGATCCTATCGGGTTATCAGGGAAGCGCAGACCAATGTAAAGCGGTTGCCGAGTCGGTTAATTTAGTTAAAGAAAAGAACCACAGTGCACTCTATGTTTGTGACCCTGTAATGGGTGACCCAGATAAAGGTTGTATCGTTGAGGATGGCGTTAGAACCGCCATTACTAAACACTTGCTTCCTATTGCCGATGTTATAGTGCCAAACCAATTTGAACTAAGTGAATTGACCGGCATTAAAATCCTCTCCCTTTATGACGCGGTTACAGCATGTAAGAAAGCATTGGAGCTTGGTCCAAAGATGGTGCTCGTGAAGCATCTTCACTCATTACCCGATGACGCGTTCAGTATGATTTTAGCAACGAAAAAGGCATGTTATTTAGCCCAACGACCGAACATTGAATTTGCTCAACAACCGGTTGGTGTCGGTGACCTTATCTCTGGCCTGTTTACCGCAGGGTTAATAAAGAGAATGTCTCCCGTAGCTGCATTCCGACATGCAAATAACGCGGTCTATGGTGTGTTGGAGCTAACTAAAAGCTATGGCACTTGGGAGCTACAAACAATCAATGCACAATATGAATTTGTAGAGCCTACCCACGATTTCAACGTGGTCAAAATCGGGTAGAGCGTTTAACTCCGATAGTGGTGGAGGGTGTACCTATTCGATGGGTCGCATCCTACAAACGAGATTACGAGCTAAGACTAAACCTAGCTATATTACTCCCAGAAAGAGACGGACTTCACTTTATCCCTATTTATTAACTTCTCTGTTTATAGCTGTTCTTTTGATTAAACAGAGTTTCTGAATCATTTTAGAGAACATTAAATGAGCCTAATTATGAACCGTCTAATTTCCTCGGGTTTTACCGTTGCTTTGTCATTACTTGTAGTGGCATGTAGCTCACCCCACACGTTGGATGTACGCGTACACAAAGACAATTACAAAGAAGTGGTTGTAGAAGAAGCGATATCAGTAAAAGAGCCATTGCGTATGTGGGCGAGTGAGAACCCAGACTTCTTATACTCTCCAATCGATCAAACAACGCCAATTAAAGTGTCAGGTGAGCAACTAAATATCTTAGCTTTGTCAGGAGGCGGCGCGAACGGAGCCTTTGGAGCCGGTATTTTGATAGGGCTGGAAGAATCTGGCCAATTGAAAGACTACTCAATAGTTACTGGCATCAGTGCAGGAGCGCTAATAGCACCATTTGTATTCATCGGCGGAGATGCATTTCCGAAGATGAAGGAGGTGATGTTAAACATCAATGACAAATCAGTGCTCGGCAAAAAGAACTTTTTAAACACCGTGTTTAAAGATGCTTTTACTGACGGTAAAAACTTGAATCAATTTATCGCTCAGGCGTTCCCTGAACCGATGATCGAGCAAATTGCTGCGCGACACCGCAACGGTAAGCGTTTGTTTATTGGTAGCACACACTTTGATTCTGGAGAGCTTGTCATTTGGAATGTGGGCGCAATTGCAAATAGTGATATGCCAGATAAGTCTGAACTTATATATAAGGTTTTAGCAGCAAGTGCTTCTATTCCTGGAGTCTTCCCACCGCAGTTTATCAATGTGAAGTACGAAGGTAAAAGTTATGAAGAACTTCACGTCGATGGTGGTTTAGCCGCTCAAGTATTTTTCAATCCATCTAACTTCGACTATCAGCAGATCTCAGATGCTCTTGGGTTAGAAAAACCACCACAGCTCGATGTTATTCGAAATGGAGCACTGAAAGCGCCGTACCACTCGCTGAGAGATAAGGGTCTAGATTTAGTAGCAAAGAGCGTATCAAGCCTGACTCTTGCTCAAACACGTGGTGATTTATACCGAATGAAATACATCTGTGAAATCAACAACATTGATATGCAATTTACTTACATCGAGCACGACTTTGGTTACGCCAAACGAACCAAAGACATGTTTGATGAACACTATTTATTAACCATATACGAATATGGTTATCACAAAGCAACTCAGGGCAAACCTTGGGTAACAGAATTACCTTAATTTAGGGATATCGTAAAATGAATAAAACAGCTTTAGCGCTACTTATCATGGCAACGTCTAGCGCTGCCATGGCACAAAATGTGACCTCAATGGAACAGCAAAAAGTCGATAACGACATGCTACAACTAGCCGACGTTCAACAAGAAGCTGCGTTGTTCATGGTTGAAGAAAATTCAGACTACGTGGCGATTGACTACATTGGTCAATGGGTTGACGTGAACAATTACGTCACACACAAGGAAGCCAAAGAACGCCAGCTTCAAAAGACCACCAAGAAATACATTTACTCGCAAACAGGTGAAACTCTAGAATCCATCGAGCAGCGAATTGCTGAGCATATTCAAGTGGAGCAACCTAGATATTTCAGTGTCGATATTTACCGCAATTACCACGGTGATTCTGGGGACTTTAACTATCTAGCCCGAGTTATCGAATACATTTAAGTTACTCGTTTAACATCAATGACAAAACCTACTGGCTTAAGTAGGTTTTTTTGTTTCAAATCGACGAATTTTTTTCACTAATATTATTCTGACAAAGTAGATATTTCGTCAACCTGTGGTAAATTAAATACATAACGATTAAAAGTAAGCACAATAAAATGAATTTCAGCATTGAACAACTTCTCGCGTTCGTTACCGTTTATGACCAACTCTCTTTCAGCAAAGCCGCCGTTAAACTCAATAAACACAGAACGACAATCGGGCAGGTTATTACTAACCTTGAAGACCAACTCGCGGTAAGCCTATTTGAAAGGGTTGGGCGCTCTGTAACGCCGACAGAAGATGGTCATCATCTTTACCACTACGCTAAGCAAACCATTGAGCAGGCGCGCACTTTTGACAAAGTGGCACTGAGCCTTTCCTATGGTGGGTTAGAAAGCATCACTTTCGCGTACTCGAATGTTGTTCCTCACGACTTGCTGCTTGAGATTCGCAAGAAGTTGAGTGGTGACTTCCCAATGATGCGAGTGAACTTTTTAGTTCGAAATAAATCAGATATCAAACACGGACTCCAAAATGGCGATTATCATTTCGGGTTAGTGAATGTGCATGAAAGTCGTGGAATACACAGCCTAGATTCCAGCTTCCTGGGACACATTGAATTTCTTCCTTTCGTCAAAAAGAATGGCAAGCTTGCATCGCTTGATCCCGACGAGCTGTTTACCGCCTTAAAAAGTTCAAAGCAGTTTATCTTGCGATCGCTGATTGAAGAGGGTATGTCTGATAAAGTCACATTCAGCTCAGACAATGAACAGGTCGATCAGTTAGGCTTGGTGATTAAGATGGTGGAAGCCGAATTAGGTTGGGCTTTACTGCCGACAACTTTTTCTGACAACGAATTTGCATATCACGACATTGAGCCTGTTAGGGCATCAGAGATGCTGTCGGGCTTGAAGTTTGGCTTCGCGCTTTGGTGTCCGCATTCGAAGCAAATGGAAGAAGTCAAACGGTCGATGTTATCAGTCATCAAGGGTTATACAGCAAAGTTGTCCAATTAGCCTAGCGTCATAAAATACACAGTTGTGGTTCAGCCCCCCCCCCATTTTTGTAGGGCGGCATCCTCTATATAAGAGTAGGGAAATGACGCTCGAATCGCTATTATTATTGTGCTGGCAGGGTCTTACCCTTCAGAGCAAATTCTTAATTTCAACTGTTTATTGCATGGATGCACACTTTTCAGCCGAGGCTAACGCCTCGGTTTTTTTTGAGGCAATTTATATGAACCGCTGTAGTGTGCTTGCGCTATTCTTTAGTTCTTTACTTACCCCTTTTACTTCAATGGCATCTTTTTACGACCCTATTGATGGTCAATTTGATATGGGTCATCATATCGCAGAAAATGCGACTGGATTCTTACCTATACCAATCTTAATTACAGAGCCTGCAGTTGGTTATGGTGGTGGTGTTGCTGGGTTATTCCTACATGAGAGTGAAGAAGAAAAACGAGTTCGTAAAGAAGCTGCATTAAAGGCTATTGATGGTGGCGCGCAACTCGTTCCGTCTGCGATGAGTGTTGTCGGTGCTTTGGGAACTGAAAATGAAACCTGGTTTGTTTTTGGCGGCCACAGACGTTCATGGATGAATGATTCAATTCGTTACACAGGAGGCGGCGGCTTTGGTGTTGCGAATTTGGATTTGTACACATCAATCAACTGGGGCCCCATAGATCATGACCTTAGAATAGGCACGTCAACTTCGGTAGCCGTACTTTCACAAAAGGTGCAGTTCCGGATTGGGCATACGCCTTGGATGTTGGGAATAAAGCAGTTATTAGCTAAGTCTGAGATTGAATTTGATAACATGGTTTTAGACCGAATTTTGGGTAACGAATCGGTTACTTCTGGTTTAGGGTTGGAGGCTGAATATGACACAAGAGATAATTTATTTTATCCAACCAAAGGTTACAAATTGTCTGCAGATTACATGGTGTACGACGATGCGATTGGCAGTGATTACAATTACCGAAATTTGAACATAGATGGCGAAGCCTATATCCCAATTACCAATAAATGGACGTTAGGCTTGGCTGCAAATTATCAAAGCTTCGAACAGCAAGACCTGTTTGTATCACCCACAGCGAAACCGTACGTGTCGTTACGCGGGGTGTCATCTTATCGGTACCAAGGAGATGAGATTGAAACAATCCAAGGCCAATTGACGTATAGCATCACTCATCGTTGGAAGGTGTCTGGGTTTTACGGTTCAGGGGTTGCAAAGCAAGATAACGGCATAAGCCACGACAGTACCGTCAATGCCGGAGGTGTCGGCTTTCGATACCAAATCGCGAGACGTTACGGTTTGCACCTTGGGATGGATTATGCGCAAAGCCATGAAGAACGCGCTATCTACTTTAACGTAGGCAGTGGTTTCTAGAACAACGGAATAGGTTAAATTTTTCCAAGAAAAAAGGCGCTAATTAGCGCCTTTTCGTTTTCTATCACTTTCTTACAGTAAGATTACTTCTTACGGCAGAACTCAGCGATTACGTACATTGATTGACCGCCGTTTGTTTTACCAGAAACAAGCTTAGGATCGTCACCAACGCTGATACCACGAATAACAGTACCTTGCTTAATCACTTGGTTAGTACCTTTGATTGGCAGGTCTTTGATTACTGTTACGTCGTCACCTTTCTTAAGTTCAACGCCATTCACATCAAGAGGCTTGTCATCAGCAGACATGCCGATTTGTGCCCAAACTGATGTTTCTTCTTCAAGGTACATCATGTCTAGCGCGTCCTGAGCCCAGCTTTCTGTGTTCAGACGAGTAAGTTGACGCCATGCCGTTACTTGAACTGGCGCTTCCTGGCTCCACATGCTGTCAGTCAGACAACGCCAGTGGTTGATATCTTTTGGATCGTCAATCTCACCAAGGCATTTGTCACATACCATGATGCCGTGATCCACTGTTACGTGGCTGTGTGGCGGTACTGCATATGCAGTAAGAGAAGAATCAGAACCACATAGTTCACATTTAGATTGGCAGCGTTCTAGCATAGTAGCTTCAGAAGACATAATGGACTCACATTTATTAGGTATTAAATTACGGGGCTATTATCCACTTTATTTGCAATAAAGAAAGAGGTCGTACGGTATTCTGTCTTGATTAATTTTAGCTGAGATCAACCAATTGTGTTTTAAGGTTCTATGCAAACGGTTAACTAGGTACGATGGGATGTCGATAGATACAAAAATGCCAGCGGTTAGGCTGGCATTTGTTTACTTGCAACTATTACTTATTCTAAGAAGGAACCAGTAATGGATCCTGAAGTTAACGCGTTGTCGATCAAGAAGTCTACAGCTTGTGTCTGCATGCTTGCATGATGACCTGCGTCCAAAGGTGTTGGTGTAGTGGTATCTTGCGGTAATACAAATGTACTATGCGCAGCAACATCACTGAACTTAACAAAGTCCTTCGCACCGTCAGGGGTCGTGTTACTCGAATCAACGGCTGTTAGGCCAAGCTTCGTTGCCAACGGTGTGGTTCCCGCGAACGGAGCGTTTGCCACAGTGTTTGGTACTGTATCATCACCTTGTACTTGCCCCATATAAATAGGCAGAACAGGTGAGCCAGAAGCAACTAGATAAGCAGCATTGGTAAATGGGTCAACAGTATCTAACACAGTTTGTGCAGCGTAAGCGAACTGTTGAAAAGCGGCTGTCATGGTTGCTTTCTGTGCTGCAGTCGCGTTTGCTTCAAACGTTTGGTAGCACTGCTTATTAGAAAGACTTCCACAGTTTGCGGTTGCGAAACCTGCGTATTCAGTTGAAGCGCTCAATGCAACGCTGTGCTTAACTTGAGGACCAAACTCTGTAGAACCCAGTAGAAGGTTAGATATCTGACCGCCTGAGTTTTCTATAGCTGCTGCACTGAATGAATAAAGCGAATTAGCTGCGACACTACCGAGCGTACGGTTAGAGGCTGCAACTGCAGTCGTTCCAACAATACCGCCTAGTGAGTGACCTAGAAACTTAACTTGCGAGCCTTTGGTTAAATCAAAACCTTTAAGTGGCGACGCGCCTAACAATGTTGCTTGTGATGATACGGCTAAAGCCGCGCGTAAGCCCATTACATCAAGCGCACTTTGGCGTACGTTATCGCGAGCGACGGGTAAGTTCGCTAAGTTTAGATAAGCCAGAACGTCAGCGTTTGCCGAACGAGTATCATCCAAACTACGTGTACCGTGGAGCGGTAAGTCAATCGCTAAAACAGCTGTTCCGGCTCGTGCTAAGTTGTAGGCAAATGCGTAAGCGTTTTCTTTCGCTGAGGTGATACCGTGTTGGTAGATCACTACATTAGCAGGATCAGAACCATTCGGTGTAAACAACAAGAATTCAACAGCTTCCAATGATTTAACTTGTGGGACAGGAGAGTACTTGGTGAGCACTCTTTCAATATCAAGCGGTGAGCCGTCAACCAGCGTTAAATTTAAACCGATTAACTTCAGCTGTTCAGTTTGACTCGTCGCTAATATGCTTGTGTCGATGCCTGCAGCAACTAACTGGGCTGCCATATTGGCTTGCTCGGCACTATTACTTAAAGTATTTGAGACCTTAGCCAGGCTAGGCATACCCGATTCGAATGGCTGTGCATTCCATTCAGTAGCACTTGTTTCTAGATAATAAGGTAATTGAACGAAACCTTGGCTAACATCAACATTGTCAGTGGCACCGTACATAAGTTCGATGGCTCCTTTGGCTTTCGCGATTGTTGCTGCATCTCCGCCGCCAATGTATTTGTCAAAATCAACATCGTTAGTTAATGCGGTTTTGAACGTTTCAGTAGAAACAAACTGCATTGCGTAAGCTGTTGTAAGGTCGACAGAATTAGGGTTTGCACTGCCTTTCCAGACACCATTAAGGTTTGCAGATGCTAATCCTGTTGCGGTTGCAGCCTTTGTTGCTAAAAGAGAGCTGCCAACCGATTCGGTTGTAAACCACGTCGAATAGATGATGTCTTTGCTATCAAGGCTAACCTTGCCGGCTGCATTGGCCCCTGCAAAGATTGTCTCTACACCCTGAGTTACCTTCTGCGCTTGAGCAAGGCTACCTTCTGTGTAAGTTACTGCACTCGATTTCAGCGCAGCATAACTTGCCGACATGCCAACTGGGTCGCCGTTAACATCCGTTAGTTCATTTGACAGCGCCAACACGTATTCACTTGAAGCATCTAAGGAATCATTGAACACAATTGTGAAGGTGTCAGTTGAGGCACTAGATAGAACGTTGAAATCAACGCCTAAAGTCAATATTCCAGCGACACTAGGTGCAGTTTCAGATGTGAGTGAGCCGCTAAGTTTTAATAGGTAAACCCCACCAGTAGCTACACCGTCAGCTAAGCCAGTACCTTCAAAGTCCATGATAATTGGCATTGAAGTTGACCAGCCATCCATTGTATTCATTGCTGCGATAGGGTTGGTTAATGAGTCATCACCGCCAGTCGGCAAGCCAAGTGTACCGTCGCTAGCATCCATCAACGCGAAACTAGGAAGAGGAACTGCAATATCAGCACCCGTTAATTGAAACTTGATGCTCGTCGCTTGTCCGAGTGAATCTTGAATGTATTGCTCATATTGAATCGCTGTTGACGCACCTGAACTCGAAGAGTCATCACCACAACCAGCAAGAAACATTGCTGAAGCGAGCAGCGAAACATTAAATAACTTTTTCATGTTTTAATTCCGTTTAGTTGAAGGTGTAGTTCATTTGAATTGCAGATAGGTAAGCGACTGCATCACCAGAGAATTCAAGTTCTTGCCCTAGTTCATTGGTTTCTTTGAAGTCACCATCTTTACTTTGTACAAGGGCAAAACCAGCATCGAAGGAAAGGTTAGGGCTGTACTGGTAAGTTAAACCTGCGCTGTACCAGAAACGGTCGCTATCAGGAATACTCAACGTCGCTTCACCAGCTTGCTCGTCATAAGCTAAACCAGCTCTTAAGGTCCATTCTTGGTTTAACTGATAAGTTGCACCCAGTGAGTAACGGTTATTGTCGTCGTAGTCTTCGGTCTTTTTAAAACACTCGCCACTTACACAATCTGAACTTGTCGCTTTAAGCTCTTTGAAGCTACTCCACCCAGTTTGTTGCCACCCGTAGTGAATTGCCCATTGGTAGGTCAATTGGTGGAAAGCTGAAATTTCAATAATCGAAGGCAACGTGATTTTTAGACGTCCTGTTGTTGTCGTAGCACTGCCTTCCACGATGCTGCCCGTGTAATCAGTAAAGTCACCGTCATCAAAGTCGAGGTCTACCTCTGAACGATAAGCGATAGAGAATCGGTTGTTTTCATTCAGTTCATATAACGCGCCCACGTTCCAACCAAATGCAAATGTTTCACCTGTCATACTGATCAGTTTTGTTGAGGCAGGATCTCCAGTGATGTTCGAAATAGAGCCTTGATGACGATTTAGTTCAGCCTCGGCGTAAACAAGGTTCGCACCCACACCAACACTAAACTGGTCGTTAACTCGATACGCCACATTGGGGTTTAAGTTCACTGACACTAGTGAAGTATCACCTGCAAGATCACCCGCATAAATATCGTCTGGGTAATCGGTAGCAACGCCGTAGTTAGAAAACATACCAATGCCCCAAGCCCATTTATCGTTAATAGGGCTGATGTAGTATGCGGCAGGGACGACTTGCAATGGCGCTACGTCTTTAGATACTTGGCTTTGTCCGCCAGAACCTGGAACATTGTTTTGAGTAATATCCACTTCTGGATCAACGATAGAAACCGCGCCTGAAAATTGGGCTGTATCAAATAGGGTCATTGCGGCGGGGTTTCTCGCTAGTACACTCGCGTTATCAGCTACTGCACCTTCACCTGAAAAGGCACGACCAAGACCTGAGGCAGAATGCTCAGCAACTTGGAAACCAGCCGCAAGTGAGTTACATGCAAATAGTACTGAAAGTGAAACGAGAGAGCGTTGTATTGTTTTCATCCTTGACCCTCCTAGGGCATCGAATTTCGTTATTATGGTTTGAAAACACACTGAGCATTTTTGGTGTTGAAGCTCTAATGTAAATGGCATGTTAAATTCATGTTTTATATAAAGTCAAAGAAAGAGTTGTTATTTTGTGAGGTTATGTTTTAAAGGGGCGGCACTTTAACATCAATAATATAAGTATAATCAATAATTTATTCGTGGTTGGAGGTGTGACCAGAGTGTTTATGCATCGTTGCGGTATAAATAGTGTTCAATAGCTCAATATGTAACAACTTTGTTTCTGTTTACCACCATTCGCTAAATCGGCATAATATCGACACTCGTTAGAAGTCATTAAATTGGAATTTTAAGTTTGGAATTACTCGCGATAGAGTTTCTTGGAAAACCGCTTCGTTTAGAAGGATCAATGGCAGGGTGGCAACAGTTGTATTGGGATAACACTTTGGTATCTCAATTAGATGCGACCACAGACCAAGAAGACGCCCGAAAACACGAATTTACACTACGCGCTGGCGAAGAAACGTTGCAGTGTCACGTTGAATCGACCGTTCAGTGGCAACCGTTTGAGATGACGTATAAAGCGTCGGTGAATGGGCAAACCATTACCGAAGGCAATCGAAACACCAAAGATATTGAACAACAAACTCCTGTTGTCGCTCCTAAACCAGAGAAGCGTTTTAGCTTAATTGGGTTGGTGTCGCTTGGTATGAAAGCGCTTAAAAGCGCCAAGCTAATCAAGGTCGTACTTGCTTCTGCGAGTTTAGCGGCCTATTCATGGTTGTTTTCAATTCAGTTCGCTTTGGCCTTAATCGCCTGTTTAATGTTCCATGAGTACGGTCATATTAGAGCGATGAAATACTTCGGCATGAAAACCAAAGGGATCTATTTGATACCATTTCTTGGTGGCTTGGCGTTATCCGATGAAAAGATTAATACGCGTTGGCAAGATGTGGTTATCTCAATCATGGGGCCATTGTTCGGCCTGATATTGTCGTTAGTATTTATGGTGCTGTATTGGGCGACTGGCGAAATGTTCTTTGCCGGCCTTGCAGTATTTAATGCTCTATTAAACCTGTTCAATCTATTGCCGATTTTGCCTCTCGATGGCGGACATGTTCTTAAAAGTATCAGTTTCTCGATGAACAGTGTGCTTGGCATTGTACTTTGTGTCGCGGCTGCCGTTGCTGGTGTGGTATTGAGTTATCAGTTGAATTTAACCCTGTTTGGTTTCTTATTGATCATGGGCAGTGTTGAAATACTGTTTGAATGGAAAGGACGTCATCACAGTCACTTGTTACCGTTAGACAAATACGGGCAAGTCGTGTCGTTCGTTTGGTATGTAGGTTTAGTGAGCAGTTTGATTGGTGTTATCTGGTATTTTGCATCTACTGGTGATCAGCTATTAAGCCTACCATTACAAATTCTTGGTACTTAACGAGTGAGTTTCTGTTGTTGGAATTATCCAGCTGCTTAGTGCACTTGAACTGTTAGCAAGCAAGAAACTGAAAATGCCCTAACCAATATGGATAGGGCATTTTGTATTTACACCAGCTAGGCGATTCTTACTTAGATTACGCTTTGCAATTTGGTCTTGGTGAACCTGATTGAGGAAGCGTTTTTATCGTTGCTTGTAGATCTTTAATACGCGTACTGTGGGAAGGGTGCGTAGAAAGCAACTCTGGCGGTTGATTACCCCCTGATGCTTTCGCCATGTTTTGCCACAAGTTGACACTTTGGTTTGGATCGAAACCTGCTTGAGCCATATACTCTAAACCAACAACATCGGCTTCAGACTCTTGAGTTCGCCCATACGGTAGAATAACGCCATATTGAACGCCTAATCCTAACGCGGCCATCGTCATACCTTGATATTGTTTGTACTCTGATGCACCTAACGCGACATTAGTAATAGACAAGCCAGTATTAGCGATTTGAGACTGAGACAGGCGCTCATTACTGTGGTCTGCAAGAACGTGTGCCACTTCGTGACCGATAACCGTCGCGAGTTGGTCTTGGTTTACTGCAACATTGAGTAAACCCGTGTAGACGCCAATTTTTCCGCCTGGCAGAGCGAACGCGTTCACTTGGTCGCTATCAAAAACCACCACTTCCCATTCACTAAAGCCTTGCTTAGGAATGTGTTGAGTAATACTGTTCGCTACGCACTGTACATAAGCGTTAGTTTTGGCATCTTTACTGATGGGTTGTTCTTTCTTCATTTGTTCAAAAGATTGTGCTCCAAGCTGAGACATGTCTTTATCTGAAAAAAGCAGCAATTGGTTTCTGCCTGTCGGAGAAGCGCTACACGCGGTTAGGCCTGCAAGTGTGAGAAGCGAGGCAAACTTCATCCATGACGTCATACAATATCCTCTGTGTATTCGGTTTTTATGCATGTTAACATCAACTTGCGTAATAGCTAAGGGCTGTAAGATAACTAACAGCGGTAATATAGAAAAAAGCTATGCACGCGATAACAAGATCAATAATTAAGGAACCTATATGAGTATTTGGAAAAAGCCCGTTGACCTAGATACCTTCAACGCGACCTCAAAAAATACCTTAATTGAACACCTCAACATTGTTTACACCGAAGTAAATGACAATTCTTTGGTAGCAACCATGCCGGTTTGTCACTTTACGCACCAACCACTGGGTATGCTTCATGGCGGAGCATCGGTTGTGCTAGCAGAAACGCTTGGCTCATTGGCTGCAAACTTCTGCGTACCAGAAGGCTATTATTGCGTTGGGCTCGATATCAATGCGAACCACGTAAGGTCAATGCGTGAAGGGCATGTCATTGGTACTGCTGAGCCTATTCACTTGGGCGTCTCTACTCAAGTATGGCAGATCAATATCACTGATGATCGTCAACGCTTAGTTTGTACCAGCCGTTTAACCATTGCCGTTAAGAAACATAAGCGATAACAGACTAGGCAGTCGTACGCTGGTTTTGTCTTTAGAAGAAGTAATCAGTACTTAGAACAAGCAATCAGTATTTAAAGAAGTAACCCGAGAAGCCCATGGTCATAACGTTTAAAAGTGGAAAAGTCATCGCAACCGCACATGAATTGGTTGTTCGTTTAGATGGGGAGCATAGAGTCACGCTGCAAGCCCAAGTTGATGCAATTCAATTGATCGGAAAAGGGGCAAATGTTATTTCAGCTAACGGTTCTGAGTGTAAATGGTCGATAAAATTAGACGATGAACAGCAGCTCCGTGAAATCGCTAATGAAATTGGCTGCGATGTAATGTAATCCTTTACGGTAAAGGCACTTAACCCTTAAGATTGAATAACATCTTAGGATGTCGTACTCATAATTCACAATAAAATTGTGTCAGTAATATTGATTTTACGCCATAAAATAGGGAAACTGAATTCAATGTCCTTTGAATAAGTTTTCCTCTTTATGAGCAGCCCAAGACTTCGCGTTCAATTTGAAACCCTGTTTGAATACTTCGATGGTAAAGATTCTGATGTTCAACTCGACGACATCACGGATGTGCTTTGTTGTACCCGTCGTAATGCCCGAATGGTACTCAACAAGCTTGAAGAAGAAGGGTGGGTAGAATGGTTACCTGCAGCAGGTCGAGGAAAGTTATCTCAACTTATCTTTAAACAGAATCGTTGTGATGTCAGCGAGAACTTAGCAAGACGCTACTTGCAGGAAGGAAAAATTGGACAGGCGCTGTCAGTGCTTGATCACAATGCTGCCAAACTCACGCAAGTTATTCAAAACTACTTGGGCGTACAGTATCAAGAAGGCGAACAAGTTATTCGTTTGCCTTATTACCGGCCGCTTTCAATGCTTAACCCAACCAAATCGATGCGTCGTTCAGAGCAACATATCGCTTGTCAGGTATTCAGTGGGTTGACTCGTCTAGATGAGAATGACCAACTTCAACCCGATCTTGCTCATTCATGGCAAAAAATCAGCGATTACCAATGGCGATTCTTCTTGAGACCCGGTGTTCGTTTCCATAACGGGGAACCTCTGTTAACCAATCATGTTGTGGATACACTGCTTGCACTCGAACCTCTCAACATGTTTTCGCATATCAAAGATGTCTCTTCACCTGCAAATTGTGTAGTAGATGTTTTTCTCACACGTCCAGACAAGTATTTTCCCCTCGCACTAACGGAATCGGTCGCTAAAGTCACATTACCGATCACTTTACGTGGTGAAGACTACGATATTCGACCGATTGGAACGGGACCTTATCGCATTGAAAAGAACGACGAAAAACAACTCGTGTTAACCGCTTTTAATGGGTACTTTGGTTTTAGACCGTTAATTGATCGCGTTGAAGTTTGGGTGGTGGATGAGGCTTATTCTTCAATGGTTTACCCAAGCCTATCTAAGCCTGTTATGGCCGACCGTGGCGATAGCGATGAAGTAGAACTCGATCCTGGTTGCACGTATTTACTGCTCAATAGAAAGAAGGGTATTGCACAAGATCCCGCATGGGCACAGTTTTTATCTAACGCGTTGAATGCGGCGGATCTGTTTGTTCATATTCCAAAAGAGACTGTTATCGATTTGGGCGTGTTACACGCTTATGGGATAAAACCCGGTTGGTATGACATAAAGTTAAAAGTGCCCGTTTGTCCACCAGCAGATTCGAAGCCTACCATAAGATTAGCGTATCAATGCCAACACCCAATGTTCCCAACGCTTGCAAAGGCGATTGTCACGGTGCTGAAGCAATACAACGTCGATGTTGATCTTTACGGTTACGAAACCGATCCTCCGCACGCCGATGATGTTGATGTTTGGATTAACCCTATGGGCATCGCCAATAACAGAGACGACGCCTTGGCTGGCTGGTTAATGGACTACAGTTTTCTTGATGAATCTAGCCCGGCAGAGGACTTCGACCAATGGTGTCACATGATTGACCGTTGGCGTTCTGGTGAATTCGAGCAATTCCCAGCACGACAGTTAGGTAAACAACTGGTCCAAAGCAATCAATTGATCCCGATGTTCCATTGCTGGTTAGGCGTTAATAAAGATCAATGTGGTACGTTGCAAAACGCGAAATGTAATGCATTAGGTTGGTTCGACTTTAGCCAAGTTTGGGTGAAGCCTGACGTTGATTGAAATCCAAGAAAACTCAGTTAGGACCAAATAACTCATTTAGGAAAAAACGATGCAAACTCTGATGGTTACATTTATTACGCTGGTGGCATTTGCTGCTAATTCAGTTTTGTGTCGCTGGGCCTTAATGGATCAAACGATTGATCCTTTGAGCTTTTCGATCGTTCGCATCTTATCTGGTGCGCTTACGCTTCTGATTTTATTAACGTTATCTTCCCAATCTAAGTCTAAACGTGAGTTAACAAACAACACATCGGCATATGCAAAACTCAAATCACAGTTTCAATTAACATCAATACTGTCACTGCTCGTGTATATGTTTGGTTTCTCGTTTGCTTACTTAGAGCTTGGCGCAGGTCTTGGTGCGCTGGTGTTGTTTGTCGCAGTGCAATTTACGATGATTGCCGCGCACTTGCTTTCTGGCAACAGAATGTCACTCATTGAGTGGGGCGGGTGTTTGTTATCTGTGGCAGGGCTTGTTTACTTGTTAATGCCAACGGAATCGACTCAAGTACCCGACTTAGTTTCTATTATCTTGATGTCTCTGGCCGGAGTTGGGTGGGGCATTTACACATTGGCAGGAAAGACATCGTCAAACGCACTGCAATCGACCACCGCTAACTTTGGATTCAGTTCGCTAGTTATCCTTTTGGCATTAAGCTTGTTAGTTTTGATTCCTAATGCGTTAACGCAAGTGTCTATCACTGAACAAGGTTTGATTTACGCGGTTATATCGGGCTCTGTGGCTTCTGGTGTGGGTTATAGTTTGTGGTATTACGTGGTGAAAAAGCTGAATACCGTGGTGGCGTCTATTGCACAGCTTTCTGTTCCAGTTATCGCGACACTTGGTGGTGTATTACTTTTATCTGAACCTGTCACCATGCAATTTATAGTCTCATCAACCGTTATACTTCTAGGGATAAGCTTGGTTCTTGTCGCCCCTAAACTTAAGAAATAAAGAGTTCAATCATTAACTTCTATGGCTAAACCAAACAAGAAACAACCGACCAAGACGGTTCAGATTTTCTGTGCCAAATGTAAAACGCAGCTTTTTAAGTATCGGAAAGGTGGCAAAGGTGCACTCGTGAAATGTTTTAAGGAGCGTATCGTTGAAGATTTCACGAAAAAACCATGTGTGTGCCCTGAATGCGGGATTGAATTTGCGCGAGACACTTTGGTTCGAGGTACGCCAGCCTACAAGTTTGTTGGTGGCAAGGTAACGATGAAATAACCTGTCACATTAAAACGAGCAAACAATGCTGAAACTAAAAATGCCACAGCGCAGTTTGTGTGTGGCATTTCAACATTGCTTTTGATACTCAGAGTAAAGAATTGAGCTCAGTAAGCTCTGACACGCCATTGAAGCTTAAGAAGTAATAGCGAGACAATTGCGCCCGTGGTGTCACACAGCATATCTTTCTGTGCATCCCAAATATCGCCTTGTGAACCAAGGAATGCGATACCTTCATCACCACCTGCGATCTCCGCGTACCACCACTCGATAATTTCATAACCTGCAGCAACACTCATAATCGCAAATAGCGCAAAGAAACATGCCAGCACCGGTTGAGCCAGTTTTTTACGAATCAAGTACTCAGCGAGTGGGTAAGCATAAAGGCCAATTGAGAAATGCGCGACACGATCAAAGTTATTACGCTCAGAACCTATCATGTTGTTGAACCAATCAAATGGCACTTCTGCGAAGGTATATTTCGCGCCTATCGTATGCAAAATTAGCCAGATAAACATTAAAACGTAAGCTGTCTTAGTGAAGGTGAGCTTTGTTGATAACCACCAAATACCCACCAATATCGCGAGCGCTGGGACAATTTCGGCAATCCACACCGCTCTTGAAGAGGGAGCGAACGCTGAAAATAGAAACACAGTCAGATACAGCGTCGTCAATGACAGCAATGGTCGATTTTGAGCAAGTGGCGTGATTGTCATATCAAGATCTCTCGTCGAAGTTTTTAATAGTGTTACACAATAATGAACAGTGTTCAATTGGGTCTTAATCACCAGATTTGTTGAAAAGTGGTGTTATCGCCCAGTATCTAGACAAACGGTTGCGAGAGTTTCACAAAAGTTTGATTTACAACAAAGCGATCCTTAAAATCGCTCTATTACTACATAACAAGAAAGAAAGTCATGAAACTGGAAACTGTCGATTACCTTGCTGACGACGCAGCAGAACAATTTGTTCGCTCTCTACGTGAAACTGGTTTTGGTGTTCTTAAGAACCACCCAATCCCGAAAGAGCTTGTTGAGTCAATTTACGAAAACTGGTACCAATTCTTCATCTCTGAAGAAAAAGAGAACTTCCACTTTAATGTTGAAACACAAGATGGATATTTTCCACCTTCAGTGTCTGAAGTTGCTAAGGGCCACACTGTAAAAGACATCAAAGAGTACTTTCACGTATACCCATGGGGTCAAATCCCTGAGCAGCTGAAAGAACAGATTCTAGATTACTACCAACGTGCGAATGCTTTTGCTCAAGAGCTGCTAGGTTGGGTTGAAGCTCATGCTCCTAAAGAAGTACAAGAGAAATTCTCTATTGCGTTATCAGAAATGATCAACGGCAGTGAACAGACTCTGCTTCGTGTTCTTCACTACCCACCAATGCAAGGTGATGAAGAGCCAGGTGCAATCCGCGCTGCGGCACACGAAGACATCAACTTACTGACGGTTCTTCCTGCTGCAAGCGAGCCGGGCCTTCAAGTTAAAGCTCAAAATGACGAGTGGCTAGATGTTCCATGTGACTTCGGTAACATGATCATCAACATCGGTGACATGCTTCAAGAAGCATCTGGTGGTTACTTCCCATCGACAACTCACCGTGTAATCAACCCATCAGGTGAACGCCAAGAGAAGTCTCGTATCTCTTTGCCTCTATTCCTTCACCCGAAACCAGAAGTAGTGCTATCTGAAAAGTACACAGCAAACGAATACCTAATGGAACGTCTAAGAGAGCTTGGCGTTATCTAGTCAGTTCAATGCTTCGTCCCTAAAATTGGGATATATGTGAAAGGTCAGCTAAGTCGCTGACCTTTTTTGTATCCGTACCAAAGAATTGCGGCTTTATTACTAACGGTTGTATTCAACGAAATGGTACTCAGTTTTGACGATAAAAGGTGCCTTTAAGCCAAACGTTAGAAAGTTGTTTGTCCTTAAGCTCGACAAATCTTAGAAAATCGCTTTCAATTAAAGAAGATACGCAACGGATGCGAAACAGGTTACTTATAGTATCCACAGTTCTAGAAATCCATTAATTCAGAGAAGCTAACTGAGTCAACTATGTCGAATTATCAAGATGTGAGAGCAAACTTTCATTGCCATATGGAAAACCCATTGCTTTGGCCGATAATGGAAGTGCTTAAGCAAAAGCCAAGCGGATGGAAAGTACACACATTGGCAGCTCATCTGAACGATCTTGGGTTTGTGCCAGTGTTGGATGCTGTGCCTGAGAAAGAGTTGTTTAAAAAGAACTTCCTTATCATGAATGCGCTTTATCAGCTTCAAGAAACCTTACACCCAGATGGTTGGCTCCAAGTCCAAGCGATGGACATCGAATTGATGAATGGTCGTTATCACGGAAGCAGTCACAGCATCGATCATCAAGACCCACTTCGAGAATACTACATTAATTGGGTTAACTATGAAGCGGATGAAGGTGAAGTCAAAAGGCTGTTGAACGAATTTTGGACTCGGTATAGAAAGTATGTGGGTGGTGATGAACTCGATATGGATCGAAGTCGAGCATTGAACCTGTTTGAGTTACCTTTAGACGCGACACACCATGAAATTAGAAAACGTTGGCGACAACTGGCATTGAGATGGCATCCGGACAGAGACGAAGGCAACACCGCAAAATTTCAGACGCTCTGTGAAGCATGGCATGTATTAAGAAGCTCATAATCGACAGGCATTTTTAGCTGTCTAATTGCTTAGAACCCTAAAACAGAAAGCCCCACATTGTGAGTGACACAAGTGGGGCTTTGTCGTTATTACGTTATGTTTTGGGTAACTACGTTATGTGCTGTAGCGACTTAAGTTATTGGTGTTAGGAGTGATCTTTGCTCTCACCACTTTTATGTTCAAAGGCATAGTCGAGTACTTTACGGATATAAGGCGCACCAACTTTTGAGCCACCGTTACCGTGTTCAATAACCACAGTTGCGACATATTCAGGGTGTTCATACGGTGCGAAAGCCGTGTAAAGCGCATGGTCAAGCAAGTGTCTAGCGAGTTTCTTCGAGTTGTAGACCTGGTCTTTCGCAAGATCAAAGACTTGTGCAGTTCCTGATTTACCGCCGCTCGTGTATTCAGTTCCCTTAAATGCACGTCTGCCGCTGCCTCGATTACCGTGGTTTACGAGTCGCATCGCATTGATTGGCACATCCCAAATTCTATCCGGTACTTCGGTGATTGAGGGCATTGGCTCCGGTTCGACAAGTTGTTGTGTACTGAAATCTTCACCATGATCTAAGGTGGCTCTTAAGATATGAGGTGGCATCACCTTACCATGATTAACCAATACTGACGTTGCTTTAGCAAGTTGCATAGGTGTCGATGTCCAATAACCTTGGCCAATACCAATCGGAACTGTGTCACCCTGATACCAAGGGGTGCGATAACGCATCATCTTCCATTCTCGAGTCGGCATGTTGGCGGTACTTTCTTCATAGATATCAATGCCTGTCGGTTCACCAAATCCAAATCGGTTCATCCAACTTGAAATTCGGTCAATACCCAAATCGAAAGCGGTTTGATAGAAGAATGAATCTACCGACTCTTCAATGGCTTGAGTGACATCGACAGGTCCGTGACCCCAACGTTTCCAGTCACGCCACGATTTAGAGTTTCGTTTAGAGCCAGGAATTCTCCAAACGCCATGGTCGTTACGGATGGTATCTTCAGAGATGACATGTTCTTGCAGTCCTGCCACAGCCATAAATGGTTTAACGGTTGAGGCAGGAGGATAAACGCCTAGAGTGGTGCGGTTAACCAACGGGTGAGCCGGATCATTCAATAAACGTTGGTAGTTCTTACTCGAAATGCCGTCGACAAATAGGTTAGGGTCGTAACTCGGGCTTGATGCCATCGCCAACACGCTGTTGTCTTTCGGATCGAGAATAACCGCGCTTCCAGTTCGGTGATCAAGTTGCTCAAAGACGTATTTTTGCAGCTCAAGGTCAATATTTAACACGATATCTTTACCAGCTACTGGCGGCACGTACTCAATGGTTCGGACTATTCGCCCACGGCTGTTTACTTCGACTTCTTGATAACCTTTGGTGCCGTGCAGAATATCTTCGTAATAACGTTCAACACCCAGTTTTCCTATGATTGTTGTAGCTTGATAATTCGCTTCTATCCCTTGTTCTTCAAGCTTTCTGAGATCGCTATCATTGATGTGCGCCACGTAACCAAGAACATGGGTAAGCACCTCACCATTCGGGTAAAAACGCTTTAAGCTGGTATCGATAGATAAGCCGGGGAACTGGTACTGGTGCACGGAGAACTTGGCGATCTCTTCCTCCGTTAAGTTCTCTAGAATAGTCACAGATTTAAAACGGCGGGTGTTGTGATAGCGTTTTTTGAAACGAGCGATCTGCTCTGCATCACGGGGGACATATTTGTCTAGCTTGGTGAGCATTGCATCGACATCATCGGTTTGCTCAGGAATCATGGTTAGATCAAAGACAAGCTTGTTCTCTGCAAGCAACACGCCGTTACGGTCGTAAATAAGTCCACGAGTAGGGGCGATAGGTAATACTTTGATTCTGTTGCCATCGGCACGAGTTTGATAGCTTTTAAAATTTTCAACTTGAAGTCGGTATAGATTGCCGACTAAGACAAGAGTGAACATCAAGATCCCACAAAACGCGACGATTACGCGGTTTTTGAATAGGTTCACTTCGATTTTATGGTCACGCATCTTAACGCGTTTATGATTCATTGAAGCCTCAAGGGTCTGTTACATTTGGTTACACTTGTCGAATCGGGACTTTATCTGAATATCACTAGAGTTTTGTAAAAGCTGTGTCATGTTTTGAGGGATCGACAGCATTAGATGGCGGTAAACAGTGCCTTTAATTTTCTCATTACAAAAGATGATAAGTAATTGATGTAAAGATTGGTTTTATGAATTTATAAAGTTCAAGAGTTTTGACGACACTAGAGGTTAGGTCAAAAGAGGTTAGATAAATTTACGGCCCTCAGAATGAGAGCCGTAGAAGGTTAATTTGCTTATTTAGTGGCTTAGAAGCTTTAGTAAATTAGAAGATTAAAACTTCAAAAACCTAGAAGCACAATAAATCCGATATTTAACGAAATCAGTTCGAAGGCTTGAACTGAGATTTACGCATACGGTTCAGAGCAGCCATCACATCTAACGTTCTTGGTTTCGCTAGGTCACCGTAGTTAGGCATGTTAGCGTGCCATTCGTTTTCTAAAATAGCGTTAAACTCTTTAGCAGGGTTGTTTGACCAACCTGGAGTTTGTGCGAATTGGAACCAAGCCCAACCGATCGCATTCACTTCAGACGGTGATTCTAATTGCTCAAGCGCAGAAAGGTCTGCAAACTCTTTACCAAAACGCAGTGACTCTTTGCCTTTAGCATTAACACGGAATTTACCGTCAGTCAGAATGTTCATCAGTGAAGCACGGTTCAATGAACGCGGTACAAACGTTTCTAAAGCAGTTTCACATTCGTTAGTACGCTGAGTAGGGTGCTGAGCAATCACGTCTTTTGCTTTTTCAGTCACATCTACCGCTTGGTAGTCGTGCATTTGAATCACAGTGTTCGCGACATCTAGGTAATCACCAGAGCCACCCATTACAACAATGGTAGAGATATCCATCTCTTCACGAAGCTGACCAATGCGGTCGACAAGTGGTGTGATTGGCTCATCGCCTTTTGACACTAGCGCTTGCATACGCTCGTCACGAATCATAAAGTTAGTCGCTGATGTATCTTCATCGATAAGTAGAGTTTGAACGCCGGCTTCAATCGATTCTTGTAACCAAGCCGCTTGAGACGTAGAACCTGACGCATCTTGTGTGCTGAAGTCAGATGTGTCTTTCTGCATTGGTAAATGGTTGATGTAGTTTGACAGGTTCAAGCTGTGCACACATCGACCATCTTCAGCGCGGATCTTCATCGTATCAATCGCAGTTACAATGCCTTCGCGACCGTCACCAGGAATATGGTTGTAGATAGAACGTTCAACGGCGTTCAACAGTGTCGATTTACCATGGAAACCACCACCAACGATCAGCGTAATGCCTTTTGGAATGCCTAGGCCGGTCACGTCACCTTGGTTTGGAGTATTTAACGTAACACTCAATGATTCTGGAGCCGCGAAAGGTACCGCGTCTTTCATTGGAAGGTCGCAGTTACCCGCGATACGAGGTAACACACTGCCGTTTGCAACGAAAGCGGCTAGGTTGTTTTCATCCAATTGAGCACGCAGCGCTTCTTGGTCTTCAACGGCTTCACAATGTTTGATCATTGCATCGATGTTTAACTCACGCTCAAGCGTCGCGCGACGAATAAACTTCGGTAAGTAGAAAGTGATGATGTTGTTCGCTTTCTTAGCAAGAATGCTACGACCATCAGCTGGTAAATTAATACGGAAACGAATTTCGATGCCGTGGTCTGTAAATACAACAGCTGTGTTGTCTAATACGGTTTGACCCGTCAGCGCGATAGAAACGGTCGACTCTTGTTTCGCGAACTCAGAGAAGCTACGTGCGATAAAGTCACGAGCGGCTACTTGGTATTCGTAAGATTTTTCTTTCAGCCAATCTAACCCGGTCAAAGACCACGCGCGCGTTGCACGAAAACGAGAAGCTGACGCGTATGGGTCACCTTGGATGTGGTCGATGTGTAATTCAAAATCAGCAAAGTCGTATTGACCTTTAATTTGTTGATATGCACGGTAGTTTTGTTTTTCGAGCTTTTTAAGCTTTGCAGTCAACTGATCCATAACGAGGAATGCCTATATAAGGGGAAAGATAAAAACAGAAAGGCGGCGATTATAAAAATCACCACCTTTAGAGTAAAGAGAAAGTAGGCCTAAATCCAAAACTAACTGCTCTTTTTCGCTTTAAGCGTAACGAGTTGTCCCCAAATAGTTTTGATTGATTAAGCTGTGTTCGAATTCTTGGCTCGGCATTGGTCTTCCGTAAAGGTAACCTTGGCCCACATCGCAGCCTTCATTAATAATAAATTGCTCCTGAACCTCCGTTTCTATGCCTTCAATCGTCACTTTTAAGTCGAGCTTTTTGGCAATTTGGACAATAGAACGAACAATTTCCGAGTCTTCGTGTGAGTTGAGCATTTGGTCGATAAAGCTCTTATCAATCTTAATGGTGTCGAATGGGAACTTCTTCAGATAACTGAAGGAGGCGTAGCCCGTACCGAAGTCATCTAGTGACAATGTAACGCCAATATCGTGCAAAGATCCCAAGGTATTCTTGGCAACCACTTCATCTGCTATCAGTCCACTCTCCGTAACTTCAAGTTCTAAGAAACGAGGCTCTAAATGATAGGTTTCGAGTAGGTGAACCACTTGTTCCGCAAAGTGTACGTTCTTGAGTTGAATTGCAGACACATTCACAGCCATCTTGAAATCTTCAACGTATTCGGACCACTCTTTGGCTTTTTCAATCGCATTGCGTAAAACAAAGCTGCCCACTTCGAAAATCAAACCGTTTTGTTCAGCCATGTGGATCAGGGTTTCGTTAGAGATATCACCCAAAACAGGATGTCGCCAACGAAGCAAAGCTTCAGCACCGACCCAGCGATGCGTCAACGGGCTAACTTTGGGTTGAAAGTAGAGCATAAGGTCATCATTACGAACGGCTTGAAGCAAATAGCCTTCGATCTTATTAATGTGAGTTTGTTCTTCGGTATGGGATTGAGAGTAGTAAGCGAACTTTTGTCCTGAATCTTTGCAGGCTAACATCGCTTCAGAAGATTTCTGCAGAATGCTTTCCGCGTCATCTTCGTCGTACGTAATTGCAATCCCAATAAACGCGTGCAAATGCACTTTGTCACTTTCGATGTCGAATTCTGAATGACCAACTTTAACGAGCGTCTGGCAAAGTTCTTCAAGGCGATGGTGTAAATCTTTAACGCTAAACGCCAATACGAGGTCAACCGAAGTAGGGCGTGCAGTTAATACATCGATATCAGAAATACAGTCGATGCGTTTTCGGTATTCAACAAGCACTTGGTCTAACGCGTTATAGCCGTAGCGTGCTTGTATGCGTCTACCGTTGGTAAAACCAATATGAACGACTGCAAATGAGCTGTCTGTCAGCCTTCTCTGTGACAGTAGCTTGTGGTTTAAGCGAGATTCAAATGCGTTTCGGTTTAAAAAGCCGGTGCCGAGGTCGTGATTCTTTTGGAAGTTAATCTTCTGTTCAGCCGCTTTTCGTTTATCAATTTCTTGATTCAACGAGTAATTAAGGCTCGCGAGATCTTTAGTGCGATTGTAAACGCGGTTTTTTAGGTCGCGATTCATTTGGGTAAGCTTGGCGTGTTGGAATAGGGTTTTAAGCTGAGATTCAATCGAGGTGCGAAAGCTCTCTAACAGTTTGATATAAGTAGGGGTGTAGTGATTCTCTTTCGAGTCCAAGATACAAATGGTGCCAAACAGTTCACCGTTAGGCCAAAGTAATGGAATACCACAATAGGAGACTAAGCCGAGTTTGATGTCTGGGTTGTTGTCCCACTTAGGATCGGCAAGCGCGTTAGGCACAAGAAGCTGTCGTTGAGTTTCCATCACTGTTTCGCAGTACAGCCCATTCCCCAGCGTTTCAGAATCACCTTTGTTGTATGGGTTGTTCTCGCTACGACTGGTTGAAAAAACTTCAATGTAATTGGCGTGAACACGCATGATTAGTGCTGCGGGCACTTGAGTAATTTGAGCTAAGAGGTCGACAATATTCTGCCAACCGTACTCCATATCGTCTGGGATATCTAAATCGAGAGTTTTTATTTTCTTCATATGACTCCGAGTCAATTATGCTAAATGCATCAACACATCCTGTGTTAATTATGATGAACCAAAGAAAACTGTGAATCTTACGTTAACTAAGTATAAGAAATGTTGCACGAAAAAACCTCCGCAATTATGCAGAGGTTTTCAAATGTGAATCCGGGTCTCAGTAATGAGATAATTTTAGATTAAGGCTTTAACTTTATAAAATCTTCTGTATTAAGTTTCTGGCTATAATCTACCGATGGTTGAGCAAACCCATTTAATTGTAGAAATTCTTCTTTAAACCCTTGGTAATCCCCTGAGGTTTGGAAGTTATTTTCGTCCATCTTTTCTAGCAG
This sequence comes from Vibrio sp. ZF57, assembly GCF_001691235.1. NCBI lineage: Bacteria > Pseudomonadati > Pseudomonadota > Gammaproteobacteria > Vibrionales > Vibrionaceae > Vibrio > Vibrio sp. ZF57. The sequence continues at coordinate 95,334 of NZ_MAKD01000116.1, read as the reverse complement.
TTCAGTTACGTGCGCTTGGGTTTCTGGGTCTAATTCCCAATCATCCATACGGATCAATCGCTCACCATCAAGTGGTACTTTGGATTGACCATAAAGTTTACTGCCAAACAGACGCTGCATTTGTTGGATACAACCTTCGTGGGTCTCTTTCTCTTTCATCACCTTATACAAAGCAAGTAAGTAAGGGCTTAATCCAGGGATGAAAACGCTCGCTTTAGTGACTAGGGCTTTACATACCGCCGCGTAAGCGTTGCCATCAAAGTTAGCTAACTCTAGATTAAGAGCGTGGCTGGTTTGGTGAAGGTCGATCTTAGCGCGTCCCAATGTACCGTCTAAATAGATAGGATGTGTGACTTCTGGACCCACATAAGAAAACGCGATTGTCTTACAACCCGGAGCAATAGATTCTGCGTTGATGAGCTCATCTATCCATTGTTCCCAATCTTCGCCTCCCATCACTTTGAGTGTGCTTTCGGCTTCTTCTTCCGTCGCGGCTTCAAGCGTGTTGGTGACCCAGTTGTCGTGTTCCAGAGAAATGGTTGCGCCAGTTACGCTTTCACCAATAGGTTTGATGGCAGAGCGCCAAAACTCATCGGAATCTGGTTTAGGACGAACGCCTGCAGCTAAGCTATAGATAATCAGATCCACTTCACCTTCGAAGTAGGTTTCAATGGCTTCGACAACTTGTGAGCGTGTTTCTTGCGAAAATGCGTCGCCAACGATGTTAATAGCAGTGCGTTGCTCTCGTTCGGCTTCTTTTTTGAAGTAGATGTTGTTGTACCAACCAGCACTACCTAGGGATTTTTCGTTTGGACCGCGCTCGAATGAGACGCCGATAGTGTCAGCTTTTGCGCCGCCAAAGGTAAGGGCAATACGAGCGGCAAGGCCGAATCCAGAGGAAGCGCCGATGATCAGTACTCGTTTAGGGCCATCTTTGATTTGCGGCGCACTCTTAACAAACTTGATTTGTTGCTTTACGGCTTCTTGACAGCCAAGAGGGTGAGCGCTTTTGGCTACCACACCCTTGATAACAGGTTCGATCAGCATAAATAACCTTACAGTTAACGGTGATATGCACTCAGGCTAACGTAAAGCTGTGTAAAATTTATTGAGCTAGACCATTAAAACTTAAAGATACTGATATAATTCTTCGGCGACGAATTCAGCAATCCAAGGTTGAGCTTCTGGTTTTGGATGCAGTCCATCGTTCATCATCCACTCAGGTTTGAGGATGATATGCTCTAGGAAAAACGGCAAAAGTGGCACGTTTTGTTGATCAGCAAGCACTGCAAAAACGTATTCAAACTGCTGGTTGTAACGCTTTCCGTAATTTGGTGGGATTTTAATCTGCATCATTATAGGTTTGGCGCCCGCAGCTTTGATCTGCTCAATGATCTGCTCAAGATTTGCAGACATCAGCTTAGGTGGGAAACCACGAAGTCCATCATTCGCACCAAGTTCGATAAGAACGGTGTCTGGAGCATGTTCTTCAAGCAATTGTGGTAGGCGGGCTAAACCATTGCCCGTTGTATCACCAGAAATACTCCCGTTAACCACGGTTACCGTTTTGTCATGCTTTGCTAACGCGTCTGGTAACAGGCTTGGCCAACTCTGTTTGATGTCCATGTTGTAACCAGCACTCAGGCTATCACCAAGGACCAGTAACTTAGAATCTAAGCGGGTATCTTGAGCCAAAGAAGCGGTTGAAAATAAAATAAAGAATAAAAAGGAAATTAGTCGAGTCATGCATACATCCATCATTAAAGCAGAAGCTGTTTCGAAGACAGTGTCTACTAATCAAGAACATTTAACAATCCTAGAGCACGTCGATATCGATATTCGTGAAGGCGAAACTGTCGCGATTGTCGGCACGTCTGGCGCGGGTAAATCGACCTTAATGACGCTGCTTGCTGGTCTTGATGTACCAACGAAAGGCGAAATCAGTTTATTAGGACAGCCACTTTCACAGCTTGATGACGAGGCAAGAGCGAAGATCCGCAGTGAATCGGTAGGGTTTGTATTTCAAAGCTTCTTGTTAATTCCAAGTCTTTCAGCGCTACAAAATGTCACGTTACCTTGTTTGTTAAAGGGAGAAGACGAAGACATCGAACGCGCGACTGCTCTGCTTGAATCAGTAGGCTTGAAAGACAGGCTTGATCACTTACCGTCGCAGCTATCTGGTGGTGAACAACAAAGGGTCGCGTTGGCGCGCGCATTTATGATTAAGCCAAAAATTCTTTTTGCCGATGAACCCACAGGCAACCTAGACCAACAAACGGCAGCCAAAATTGTTGAGTTGTTGTTTGAATTGAACTCATCCCACGGCACAACTTTAGTGTTGGTGACACACGATCCTAAGCTTGCACAACGTTGCCAAAGAACACTCAAGATGCATGTCGGTCAGATAGAGGAAGTCTAAATTGAATTCATCAAACGGACTGAATAAACGCCTGTTTTCATGGAGTATCGAAGAGATTCGACACGGCCAGTTGTGGCCAGTTTCAATCGCTTTAACGCTTATTATTGCTTGTGTATTTGCATTGTCGGCGTTGGCCGAACGTATGGAGCAGGTAATTGTTAAACAGGGCAAAGATGCGCTTACTGCTGATAGCGTGTTTATCTCAGCAAACCCAATTCCGCAATCCTTGTTAGACCTCACTCAAGTTGAACAATTAGAAAGATCTCAGTTGACTCGTTTTTCAACCATGGCATTCAGTGATAACTCAATGCAGTTAGTGACGGTAAAAGCAGTTGAAAGTAATTACCCATTACGCGGTGAAATGATCTTAGAGGGCGCTGATAAAGCATCAAGTAACCATGTTGAGCCGGGTGAACTTTGGCTAGACGAGCGTATATTTGCACAGTTAGAGGTTGAAATTGGTGACAATGTCACTATTGGTGATGCCGATTTAGCGATAACTGGACGAATCACTCAAGAACCAGGCTTAAGCTTTAACCCATTCCAACAAATGCCAGCTGTGCTGATTCATACAAGTGATATCGATGCCACGGGAGCGATTCAACCGGGCAGTCGCGTTAGCTTTAGATTGTTTTTAAATGGTGATGAATCGAAACTCAAAGCCGCACAAGACAGTATCGAACTGACACCAAGTGACCGCTGGCGTACACAAGACTCAGCCAGTCGTACCAACGACATGTTCGAAAGCACCACTCAATACTTATCACTAACGGTAGCTATCGTAGTGATCATGGCTGCGACCACTTTGGTACTCACTTGCCAACATTATGTTGCGAGTCGCCGTAAAACCATCGCGATGCTTAAGAGTTTAGGTGCAAGCAAGCAGTGGATCGTTAAATGGTTGTCTGTACAGGTATCTCTATTAGTGGTTATCGGTGCAGTACTGGGAATAACCATCGGTATCGGCTTGGAGTTTTTGCTTCGTATACCTCTGGGCGACTTATTACCAACGCCACTTCCTAGCTATGGTATTGAACCTGCGATCTTGGCGATTTTATCAAGCATCTTAATTGGTGTTCCTGCTCTTGGTATCCCGTTAATTGGCTTGGTCAATACCTCGGCAATCAGCGTTATTCAATCAAGTCACCAGTCTAATGAAAGCTACAAGAAATATTTGTTGTTACTGGTACCGACTATTCCAATGATGCTGATGTATGGCGACAATCTATTGGTATGGATAGTTCTAGCGGGTATCGCTTGCCTGTTCTTAGTGCTTGCGGTCGTTAGTACGCTTGTTCTGCGTTTGGTTAGTAAGTTGCCGACATCTACGTCTATGCGTTTAGCATTGAGTCGAATTAATCGCACACCTTTAGCAACTGGGATTCAATTTGGCTCTTTAGCGCTTTCACTGATGTTGCTGTCTATCATCTGGTTGGTAAGAAGTGATTTACTGTCAGATTGGCAGCAAACCTTGCCAGAGAACGCACCGAATGCGTTTGCACTTAACATTGCAAGTTATGAAAAAGACAGTTATCTCGAGACGATTGATGCAAACGAAGTAGAGCGTACTCAAGCGTTTCCAATTATCCGAGGACGACTGACGACGATAAACGGTGTTGAAGCGTCGGAATACAGCGATACCTCAGGCGAAACAGACGCACTAAGTCGAGAGATCAACTTCACTTGGGGAGATAGCTTGCCCGAGTACAATGAAGTGTTAGAAGGTAACTGGACGCAAGAGCATGGCGTATCTGTGGAATCGGATGTCGCGGAGCAACTGGGTCTAAAGATTGGCGATGAGCTGTCATTCACAATCAACAGCCAGAATGTTTCTGCCAAGGTGAATAGCATCCGCAAAGTCGAGTGGCGAGAAATGAAGCCGAACTTCTACTTCATTTTTACTCCAGATGTCTTGAGTTCAATCCCTTCTACTTGGCTCGTGAGCTTCAGATTAGAAGAACAACACAATCAGATGCTCAATGAACTCTCTCGAAATCATCCAACCGTGAGTTTGATGGATATTCGCAAGATGGGTAGCAAGATCCAAGAGCTGCTCAAACAGATTGTTTGGTCGATAACGGTACTTGCGGCGTTAGGTGTGGTGGCGGGGCTGTTGCTTATCTTCACTCTATTGCGATTGAGCTTATCTCAAAGACAACAAGAGATACGCTTGTATCGAACATTAGGCGCAAGTAGGAAGCGAATTCTCAATACTATTTGGTGTGAGTACGGGTTAATGGCGTTAGTCGCAGGCTCAATTGCAGCGCTCGGTTCTGAGCTCAGTGTGGCAGGCGTTATGAATTTTGGCTTTGAGTTACAACCTTCACTTCACCCGATGTTGTGGATAGCGCTACCGGTGCTAACGTTCATCACATTAGCCGCGGTAGTGAATAGCTTAATCAAACGTTTGTTGGCACCAGTAAACAAGGATTTTGGCTAGTCGTTAGCGAGATCTAGCCAAGCGCTTAAAACGGTCTAAAAGTGAGATTATTTATACTTAGTCATGCACTATTTATAATACGTCGCTTTAGACCGTTTTTTATTTAACCAACCGGTAGCATAAGTAAAAAATATCGCACCTTAGATTCCACTGTTTTTAGCATTTTTTAAAACTAATTACCCAATAATGCCGATTTAATGAACAGCGGTTAGTCCCTGTAAACAAAGGGTTTGCGCAACTTAGCAAGAACGTTATCAACAGTTATCCACAAAAACGGTGGATAACTTTAGGGATAAGTTAACCGCTATGTTTTAAGAGTACTGAGGCAGCCTTTATGTGGCGTCACTTAGGACAAATTTGACTGTTAGAATAACCTTTAAAACCCTATCTGGAGTTATTGAGTCAAGAGATTATTTATGTTTTTTACATAGATATTAAATCCCGCCTATCTAAGACCTTGATAAAAATGTGTTTTAATTCATCGCAGAACAAAAGTAGAATAGAGGCAGTTAATCTTATTCTACAGAACACGATGAACCACAACAAAACGGATACAAATCAACCTTCTATTGCCATTGTTGGTGGTGGTATTGCCGGAACAACGAGCGCGATTCACTTTAGTGAGTTGGGTTTTAAGGTCACTATCTTAGAAAAAGGGCCGAGTTTGGTTAATGGTCCACCAATTTGCCACCTGCACGCTGGCGGCAATTTGTATCGAGATATTTCTGTAGAGCAGTGTCTTCAATTGCTCACACAGTCAATTGATACCGTTCGCTTATTCCCTCATACGATCAATATTCGTCCGACAATCATCGCCGTTCCGCACAGTGATGGTGGAGAGCCGTTGGATCTGCTTCCTCGTCTCAAGATAATCAAAAGCGCTTATGCCGATCTTGTTAAACAAGATAAAAGCAACCAAGTGCTCGGTGATCCGGAAGAGTATTATAAGCTGTACAGCAAAGAAGATTTATTAGCACTTTCTGCGAAAACACAGCCTCTGAAACCAACATCGCTTGATGATTGGTGTATTCCTTTCGCCAAGCATACGGATTTAGAGACCCTAAAGTATCCTGTTGCGATGGTCCAAGAGTATGGCTGGAGCGTATTCCGACTTTCTGCGACCGCTCAACTCTCTTTGGGGCAACAAGCTAACTGTACTGTGTTAACCAACAGCCGATTACAATCTGTTGAGTCGACAGGTCAAGGTTGGTCTTTGACTTATACCGATGCCGAAAACCAAAGCTGCCAACTAACGACCGATTACTTGATTAATGCGAGTGGGTTTGAAACGGGTATCGTAGATGACTTTGTTGGCTCTAAGCAGCAAAGACTTGTTGAGTTTAAAGCTGCATACGTTACAGAGTGGCCATATTCGCAAGAATGTAAGGAAGAGTGGCCAGAAGTTATCTTCCATGGCCCGAGAGGCACACCGCAAGGCATGGCGCAATTAACGCCGTATGCTGATGGTGTGTTCCAACTTCACGGCATGACAGAAGGGATTACTCTGTTTGAGGGTGGGCTTGTTTCATCGTCAACAGACTCGTCACAGCCACAGTTGCCTTCGAAGCTGCTTAAGAAAATCGTATCGGGTTGGAGTGAAGATCAGCTTGAATTAAGAACTCGCGCGGCAATAACGCATATGTCTCAGTTCATCCCAAGTTTCAGTTCGGCATTGGTCGGTGGTAAACCTTTGTTTGGTGCACAACAGATTCCGGGAACCGATCCAAGCTTAAGAGCTTCAGACGTTTCATTCTGTGGGGATCGCTATGCTCGACTTGAAGTAGTAAAAGCTTCTTCAACATTAGAAGCGGCACAAAAGGTCGCTGAGCAATGGTTTGATGTATCAGAGGCGGCATCTATTGAAGACACACACTCAGTGACAATGTCACTTAATCTAAATGATATTGAAAACAGAGCGATAGATTTGACACAAGAACGTGGATACCCAGAAGCGCTTGCCAAGGTGTCAGGTCAAGATCACGCTTAATAGCCTATAATTAGTCTATCATCATCGACTGCGTTTAATTTCTTCAATTCGGCTTACTGTAATAGGTAAGCCGAATCTTCATTTCAACATCTGCTTAGATACCGAACCTCATCTAAATGACATCTTCCTAGTTGATTATTCTCAGCTACATAGCATTTAGCACATAACACATCGCAAAAACTAATAGCCGAAAAACTGAGCCCATTGGCACCAAACATCTTGTAAGCCCAAGCGATCGCCCTTGCTGAACGATATCGCATGTCCAGGTTTTGCTTGCGCCAAGCGTGGTAAATCGATTCTGGCGACACATCCTATCTTCGGATAACCACCTATGGTCTGTCTATCATTAAGCAGCACGATAGGCTGTCCATCTTGTGGAATTTGAATCGCACCTAGGGCAATGCCTTCTGACAATAGCGAAATGTCAGGCGAGTCTACGGGCTCGCCACTGAGTCGATAACCCATCCGATTAGAGTTTTGGTCAACGTGATACTGTGCGTTATACAAAATCTCTCTTGCTGACTCGGAGAATAGCTCGCTTTGATAGCCTTCAATCACTCGTAGGTTCACGGGTAGATTGTAATCAGGCGTGTATCGGAAGGTAACACTCAACGCTTTAAATGAATGTGATAGTTGGTGCTGGGTAAAAGCTATTTGTTGCCCTTGTTGGCATGGCTCTCCATCTTGCGTTAATCCACCAATCTTTTCACGAGTGACTGTAGAGCAGCTATCAAGAGTTGATGGAACATCGAAACCGCCCTTAATGGCTAAATACGCCCTTAGACCATTTTTAGGCAAACCAAATGAGAGAACTTGCCCCTTAAAAGCTTGAAAAGTGCTCCAGTTAGCCTGTGGTTTACCATCGAGTTTCGCTTGTAAATCACCCCCGCATAGTGCCATCTCGCAATCAAAATCGATTCTCAACGCACATTGCCCAAGCGTGATTTCCAACGCCGCTTGGTTGACTGGGTTGCCCAATAGATGGTTAGCCCAGCTATAAGAGTAGTCATCAACCGGTCCACCTTGCGTTAATCCAAGATGAGCAACACCAAATCGCCCAAAGTCTTGAATCAAACTCAACGGGCCGGGCTTAATCACTGTCAGTGTTGGTTTAGTTTTTGTCTTAGCCATTTACGATGCCTCCACCCAACTCTACAAATTCTTTTTTTGAAATCGCTATGAAACGGACGGTATCACCAACATTAAGCAGAGACAGTGGTCTTTGCGTGATATCGGCGTTCTTCAACTGGCTATGATCGAACAACGGAAGTGGGCAATTGCCAATAATATTCCAACCGCCCGGTGAATCCGAAGGGTACACAGCTGTTTTCGTATCCGCGATGGCGATACTGCCTTTGGGCACAATTAAGCGGGGTGTGGAGTGACGGGGCAAGGCAAGCTCATTAACCACATCCGACATAAAGGCAAAGCCAGGCGTAAACCCAATCGCACTGACGCTGTATGTCTGTGAGGTGTGATGTTGAATTATCTGGTCGAGCGACAGGCCTTTGTTTTGATATCGGTCTAAATCGAGCGCCGTTTCTGGTGAGTAATAGGCAGGAAGCTCAATCGTATCGCGAGTTTTACTAACACTAGAAAAGGACGACAGAGCATGACTCAACAAATTATTGATCTGTTCAATGAGCTGCTGTTCTGATATTCGATAAGGGAGGTAATCGACCAATATTGTTTGGTAAGCCGGTGTCACATTCATCAACACCGATGCTAAGTTTTGGCGAATGGCATCGGAAAAGTGAGCTATGTATTGCGCATATTCGGCGCTAGATTGATTATTTGAAGGCGATAGCGTCAAGGTCACCAAAACGCTGCATTCCGCGACTGGCGCTATATTGAATTCAATCTGATTCGTCGTCATTTCGTTTCCATACGTTTGTTATCTTGCCTTTTTTAGCTTACTTGGCGTGTCTCACTTCCGTGTCCAAGCCAATACAAATCAATTAGATCTCACGAGCGATTAGACCATGCGTCATACCAATCACACGCTTCATACTAATTAAAAGCGTTGAGGTCTTGTCTGATTTTTCTAATTAATGCGATGGATTGAGGGTTATCACCATGAACACAGATAGTATCAGCTTCAATAGGCAGTCTTTCGCCCTCTAAAGTCGTAACCGAGCCATAGTTAATGATTTGCATAACTTGGTTATAGATATCGTCTTGATTGACGTAAACCGAGCCTTTTTGAGTACGTGGCGCTAATTGTCCGTTATTTAAATAAGCACGGTCGGCAAACGCTTCAAACAAGAGAGGCAAGTCATGGTCGTCAGCAATATCCAAATACTGTTGATTGTCTGATGAGGAGAGAATCATCAACGGGATGTTAAACTCAGCGACGGCTTGGGCTACCGCATTGAACACATCAATGTTTGCCATCATATCGTTATAAAGAGCGCCATGAGGTTTCACATAGCCAACAGTGGTATGGTGATAGCGGCAAAGGGCTTGTAATGCACCGACTTGATAACAAACCAGCTCACTGATTTCGTCCATGGTGTGTGGAATAGAACGGCGACCAAAACCAACGAGATCTTGATAACCGGGATGAGCACCAATTTGGGTGTGATAGTGCTGCGCCAGTTTTATCGTCTTGGACATAACGTGCGGATCAGACGCGTGGAAGCCACAAGCGATGTTTGCCATATCGACCCATTCCATGACCGACTCGTCATCGCCCATCTTCCAATTGCCGAAACTTTCTCCCATGTCGCAATTAAGCAAAATCTTCGTTGTCACGTGGTGCTAATCCTTTACGTTGAGGTAAGTAATGACGGTCTTATAAATACCATAAATAAACAGTGACCTAACTCAAACTTTCGACACCGTAGATTTACCAGTATGGCATTTCATATATAGTTGAACTATTGATTAAAGGATTAATATCTATCTGTATATTAGGTGAGCACATGATATCCCGCCAGGTTTGCTTAGGACTAGCATTAACGACACCTGTTTTTGTAGCTGCTCAAGAAAACTCTTTAGACCAACTCATGTCGATGAGCCTTGAAGAGTTGTCTATGTTAGATGTTGAAATGGAAACGGCTTCGAAAGTAACACAAAAACTTACCGACATTCCCTCATCGGTTTATGTACTTTCTAATGAGCGAATTCAACGCAGTGGGGCTAAAACCATTGCTGAAGTGCTGACGCTAGTACCCGGCCTCAAAGTGACCAAGTTTAACGAGACCTCGTGGTTTGTTTCGACGCGCGGCTTTCATGATGGGCTGTATAACAAAATGCTCGTGATGATGGATGGACGAAGCTTATTTAGCCCAGTATATGGCGGCACGTATTGGAGCGATGTTGACTATATACTTGCCGATATCGAACGCATCGATGTATTAAAAGGCCCCGGCGGAACGATTTGGGGAGGCAATGCGGTTAATGGTGTGGTCAATATCATTACTAAGTCTGCCAATGATACTCAAGGGACGTATCTCTCTGGTGTCGCCTCTAATACTGATAATTACGAGTTTAGTGTTCGTCAGGGTTTAAGCCTGAATGATGATGTGAATGCGCGTGCATTCTATAAGTATCGAGAAGAACCCACGTATCGCACAAACGAATCTGAAAAATGGAAAGCGCAAACGGCAGGGATGGTGTTTCAACCAAGTAATGCCGAAGAAAGTTGGTCATTACGTATTGGTGGTGAGAAAAGCTTTTATGAGTCGGAACTCTATACGTTCCAATATGATAACTCAGGCTCATTTGTCGGTTCACAAGCCAATGATTTTGATAACAAGAGCCAATCTGTTTATGTCCAATTCAACGACTCTCGCCATTTTGATGAAAGTTCGACACTCTCATATTCGTTATGGGGTGAATATAATGAGGATAACGCGCCAGACGCCCCTGGAAGTTATTCCACAATCGATTTTGACTCGACCTATATCAACCAACTATCTGCAAAGCATCAGATGACACTCGGTGGTGGCCTGCGATATATGTATCTTGATTTCTCGTCTAGCCAAGTTTCGGACGTGGATTGGTACAATCCCGATTACTACGGTCGAGCTTACAACATCCAATCTGCCAACGATTATATTGCGAACGCTTTTATACAGTCTCAAATTCAAATGACGGAAGCGCTGTCTATTACTCTTGGTGCCAAGGTTGAACACTTTACACAGAATGAATCAACTGAGCTTTCACCTCAATTGCGTGGTTTATATAAGTTCACCCAACGTCACTCCGTATGGGCGGGGCTTAGCCGTGCGGTCGTTGCACCATCTTATATGGATTCCAATTCCACCTATTATTTCAATAGTTACAATGCTGACTCAAACAACAGCTACCTAGATGTATATAAATCAAGCTCGAGTCTTGAAACAGAGAGTGTCGTAACGGCGGAAATGGGTTATCGCTACTCAAACAATTCAAATTTCGAACTCGATGCAACGATTTATCTGAGTGAACATGACAACCTTCGCTTTCACAGCTATGATCCGAATGATATCCCTGCGAATCATGTCTATGTCGGTGCGTTGTCTGATGATTATAAAGCAAAAACCTATGGCTTAGAGTTAGGCGCAAGCTATCAAATTATAGAAGATTTCACCAGTTACCTGAGTTATGCCTATTCAACGTTAGAAGGCGAAAACAAGGGTGATGACCCTAAATCTAGCCCACAAACTGGCGTCTATCACGACATTGATAATGAACATTTAGCCACGGCACAGTTGATGTGGAATATCACCGATAGCTGGCAATTCGATGTTATCGGCCAATACATTAATGTGAATTACCCAGACTATTGGATAGCAGGTGATGGCACTCAATACGAATGGCAATCTTACCCACATGAAATAACCTTTGATGCACGTCTTGCATGGAAAAAATCATCCGCAGCACCTTTAATTGAAGTGGTCGTTGAAAACATTGGTAAGAGTGACGGCTATCAAGCTGAATTCACGCCTGAGAAAAGTGTTAACCAAGAGTCTGTATATGTGAGGGTCTCTCATGAATTCTAAGTGGCTCAAGTACCGTATTAAGCTCGGTTTTACTAAACTCAGCCTTGCCACTTTAGCTATGTTTATTGTGCCTTTGAATACATCGGCGGCTAGCTTCAAGCCTTATGAAGTGAAAGCGGTGTACCTTTTTAGAATTGCCAACTTTATTCGTTGGAACGACGAGAGCACCATGAATACGGTTAACTTCTGTGTGATTGGAGATGAGAAGGTAAGCAAAGCACTGACGTCGATTACACAAGGAAAATCTATTCGTTCTCTCGCTATCCGAGTTCAACAGTCGATTACTTCTAAGTGTGATATTACGTATTTGTCTGACCGTAAAAATGACCAATTTCTTAGTCAAGAGCACTCGCCACATACTGTGACAATCAGTGATATCCCTAACTTTACGGACTTAGGTGGAATCATTGAACTCACGCACATCGATAATAAGCTCAAACCTAAGATCAATCTAGAGAACGCAAGGCGCGGTGACTACGTCATTGGCTCGAACCTGTTACGAATCGCTATAGTGGAGGGCCAATAATGTTGTCTTTCATTAATAACATATCGATTAAAAACAAGCTGATATTACCCATTATCATCTTCATCGCAGTCACTTTTGTAACGATCCAATCGGTAAATTACACTGTCACGTTTGAGAGAGAGAAAGAGAGTCTTATTCAGCGTGTTAAAGTGCTAGCACAAGGTGTTGCTTATAACTTGCAAGCCGCGATTTTATTTGAAGACAAGTCATCGGCTCAGGAAATATTGTCAGCTTTCGTCGCAGATAAAGATATTGTTAGAGTGAAGCTCTATGACATCAACGAACAGCTTTTTGCCAGCTATCAGGTGAGCAACACTCTGGTTCCAAGGCCAAACGCAGAAGAATTAGACGATATCGCCGATCATCAATTTGCCATCTCTGAGCATTTCATCTTCTTGCTCGTTCCAGTGACACTGGATGGCGCAGTGATCGCGAACTTGAGAGTAACAATATCGAAAGAGACGTTTAATTCGATCTTAACGAATATTTTCAAGGTTGCGGTCGTCTACCTGTTGTTTCTGGTGATGTTAGGCGGAGTAGTGGTCAAATTGGTGCAACGCTTGATTATCGAACCGATGTTTGACCTCAATGAGGCGATGCAAGCCTTTGTTGAGCGTCGTTCGAAGCAGCCTAAATTAGTCGTAACGAACCGCGATGAAATCGGCGATCTGGTTCGAGCTTTCAATACCATGTTAGAAAGGCTTCAACATCGCGATAACCAAATCAATTTTACGTTAGACAAGTTACAAGAAGAAAAATCATTCGCAAATGAGGTCATTGAAACCGTTCAGCACTCTTTGTTGGTGGTGGATGAAAAAGGGCTCATTCTTCATGCGAACGCAGCTACTCGGGATATTTTTAAATGCTCGGAAGCCTTTCTTGAGAATTTGTTGATCCAAGAGTTGATCGCGACCAAGCAAACGGGTTACTTACAAGATGTTATTGATGCCAATATTGAACTTAATGACGAATTGCTGGAAACCACCGATCTCTTTCAATCAAAACGCTGGCTTCGTGTGAGCAGTCGTTCTTTGACAAAACATGGTCGTATTCTTTATGCAATCCAAGATGTCACTGACATAGAAACGGCCATGAGTCGCCAACGTATTGCTGCGGGTGTTTTCGAAAACAGTAAAGACGGCTTGATCGTGCTCAATTCGTCCAATGTGATAACCATGGTTAACCCGGCGATCACACAACTTCTCGGTTATCACTCTGATCTGCTGGTGGGCAAAACACCATTTGAAGTATTTTCGTGGCAGCAATTTTCATCATTAATGCCGACAATTCGCAGTTCGTTGGACAACTATGGTCAATGGCAAGGCGAAGTGTGGGAGAAGAGTGCGTCTGGCACGTTAGTTCCAATGTTTGTCAAAGTGAATCGAATTGCCTCAGACAACGAGAAAGACGAGTTTGATATGGTATTAACGCTGTCTGATTTATCCAACGTTAAAGAGATGGAAAGACTCGAACACTTGGCTCATCACGATGCATTAACCGGGTTAGCGAATAGAGCGCAGCTGTATAAGGTTATGGATGATGTTGTCACGTCGAGCCACTATTCAAATCAGCATTTTGCGGTTATTTACTTGGATTTGGATGGCTTCAAAGAAGTGAATGACAACTATGGTCACGATGCGGGTGACGAAATCCTTAAAGAAGTGTCAAACCGGTTATTATCTCAGGTAAGAGCGGGGGATTTGGTTGCACGTTTGTCGGGTGATGAATTTGTTCTTATTATTAAACAGACAAACAAAGTCTTATTAGCGAAGTTAGCCGAGCGATTGTTGGATCTGATCGGGCAAGAAGTGAATTATAAACAGCGTTCACTTCATGTTGGGGCGAGCTTAGGTATCAATTTAGTTGATGGCTCAGAGCGTGATATTGACGTGATTCTAAAGGTTGCTGATGAGGCTATGTACCAAGCGAAACGCAAAGGAAAAGGTCAGTTTGTGTTCGCTCGTGAGGGTAAATAGGCACCGGTGTTTGTGAGCTCACCCTAAGTTGTTGTATCATAAGTGATAGGTTGAATATTTTTAATTAAAAGGTCTGCTAAGCATGAATGTTTTAGTTACAGGTGGCATGGGTTACATTGGTAGCCATACAAGTATCCAGATGATCAACGCAGGTATGACACCTGTACTTTTTGATAGCTTGTACAACAGCAAACCAAGCGTTCTAGAGCGCATCGAAAAAGTCTCGGGCGTTCGTCCCAACTTCATTGAAGGTGACGTTCGTGATAAAGCGCTTTTGACTGAAACTATGAAGCAACACAACATCGAAGCGGTTATCCATTTTGCTGGTCTGAAAGCCGTCGGAGAGTCTGTGGAAAAGCCTCTTGAATACTACGACAACAACGTAAACGGCACTTTAGTTCTTGTTGATGCAATGCGTGATGCGGGTGTAAAAACCTTGGTATTTAGCTCTTCAGCAACGGTATACGGTGATCCTGCAAGTGTGCCAATTACTGAAGACTTCCCAACAAGCGCTACCAACCCATATGGTCGTAGTAAACTAATGGTTGAAGAGTGTTTAACCGATTTCCAAAAAGCCAATCCTGATTGGAGCATTACACTGCTGCGTTACTTTAACCCTGTAGGTTCACATCCAAGTGGTGAGCTAGGTGAAGACCCGCAAGGTATCCCAAATAACCTAATGCCATTTGTCTCTCAAGTAGCAGTGGGCCGCCGTGAATTCCTATCTGTATTTGGTAGCGATTATCCAACAAAAGACGGGACTGGCGTTCGCGATTACATCCACGTAATGGATCTGTCTGATGGCCACATCGCAGCGCTTGAGAAAGTAGGGTGCAAAGACGGTCTTCATATCTACAACCTTGGTACGGGTAACGGTTCAAGTGTGTTAGACATGGTTAAAGCATTCGAACAAGCAAGCGGTAAAGAGATCCCTTACAAGCTAGTTGAACGCCGTCCTGGTGACATCGCAGAGTGTTGGGCAGATCCAGCTAAAGCTCAGAAAGAACTGGGCTGGAATGCAAGCCGCACATTGGCTGAAATGACCGAAGATACATGGCGCTGGCAGTCAACAAACCCGAATGGATTCCCTGGTTAACCTAGTGGTTTCGTGAATGATTCAAAAATTAAAAGATGCTTTCGGGCATCTTTTTTGATCTTAATCGAATAAAAAGTAAATTAGTGGTTAAAAAGTATCATTCTGTATCCGCTGTGTTATTATGCTCGCGAATTATATGTTTAATGTTAATTTTCTTTGGAGTTAATCATGGAACTAGGCCTAATCATCACTTTCATCGTTGCTGCTGCAGTAATGGTTAAAAAAGAGATGGCAGAGAAGTAATTTCACTTATTACCTTTTTTATACAATTTTTTAGTGAAATAATAAAAGCCAGCATTTAGCTGGCTTTTTAGTATCTGCAATTCAGTTTTTTAACGAATTAGAATTCGTATTTAGCTGTAATTGACCAGTTACGACCTGCTTGCGTGTAATCTTTATCTTCTTGTGAGAATCCACGAACGTCATTCCACGAGTAGTACTCTTCATCCGTAACGTTGAAGAGACCTGCTCTAAGCGTAAGATCCTTCATCGGCAAGTAGTATGCTGTTAGGTCAACTACAGTTGCTGAATCAATTGGTAGAATTTCATCATTCAAACCATCGCTGTTGATATCACTAGACTTCTTACCTGCTGTGTAGCTTATGTTAAGTGATGTACCCCATAGTGCTGAAGGAGCATCATAGTTAAAACCAACGACAGCGTTCCAAGGGTTTACACTGTTAAGAGGATTACCTTCGCCATCTTCACCTTCAGTATACGTTGCAGAAACACGAGTACTAACACCTTTCACTGGCATGAAGCTATTCCAAGACTGTGTATTTGACGCTTCGATACCTTTAATTACGGCTTCATCAATGTTTACATTCTGATATATTGTTGGATCGGCCGGAGTGGCTGAGCCACTAACTGCTACGTTATCAATAAAGTTATCATAATCGCTGTAGAAGATAGCGATTTCGCTTGATGAATAATTTGTGTTATGACGCCAACCTAACTCGTATGAAATACTTTCTTCAGCTTCTAAGTCAGGGTTAGGGGCATTCAAATAACCGTGAGCAGGATTACCAAATGAGTAGTAAAGCTCTTGGAAATCAGGAGCTCTAAAGCCTTGGCTGATTTGACCGAAGATCTTATTTTCATCATTAAGCGTGTAAGTTGTACCCAAACGTCCGGTAACAGCTGAGTCTGAATATTTTGCATAAGACTCTTCTGGGTTACCACTTGGGTTTTGACTTGTATCACCTGGATCAGTTTCAAAACCATCAAAACGAACACCCGGAGTAATCATCCAATTTCCGATCGTCATTTCATTTTGAGCAAAGAATCCATATTTTCTTTCAGATGCGGCAGGGATGTAGAAAATAACTTGGTCTGCGCTGATGGAGTTATATTCGTTATTAACGTTTTGAATGTCTTTGTCCGAATATGAAGCGCCATAGATAAAGTAGTTTTCTACATTACCCGTCATGAAGAACTTATCGAATTGCACATCAAATTGATAACCTTCATCCTCGTAGATATAGTCCTTTTTCTGAACATTACCTGCCGGAGGTAGGAACATACCGCCATTAGAAGTACGATTAGTTACGCCATTCTCTTCTTTGCTCAGCCAGTCAGCTTGCCAAGTAATAGTATCTGCAAACGCTAGGTCAGCATCCCAAATATGTTTGATACCGATTTGCTGTTGGCTAGTTGTGTCTTCGCCAGTGTAGTCGGTGTAACTTGCACTATTTAAATCGGTATCACCAGAATTCTCAATGAAGTTACCAGAAAACTCTAAACGGTGTTGTTCGTTTAATTGGTACTGAAGCTTAACCAACAAGTTGTTGTTCTGAGTATCTTGCTCATCAGGTGTACCAAAGTTATCAGTTTGCTCACCGTCTCTGCGAGTATAAGCAACTAACGTTTCTAGGTCGCCAATACGATTTGCTAAAGCAACCGATTCGCTAAAGGTATTATCAGATGAAGAGTAGTTGAACTTCGCGTGGCCACCGAAGTCTTTGTCTTTTAAAAAGTCACTCGGGTCTTTTGTTTCGAACGCAGCAATACCACCAATCGCGTCAGAACCATACAGAGAAGAAGCCGCACCTTTAACAATCTCGACAGACTTCAACATATCCGTATCGACATCAATGCGTGAAGAGTTAATGAAGTTATATGACTGAGTACCACTTGGAGTAAATTGGCTAGTTTGTGATACTCCATCAACGATAACCTTTACTCGGTTACCTTCCATACCACGAATGTTAATACCTTGAATCCCTTGGCGAGAATTCGTAGTCACCGTGACACCTGGTGTGTACTTAAATAAGTCTTCTACATCCGTAACCATGTTTTTTTCGATATCTTTATCGTTAATCACAGTTACCGACGCAGCAACATCTTCAAGTTGTTGATTAGTACGAGTCGAAGATACAACAACCTCATCAAATAGGGCATAATCTTCAGCAAAGGCTGACGTTGATGAAAGCGCTAAAACGATTGAAGCAGAGAGTAGGGATTGCTTATACATCTGATAGTTACCTTAGTTCCATAGTATTATCTTGATTTGCGAAGATGATATTGGATCTAAATGATAATTACTATTATTTGCATTTAATTAATTTTCAACTTTATCAACTAATTCATAATTAATGCTCTTAATCACTTGTATTAAAAAGACTTATTCAGTTCCATTCATTTTGTGAATGCTTCTGTTTTTGTGATGTAAATCTCAATTTATAGTAGGAAAGCTATGCATAGCCCAATAACACTTGAAGCGTTACACATCCTAGACGCCATCGACCGACGTGGAAGTTTCGCCGCCGCGGCCAATGAAATGGACAGAGCGCCTTCATCACTCAGCTATCAAATACAGAAGCTTGAACAAGATCTAGACATCATGATTTTTGACCGCTCAGGCCACCGTGCAAATTTCACGGAAGCGGGTCAGTTGATACTTGAGCAAGGTAGAATCATTCTTGGAGCTACAGAACGTCTTGTTAACGAGGCAAGCATTCTAGCCAATGGTTGGGAGCTCGATTTGACCATCGCCTTTGATGGCATTATCCCGATTGCTAACTTTTTCCCACTGGTAGATGAACTAGGAAAAATCAGTAAAACACGCGTTCGTTTGCAAGAGGAAATCTTAGCGGGTTGTTGGGAATCTCTCACAGATGGTCGTGCTGACTTATTGATATGCCCTAAGCTCGATACAATTCCAAACGATATGAAAAGTGACGTAATTGGTAAAATGGAGATGGTGTGGGTCGCGGCATCAAGCCACTATGTTCACAATCGTTCTGGTGAATTCGATCAGAAGGCGAGAGAAAGTTACAGGGTTATTGCCATTGCAGACACCGCACGCGATCAGCCAGCACTAAGCATCAATATTCTAGAGAAACAGCCACGTTTAACCGTGACAAGCTTTCCTGCGAAAGTAGAGGCTTTGACATCAGGACTAGGGATTGGCACCTTACCGAATAGTGTCGCTAAACCTTTGATTGAATCTGGCGTACTACAGCAGATCTCCGGTACAGAACCACAACCGATCGATATTGTTATGGCTTGGCGACGCAACAAAATGGGCGACGCCAAGTCTTGGTGTATCCAACATCTTAAAAAGACATGGGCGTTAAAGTAACGGTAACACCATATCTGCAGTACCATCTTCAAAACTGATATCTAGCTTAAAACCGAGCTTTTGAGCTAGTGTCAGCATCCCTCTATTGGTTGGCATCGTCATACCCGACATCTGCTTGGTCTGCTTCGCACGGCAGTAATCGATAACCTTGGTCATAAGAATGCGACCTAGACCAACACCTTTAAGGTCAGAACGAATCAATATTGCGAATTCGGCGTCTGTGTTCTCAGGGTTAATCAGCGCACGGGACACGCCGATGATCGCTGGAACGCCTTGTTCCTCGCGAACGACCACAAAGGCGATTTCTCTATCGAAATCAATCTGAGTGAAATTCGCCAACGCCTCATGATTGAATTCACCGACATCACTAAAGAAACGCTTATAGAGATCTTCCTTAGACACACGGTTAATGAAGTCAGCATGAAGCGGTTCATCTTCGGGAAGAATAGGGCGTAACAACACTTCGGTTCCATCTTTTAGCTGGATACGTTCTTCAAGCTCGACCGGATAAGGGCGAATCGCAAGACGTTCCTGTGGATCGCCTTCGTACGCTTTCAAGATGATATCGGCATCTAATATCGTGAACTTGTCACCATTGGCCAGTACTGGATGGATATCCAAATCATGTATTTCAGGGCAATCCACTACCATTTGCGATATACGTACCAATAACTCAGACAAACCTTCTATATCGATGGGGTTAGGGAGTTTTTGTAGACGAATCTTGCCGCTTTTTATCGCTCGAATAATCAAGTAACGCGCCAGTGTCATGTTGAGCGGTGGAAAAGCAGCTGCGGCATCAATCGACTCATCCCACTCCGAACCACCTTGTCCAAGTAATATGATTGGGCCGAAGGTTTCGTCTGTTGTAACCTTAATACGCAACTCTTGGCCGCCCGCGAGCTTAGCCATACCTTGAATTAACAAGCCGTGGATGTTTGCTGTAGGGAAGGATAATTGAGAACGATCGAGAATTGCCTGAGCCGCATTGGCAACTTCACTGCTGTTTCGCAAATTGAGCATCACGCCTTGTACGTCTGACTTATGTGCAATATCCGGCGAACGTAATTTTACTGCGACGGGATAACCGATCGTTTCAGCGATGTGTACCGCTTCACTTGGGTCAGAAGCGATCCAAGTTGGTAACACATCGAGGTTGAAGCTCTTGAAAAACTGACTGTTTTGGTGAGTATCAAGGCTAACTGTATCTTTATCCAGTAGTTTTCTTTCTATCCAACCTTTCGCATCTGCTAGATCTTCAATGTGTACTTTTTCTGCAGTGGTCGGCGTTTCCATTAACTGACGTTGGTTACGTCTGTACTCGACTAAGTGCATGAATGCGACCACAGAGCTTTCAGGGGTCCGATAAGTTGGGAAACCCGCTTCGGTAAACAGCTTTCGTGCGGGCCTTGCTGTTAGCTCACCAGACCAATTCGTCAGGATGTTAAAGCGCTTGTGGCGAGGGTGCTTCTTAATCGCTTCAATAATTCGTTCTGCCGTTTTAGCGGAATGTGCGACCGCTGAAGGGCTGTGCATGATAAGAATCGCGTCTGCTTCATCGCCATCGAGTAAGATGTTTATAGTGTCGATATAACGTTGATCACCAGCGTCGCCGACAATATCGATAGGATTGCTATGAGACCAACTCGATGGCAAAACCTTGTTCAACTTATCAAGTGTCTCTTCTGAAAACTCTGCGAGCTTACCACCGCGGTCAAATAGGGTGTCCACAGCCATAATCGCAGGGCCGCCACCATTAGTAACAATAGCCAAGCGCTCGCCTCGCAATGGTACTGAATGAGTCAGTGTTTCTACCGCAGCAAACAGTTCATGTAAGTTCTTAACTCGTAGCATGCCGCTGCGTCGGATTGCGGAATCATAAATAATATCTAATGTGTCGGCACCGCCAGTGTGAGCCATTGCTGCGGCTCTGCCTTTCGCCGTTCGACCGCCTTTCAACACCAAAATTCGTCGGTTACGCGAAGCCGCACGCGCTGCAGAAATAAAGCGCCTCGCATCAGTAATGCTGTCTACACAAAGCAATATCGCTTCGGTGTGAGAGTCGGTACTGAGATAATCCAATAACTCCGAGAATTCGATATCGCTACCATTGCCTATAGAGATAAACGCCGAAAAACCGATCTCTTTGTCATTAGCCCAATCGAGAATAGTGGTACACACAGCTGCCGACTGAGAAACAAAGGCGATCTTACCGGGTAATGCTGTCACTGGAGAGAATGAGGCGTTCAAATTTAACCAAGGGACAATCACCCCCAAACTATTGGAACCCAACACTCGAATGTTGTGCTTTTTGGCAATCGCTAGGCATCGTTCATCATACGTCTCACCATTATCGCTTTCTTGCTGCATGTCTGAAGAAAGCACAATGACAGAGGCTATACCTTTCTCAGCCAGTTCTTCAAAAATAGCGACATTACGGGTCGCATTGGTACACAAGATTGCGAGGTCAGGAACAATCGGTAACGACAAAATGTTCTTGTAAGAAAGCACACCGGCCACTGAATCATATTTCGGCGTAACCGGCATCACCGCACCTTTAAAATCCCCATGCAACAAATTGTTCATAACAATATATCCTGCGCGTGTTTCTCGTTGAGAAGCACCAACAACAGCGATTGAACGGGGTTTAAGTAGGGGATCAAGATGATTCATAGACATATCCTAGCAATGCACGTAAGTTCATCGTAACTTACTTTGCACTCACAGGTTGATGGCAAATTCACCGAATTCAGATGAATAAGCAAACACTGCATAAAGTTTGTGAAATAGGTCACCCACTAATGGTGTATAATCCCAAAGTTAACTTGATTCTAAACCGACGTATCGGCATGATTTATAGTAATTATTATTAAGGATATAGAGCTTTCCATGAAAAAATTTGCAATTGTGACTTTGCCACTGCTCTTGGCTGCGTGTGTATCTGACGACTACGTTACCAATGTCACTTCAGATAGTTATCAAGAAGAGTACAAAACGGCAAAAGTTGAAGCTCCAGTTGTATCTCAATCTGAGCAAACAAGCGTTGTTGAAGAAAATGTTGTCAACGTTATCAGAACCGAACCTGTTGAACAGAAAGTCGCTCAAACGACTAAAGCGAAGCCAGTTGCAGTAGTGACAGGCCCAACCAAGAAACAACAAGACATGAACCAACGTTTTGGTTACACAGTTCAAGTTGTTGCTGTTGGCAGCCAAAGTAAAGTCGATTCTTTCGTGAAAATGCTACCTACGACTTCTCAACCAGTTTGGGAAAACTACAAAATGGTTAACGGCACTAAGTGGTTCACGGTACTTTATGGTGACTACGCAACACGCTTAGAAGCTAAAAAGGCAATCTCAACACTGCCGAACACTTTCCAAAACTTGAAGCCGTTCGTTAAGAGCATTGATGACATCAAGAACTCTGAATACCCAACGCTTAACAAGTTGAACTAAGTTTTGATTCATAAAGAAGGGGCAAATGCTCCTTCTTTTGTTTTAAGACTCGCTGTTTTGTTTAATAGTTAATCGCTCGATCTTTCGAGCGCAATTTTAACAATCAAAACACTGTACCTATCTCGACTTTTGTTTATCATTGAAGTCAGTACTCCTAGTTTCAAGGACCGAATTTACCCATGAACACCACAAACATCCTTCTACTTTGCGGCGGTGGATCTTCAGAGCATGAAGTATCTTTAGTTTCAGCCAATTACCTTTTTGAACAACTTAATAGCGTTGCAGATTTTAACGTTGTAAGAGTTGAAATTAAGAACGAAGGCTGGTGTCTTGATTCAGGTGAATTGGTTTATCTTGATATTAACGACCAAACCTTACGCGGTGACAATTTAGCATCTAAAGTCGATTTCATTGTGCCTTGCATACACGGTTTCCCAGGTGAAACAGGTGACATTCAATCACTGTTTGAAATGGCTAAAATTCCATACCTAGGTTGTGGTCCAGAAGCAAGCAACAACAGCTTTAACAAAATCACGTCAAAGCTTTGGTACGACGCACTTGGTATTCCAAACACGCCGTACCTGTTCTTATCAGACAACAATGATCAAGCTCACTCACAAGCAACTCAAGCATTTGAAAAGTGGGGTAAAGTGTTTGTGAAAGCGGCTCGTCAAGGTTCTTCTGTAGGTTGTTACCAAGTTAACCAAGTAGAAGATTTAAGCGAGGCTATCAACAAGGCGTTCACTTTCTCGAACCAAGTATTGGTTGAGAAATCAGTGGTGCCTAGAGAGCTAGAAATTGCTGCTTATGAAATCGATGGCGAGCTACACATCAGCAAGCCGGGTGAGGTGATTGCACCGAATGGCGCATTTTACTCTTACGAAGAGAAGTACAGTGCAGACAGCCACTCGATCACTGAAGTTGAAGCAAGTAATTTAACTGACGAACAGCGTGAATTGATTGCAGACAGCGCACGAAAAGTCTTCACCCAGATGAAGCTTCGTCACTTGTCTCGTATCGACTTCTTTTTAACGCAAGACAACGAGATCTACCTGAACGAAGTCAACACCTTCCCAGGTATGACGCCAATCTCCATGTTCCCTAAAATGGTTGAGCATGACGGCCACAAATTCAGCCAGTTCTTAGAAAACTGCGTGAGAACAAGCCTTTCTTAGGTTTCTAACTCGTTTTCGTTCACTTAGAGCTGAACCCAAAAGTGCCTTAAGCTTTCGCCAAGGCACTTTTTGTTTTTAAAGCTAGCCGTTTTTTACGAATCTATCATTTAGCCACAACTTATATCCAAGTAACAATATCCAAGTAATTACGAACCGTTTATTGCCAAGGTATTAGCGCCTTAAACTTCATCTTCTCACTCTCAGCCGTTCCCGTGAAACCCACATATTGGGCTGGCATGGCAGGGCTAAGCCAGCGACCAAAGTCCTGAATCTCTCTAACCTTAAGACCTTGTTTCGACAACTCTTGTGCAGCACCAACACGAATCGAATTTCCAGAGAAATGGTGATTTTCTGGCAGTTGAAGTAAGTCGCTAGCTCTTCTCAATATCCTATAGATGGACGAATCATCTAAAGGCTGCAAACCAATATTCTCATGCTTGTCTATCGCACGAAATACTGGCAAGTCATCTTGTATACCAGTAAACGAAAGCCAACGTTGAAGTGCAACACTGGCTATTTGTGACAACTGATAAGCCGAATCTTTGACTGTTACTTGGTAATGATCTTCAACGTACTCAACATCACTCATCGATAACAACTTAAGCTCTGAGCGCTTTAAAGCACACTCGAACATCACGTTATAAATAGCAATGTCTCTGATCTCTTTCAGGTTTGCTTTCTCATGGGAGAGTAACGTATTCAAATCAGTGAGATGCACAGATGTCATAGCATTGGTTTGTTTAGCGTCACCGGCCATTTGAGATTGTAAGTGGAGTAGGGTAAAGCGAACTTGCCTGTGCTTGATCGGGTTAGCAAAGCTCAACACAGTATGTAACATGCTAAGCGTTGCAGTGTAACGTTTTAGCGATGCGTATTTTCTATCGTTAGACTCCGTTTCAAGAAAACGACGAACAGCGGTTATAGATGCGGGAAGTGTGTTAATACGATGTTTGGTACAGAACGCATGATAGCGATTCCAATCACTGTAAATGCCCAACAGTGAATTGCGAGAGTATTGAAATCCTGTCAACTCATCTATAATTTCTATTGTCACGTTGCTGTTTAATTTTTCAACAAATGAATTAATTATCACAGAGTCAGTTAAAATAGGGACTTTTTTTCTCAAATTACCATACCTCGACAGGTGTTTTTACCATATTATGCTTGATATCATTATTAGTATACTTATGATTAATGCAGTGAAAACAGAAAGATGATTAATAGATATGGCTAATTCAATTTACCGAAGCGTCCATCTTCAATCGATAGATGCTAACAACACAGTTTGGCGTGCTAAGTTAAAAAACAACGTTATTCAGGGCAACCTAGCTGCCGTGAAAAAGAGTATTGATTGGTGGATTGATACCGCATCTATTATTGATCCAAAAGAATTCATGTCATTAAATAAGTCGAGAGGAACTGGTGGCTCGACTGAAAACTTCAACGGCTACCAAATCAAGAATGACACCGGTGAGCCTAATGCGTGGTATTGCATGTTTAACGGTCGCTTAATCAAAGGCGGCAAGGTTGCAATCCAACGCCATATAGAAGCTTACTTACTCGCAAAACAAAAAGCAGAGCAACAAAAGAAGTAAATTATGAGCCTAGTATATTCAACAGAAACAGGTCGCATTAAGCCTGAAGAAGAGAAAGTCCAACGTCCTAAAGGCGATGGTATCGTTCGAATCCAAAAAGAAACCAAAGGCCGTAAAGGCAAAGGCGTTTCTGTCGTAACTGGCTTAGACCTAGATGACGCACCATTAAAACTAATGGCAGCAGAACTCAAGAAAGTTTGCGGCTGCGGTGGCTCAGTAAAAGATGGCAACATCGAAATTCAAGGTGACGCGCGCGACAAGATCAAAGCGCACCTTGAAAAGAAAGGCTACAAAGTTAAATTTGCTGGCGGTTAATCTCTAACTAATACCAGAGTTAAAATCGAAGATTATTATCACTGGTTATTAGGTATTTTATGGTAAATAGCCAGTATGGTTAAATACACAGTATAAATTAGAGAATATCGGCACAATACAAAGGCAGGGCATCACACAAAGATACCTGCCTTATAAACATCAAAATCCATTTAACATAACGTTTCATTCAGGCTTTCAGCAAACCTCTCAACATAATTTAGACCCATAATACGCAGTTAATAATACGTGTAGTTAATTCTAAAGGTAGTATTCTCATCTTTTGTCCTTAAAATCCTTGTTCCAACTGACTCTCACGCTTCTTGCGCCGTTCAGAGTTTTCTTATCGCATTTGAAATCTAATAATTATATGTACGGCCAGCGTCTACACAATTCAATCTTCATTCAGAAAATCTAATTGACGCGAAACTTTGTCCGTCTGGTTTAACTTATATGCCACTTCTCTGTTTGCACTAACGGTTCGCTGCGCTGTGTGCAATTCTTGTAAGCATTGCTGTTGTTTCTATTCCAGATTTCACACACGCGACCAATGTTTCTTATCAACTGCACATGCTTAGCTCTCGTTTAAATCCATCAACTAATAAAGTTCGTGTGTCTTATGTAGACCCGCACACAGATTTTTCAAACCTTCTTAACGATTCTCTCTAGAGTTAGTACTTTGTGTTCAGTTTGCATAGATTCATTACACTTATTGCTGGTACACAACACCGATACTTGGGAGATCCATAATCACGGTTTGCCCTGAAATTACGTTCAATTGGACTTAGGTAGCTTTGGTAATAAACCTAAGAGTTACTTTAAACCCATTGCGCTTAGTTTTTCTTTACTTGTTTTCTCTAACTGATATGCCTGCTTTGAAGTCGCAATGGTGTTACCGCCTGAGATTAGAAAGCTTATAATGATGTAATCAATAAGTAAAGTGACACTGTAGCTAGCTGTACAGGTAAAGCTTGGTCCTATGGAACACAAAATAAAGAACCCAAATAACAGCTGTATATTTACACAGTTAAATTATTATCCCCTTAAAAACGTTACCTTTCGTATAAATACCGAACAAAAACAACGCTATTTAGGCATATATCTGTCGCTGGGCGCGTATTTTTGCCTAGCAATCACGCTAGTGTCGTTGATCTCTTTTAATACGCTCATGGATAAGAACTACATCATCACACCTGACAGATAGCCTACGCGCGTAAATACGGACAGAGACCACGATGGTGGCACAGTAGGCTCATTACATAAGTCAGAAGATGGAATTGAGTTACAGTGTGACTTCGAGCAAACCTATAGCTTACCCTTCTGTGAAATTGAGTTCGTTATATCGACCCAAAATAAAGGGCTCGATCTCTCAACGTTCGATTCGGTCACCATCAATATAGAATATGAAGGTCAAGAGGAGCCAAGGTTTCGATTCTACATACGTAACCACGACGACAACTACAGCGCTCAAAGCGACCCTATTTCTAACAAGTTCTATCGCTTAGACTTATCATTCCCCAATAGAAAACACATCAATTTAGCATTCTCAAATTGATACGCGCCGCATTCCTTAATCGACTTCTACACAACACCTTACGCCTCGTAAGCTTTTTAAATACTTATTCTGTAAAGCACATATGTGGCAACGAAGCTTGCTCTAAGCGGTGGTAAGCCATTCGCGATATCGGTTTTGAACATTACCGCTGTGGATTGTCTCGCCCTGTTCTTCGATGAAATCCTCATTTGTCTGCTTCTGAACATTCATGGATTCTCATCCGTTCAAAATACAAGTCACAACGTCACTAGCCGTAAATAACGCCATATATTTAATGACTTAGGCGTGGTGACACAAATACTGACACCCAAAGTGGTGATTGTTTTACTTTCAGGTCTTGCTGTAATTTAATTACAACCCAAAGCCAAGTAAAGCCTGAGAAGTTAATTACTCTGACGTAACTTGTTGAATAAAAAGTATTTAAGAGTTTTGGACAGGTCGGGATTTAGAGAAACTAAAGAGTAGGTATGTACGAGATAATATACTAGAGGGTAATATATTTAGTTATAGTGCACTATCGTATTAAAAAAGAAGGGCTGATGCCCTACTCTTCTTTATTACTCATTTCTTCACGGATTTGCTCAGCAACGATTTTGATAGCTTGTGCTGTGCTGATGCCTTGGGTCATCATTTCTTGAATTCGTTCAACAGCTTTCTGTTGTTCTTCGTGAGAAAGGGTTGGTAAGTCGTTTAGCATGCTCTGCTCCTTTATTTAGGAGCAGAACTATATAAGGACTGTTAGTAACTAGCAAGGAAATTGATGGATGCACCCATTGCATTTTCATTCGTGTAGTTAGCACTTAGATCTAGCTGAAACAAGTTCAATGGCGAGATACCAACACCAGCTGTCACTGTTCCTTCTGAATCAGAGTAAGCCAGGTTCTTGTAATACCCTCCCCTTAGCTTAAGCTGACGTAACAGGTCGACTTCAGTACCAACACGAATCATCTGTTCGTTGTCTTCGAACGAAGTAAACTTCTCTGCTTCATTCAAATCATAATCAACACTCAACGTAAAGTAATCAGAAACGATCCCCGCACCAACAGTGTAGACAGGCCCCAGGTTATAAGAATGACTCGATGTTACTGTTCTTGTAGCCCCTGTGCTGCTTGTTAGCTGTTGGCTAACGGATTTAGTTTCAATCTCACGGTCTATAATATTCGTTGCAGAAAAACCCACTCTAAATGGGCCGTAAAACCAAAGCGCACCTGCATCAATATTAAATGTAGTTTCCGCGGTGTCGTTTTCTCGAACATCACTTAGATCGTAGTTTTGTGCCGAGGCAATGTAGTTATACGTATAGATTCTTTGGAGTTTTGGAGAAATACCAAACGACAAATGTTGTCCCATGAACGTTTGATATTTTGCTAATGATATACCAGCTTCCATAATGCCAATAGAAACAGCTTTAACAGCAGTTAACTCAGCATTAACCAAGTCACTATTAGTAGCGTCACTAGATGTATCAGGGGTTACAAATGATTCAGTGTATGCTTTTGCAAATACGTTTGCTGCAATATACTGATTTGGTAGAGCGAATGCTACAACACCACCTAAATCAACATTCAGGCTATCACCATTAAGAGCATCTAGATCAGAACCAGTCACAGTACCTGACTCAATGCTGTCAACTAAATTATCGATATCATCAACTAAGTTATTAGGGTCATTATAATTACCGCCAAAACTTGGCGTGATCATTCCCATGTCATCATTACGACGATAAATCGCAACAAGTGCTGGGTTATAGAATGGAGCAGTTAGGAAGTTTGCTGAAACAACACCAACACCACCCATCGCATCACCACGCGCTTCAATGGCGTAGTTTGCTGCTGAAAGAGGAAGACTGGCGAATGCAATTGACGCTGCGAGTAGTTTTGTAGTTTTTTTCATGCCGTTTATCTTTGTTAGATCCCTTACATAGTTAACGGCACAATTTTAAATTACTTTAACTCTTCTTCGCTAGAAATATCATAAGTTTTACTGATAGTTTGTGCTTGTTCTATCGCTATGTCACCTTGCCAGCGTGAATGCACCATTGAAACCGCCAAAACGTAGCGATCATTGGGAAGTTCTTCGCCAGTTAGGTTCATTGGATAATCAGATTCATAGCTCTTGCCCCACACCTGCTCATAGTGTTCATCGATGTAATCGTACAAACCAATTTCGAGCTTAGGAAGCGGACAATAAGGGTTCAGCAGTTCTTTTTTATCGATGCGCCACGTGTCTTTTGATGCCCAACGAACTTGCTGACGAAAAGCAACGTCACCAAGAATAATCCAAGTACTCCATGAATTACCGCCATCGCCTTTCACACTTAAACGATACAGGCCTGACTCAAGTTGAGATGCTAAATTGTAACGCTTGCGGTATAGGCTCACCGATGCGTTGTTTACCACTTCACTGTCTTTGGTTAGCTCACTGTCCGATGAAACAATCTTATCGACCCACTTCTCGAAGGTAATATCTTGAATGTTGTTTTCGGATTCAACATCAATCGATACGCGAAAAGTATCTCGGCCAGGGCTTTGAATGATGTGTCTTTTAACGACGACTGAACTGATCCAATCTGGGAGTGTTTTTCTGGTGAGGGTTTTACCACAATCTTTGTTCAATGCTTGATCGAACAGCTCATTGAGGTGATCTTCTCGTGATTGAGAAGAGTTGATTTGCCAAACTTCCACTAGTGAATCAAACATCTGAGGTAAGTCATTATCCAACAGGTGTTTATGAACTTGAGTTAGAGTATCACTACTCTTAAACCAATCCGCAGCTTGCGCGGTATTCACCACGCAAGACAACATTAATAGTGGAAGTAAGGCTTTTTTCATTACGCTTTCATCTTGTAACCAACGCCACGCAGCGTTTCGATTTCTAGACCCGGCAGTTTCTGTCTTAGTTGCAGAACGTGCGTGTCTACCGTACGTGTTGTTGGGAAATGGTTGTAACCCCATACATGGTCAAGCAGCTCATCACGAGTGAATACACGGCCAAGGTTGCTTGCCAAAAATAGCAGTAGGTCAAACTCAGTACGCGTTAGGGTGACTTCCAGTTCATTGAAAAACACTTCACGTGTCGCTTTATCGATAACTAGATTTTGAGCCATCACTTTTGATGCATCTTGATCTTCAGCATCAGGCAGGCGTAACTGCGCGCGAATTCGAGCAAACAATTCAGCTTCAGCGAAAGGCTTAGTTAGATAGTCGTTTGCACCTGAGTCTAGGCCCGCAACTTTGTCTTTTACTGTGACGAGAGCCGTTAGCAAAATAACTGGGATGTCTTTCTTTTTCTTCCAACCTGGAAGTGAATCTACTGAGTCACCATCAGGAAGTTGACGGTCTAGAATCACTAGGTCCGCTTGTTCCCAGTAGCCTTCAACTTCAGAGATCAGTTCTGCATGCAAACATTCATATCCAGCTTGCTCAAGGCTAACTAATAAACCGTCAGCTAAATTTTTATCATCTTCAACGAGAAGCAATGTCTGTTTCACAAGGTATCTCCAAAATAAATGTTGTTGGGGGGCCGATAAGCGTCATGTGACCGCCCATTTTTCCGACCATAGATTCCACTATCGTCAGACCTAAACCGAGTCCACTCTTACTTACGAATGGCTTTCTTAGTTGCCCCCAATCTTTGCGGGACAAGTCTCCATTATCTATAACTTTGAATGTCAGCTTCTTGTCAGAAGTATTCAGTTCTAGTATCACTGGTGCGACACCGTATTTCACGGCGTTTCTGATCAGGTTGTCGATGCACGTTCCTAACCAATATACGTTTATTTTTGCAGCAATATCTTTGTTTACACGGAGTTCAATACCCGGTGCAAATTCTTCTTCAACTTTGTATTGAAGCCACTCTTCAACGCTTGGTACCCACTCTGTTGCGAGCGGTTGGTTGTCTGATTGCAAATAGTCTTTACTTGCTTCTGCCAACTGTCTTAAACGGCGTGTATCTTCACACAGCCTACGAAACTCATCATATACTGATTCTGGTAAGTGTTCGAACTCGCGTCTGAACCCTTCAACCGTCAATGACAAACTTGCAATCGGCGTTCTTAATTCGTGCGTTAGGATTTGAAGCACCAGCATGCGGCTCTTCATCTCTTGTTTCTTACTGTTCCAACGGTAAACCGCCCAACCTAAGACAAGCATAATGTTGGCAATAACCAAGATAAACATGGCGACTTGCAGAAGCTCTGAATGATCTTCTATTTCCCAACACACATTACCACGCTGGACAAAACAGCTTTTACCTTCTGAAGACAAGCTAAACGATAACCCAGCAAGCGTGGCATTTTCGTTCCAGACTGATTTTTTATACAGGTAATATCTGTAGCCGCGTTTTACCCACATCTCATCAAGCTCAACAAACATACTCGCACCCGCTAACAGCGCGGTGATTGCTTCGCTATCCATTTGTTGCAAGCGAGACAGTAGTTCATCGTGTTCGGTGTTTGGTCGCTCTTGAATATGCATAAAGCGCTTCAGAGAGTCGAATTTTTCTGGGTACTTCTCAACGTATCGTGCCGCATAAGAACCGCCGCCAGGGTGAATCAAACCACTACGGCTAAACCAACGGTCAGAAAGCTTGGTGCCTTTACACATTGCACGAGTAAAAACTAAAGGCTCAGTAATCAAAGGGCTTAACGGCAGTTTACCACTACAGGTTTTTGATAACTGGTACAAGCGCTGAATGTCTTTTAACGGGTACTCTGCTGTTTGTGGCAGCATAGAAGACGGCATGATCAAACGTGTTGGATAATCAGCCTGTAGCACTCGAATATCGTAAGATTCGATTGCCGTTTCATGATCAAAGAGTTTGGTGAAATTATCGATACGCTCAGGTAAAGAGTCGGCAAATGCGTTTGCAGACACAGACAACGTAGCGATAAGAAGAGTAAATGTTCTTTTGATGATCACAAACCAACGCAAATTCATATAGATCAACCAAATATATACCATTCGCTATCAAAGATAAATTTTTAACCGCATGAAAAACATTGAGAATGGCGAGCTACAGAGATAAAGGCCAATATATTACGGCCACATTGTACATACGTACTAGTAGGCTGATTGGCAAGCCAAACCTCAATTGCGACAAGTTTTGCATCAGGCTTCGTCAACTTCGTATCAACTGAGATCACACATAGAGTCGCTTTCGTAAGATAAAAAAAGGAGCTCAAATGAGCTCCTTATCGAGTTGTTACATATTGTTTAGAGGTGATCTCTATAGATGTTCTAAGATACTTAGACAACTCTTTTTAGCATCGCCAAACAGCATCTGCGTGTTCTCTTTGAAGAACAGTGGGTTTTGCACACCGGCGTAACCTGTGTTCATCGAACGCTTGAATACGATAACATTCTGAGCGTTCCAAACTTCAAGTACTGGCATACCAGCAATTGGGCTGTTTGGATCTTCAAGTGCTGCAGGGTTTACGGTGTCATTCGCACCAATTACCAATACAGTATCTGTCTCATCGAAGTCATCGTTGATTTCGTCCATTTCTAGAACGATATCGTAAGGCACTTTCGCTTCAGCAAGCAGTACGTTCATGTGACCCGGTAACCTACCAGCAACTGGGTGGATACCAAATCGAACATTAATGCCCTGCGCTCGTAGCTTGTCAGTGATTTCATGCACTGGGTATTGTGCTTGAGCTACTGCCATGCCGTATCCAGGAGTGATGATTACTGACTTAGAGTTTTTCAGCATATCAGCCACATCTTCAGCTGATGTTTCGCGGTGTTCACCTTGCTCTTCATCGCCATCAGACACAACCACTTCTTGGCCGAATCCACCAGCAATAACGCTGATGAAAGAGCGGTTCATCGCCTTACACATAATGTAAGACAGAATCGCACCCGACGAACCAACCAATGCACCAGTTACGATAAGCAGATCGTTTGCAAGCATGAAACCTGCCGCTGCTGCTGCCCAACCAGAGTACGAGTTCAGCATAGAGACAACTACTGGCATATCTGCACCGCCAATCGATGCCACTAGGTGGTAACCGAATGCGAATGCGATAAGTGTCATCACCATTAGTGCGAACATGCTGCCGTCTGCTTTAACGAACATGATCATCAGCAGTGTAGAAACTACGATAGCCGCTAGATTCCACTTGTGCTTATGAGGGATGTTCAATGCAGACGAAGAGATAACGCCACGAAGCTTACCAAACGCAACAATAGAACCCGTGAACGTCACCGCACCGATAAACACGCCAAGGAACACTTCCACTAGATGGATAACGTGCTCTGCATGAATATCTGCAGGGTTGATAGAAACAGCAGCAGGTGGATCGATGTAGCTGTTGTAACCTACAAGTACTGCAGCCATACCTACGAAGCTGTGCAGAATTGCAACCAGCTCTGGCATTTCAGTCATTTCTACTTTTCTTGCGTAGTGGATACCAATACCACCACCGATCACCATAGCAATGATGATCCACACAATACCAGCAGAGTGAGGGCCAAAGATCGTTGCGATCAACGCGATTGCCATACCCGTGATACCGTAATAGTTACCTGCACGCGCAGAT
Source organism: Vibrio sp. ZF57 (assembly GCF_001691235.1). Taxonomy (NCBI): domain Bacteria; kingdom Pseudomonadati; phylum Pseudomonadota; class Gammaproteobacteria; order Vibrionales; family Vibrionaceae; genus Vibrio; species Vibrio sp. ZF57. Next base: position 61,688 of record NZ_MAKD01000116.1, on the reverse strand, counting down.
TCCTGTTTCGATAACCCAGCCAAACTCATAATAAAAAATACAGCAGCAACAATATAAGCTGCTTGTACTAATCCTTCAGACATCTGTTACTCCTTAGTCTTTACGGAACATTTCAAGCATACGTTTGGTCACGGTAAAGCCACCAAAGATATTGATACTTGCAATTAATACGGCAATAAATGATAAGAACGTGACGACGCCACTTCCTTGTCCGATCTGTAACAGTGCACCTACTACAATGATGCCTGAAATCGCGTTAGTCACAGACATCAAAGGCGTATGCAGAGAATGGCTTACATTCCAAACTACGTAATAACCCACCACACAAGCGAGAACAAAAACGGTAAAGTGAGATAAGAACGCAGCTGGAGCAACCGAAGCTACCCAAGCGAATGCACCAACAGCTACCGCCATACCCGCCACTTTCTTAATTGGAGAAACAGGTTCTTCAACTTTAGGCTCTGGTTTGGCCGCTTTTGGCTTAGTTTGTTGTGGTTGAGCTGAAACTTGAATTGGTGGAGCTGGCCAAGTGACCTCGCCCTCTTTAACGACAGTAACACCACGCAGAACAACATCTTCAAAGTCGATATTGATGTTGCCATCTTTCTCTTTGCAAAGCAGTTTCAAAAGGTTAACTAGGTTCGTTGCATACAGTTGAGATGATTGAGTCGGCAGTCGACCAACCATATCAGTGTAACCAACCACCTTCACGCCATTAGCCGTTGTAATGACTTGATCCGCAACCGTGTATTCACAGTTACCGCCATTGGCCGCCGCAAGGTCTACAATCACACTACCTGCACTCATGCTGTCTACCATCTCTTTGGTAATCAGCTTCGGAGCCGGGCGACCTGGAATCAGCGCCGTAGTAATGATGATATCAACGTCTTTTGCTTGAGCTGCATAAAGCTCTTCCGCTTTCTTATTGAATGCTTCAGACATCTCTTTTGCGTAGCCGTCACCAGCACTGGTATCTTCCTTGAAATCCACTTCCAAGAATTCAGCACCCATCGACTCAACTTGTTCTTTAACTTCAGGACGAACATCGAATGAACGAACGATCGCACCTAAGCTACCCGCAGCGCCGATTGCCGCTAGTCCAGCAACACCAGCACCTGCAACCAGTACTTTTGCTGGTGGAACTTTACCCGCAGCCGTAATCTGGCCCGTGAAGAATCGACCAAACTCATGCGCCGCTTCAACAACAGCACGATAACCCGCGATGTTTGCCATAGAACTCAATGCATCTAACGCCTGAGCTCTTGAAATTCGTGGTACAGAATCCATCGCCATCACGTTGATGTTACGACTGGACAATTGTTCCATTAACTCTGGATTTTGAGCAGGCCAAATAAAGCTGACCAATGTTGCGCCATCTTTAAGAAGATCGATTTCATTTTTAGACTCGTCAACGATCGGAGCGTTAACTTTAAAGATAATATCGGATTTCCAAGCTTCATCTGCGGTGACAACTTTTGCTCCAGCTTGTTCATAAGCTGCATCTTCAAAACTTGCTAACGCACCTGCTTGTGATTCAACACAAACTTCAAATCCTAATTTTAGAAGCTGTTCTACCGATTTCGGCGAAGCAGCGACTCGCGTTTCACCTGCGAGCGTTTCTCTTGGTACACCAATTTGCATAGCTATTCCTTGACTATTGGCACGAATGACTTATTCGTTTGTATCTAACGACAACTAATACTTCAAGCGTTTTGTTCAAAGAACAGGAAAAGTTATTACTTATAACGATTTGGACGGAATTTAAGCGCTTCATTCGGATAAATGACGACCGTCTCGAACCAAGAGGTCAAACCACTTGCAAATAATCCTTTTAATAACAACTCACTAGCTGTTCTTTATCCATAAAACTAAAAAGAGCTTTCAGCATATACACTGAAAGCTCTCTAAATTATGACCAACATCAATTCTAACCCTAATTGGTTAGCTAAATATATTGTCGCCCATTTGGTCGATGAACATCTGCGATTTTTTGAGCATCAATTCATCGGCATCTTGTTTGTTTGAAACAACATCTGAACGAATAAAACGGTGAGTTTTGATTTCACCATCGAATTCTTTCTCGATTCGCCCAGCAACACGGTATTGACCAGTTTCTGCAATGGCATCTTGATAGATATTGAAACCCTTATATTCGACTGGCTCAATCTCTACTTTTTGTTCGGTTTTTTCTTTGCCACCAAATAATCTAGAAAAGAATCCCACGTTTTTTTACTCCTTAAATGACCGTATTCACCCTAAACTATCATGACTGTTTACGGTTCAACAACGGCTTTTCATACCATTGCAATTCTACGTCATCGTCAAAATTGTGTTGACTAAATATAACAGGCACATTGTCGTCACGTTCACGTCTTCGATCGTCAATAATCATACTTTCTGCATTTTTGACCGCGATCTCACTATTGCGTTTATAGAGCACCAATTTGTCTTCTGGCAATGCTGACAGAAAATCGATATCAAAACGAATATAGATAGGTTTTAGCTGGCCCAAAGCCAAGCACGCGAGATCGGCCAACTGTTCGTTGGTATAACTAGACACATATTCCTCGGTAGCCAATACATGACCGACCAGAGTTTCCATATAGTTATGTACATCAACACTAATTTGCATACCACACCTCCATTTGTAGCGGTTTTTCTAGTCGCAGTCGTTTCTAAAGTCACTTGAAACCATGCAATTCCTAATAGCTTTCTATAACTCAGTTATAGGTTTTACTGTCCATAGTTGAAACTTAGGTATTATTTAATCTTACTCTGACTTCATTACAGATCTTCGTCGCTTAATGAAAAGGTCACTCAATGATAACTGATCATCAAGCCCTTTAAGTGACAGCGCCAACGTAAGAGCAGCAGAGCAGATTTTGTTAAGTATCTATAACGACTAATTAATTTCTCATATATACTGTGTAGTTCGTTCTAAGGTTAATAGCAACTCAAAATACATATAAAAATGATTGCACCAATAGCGACCTATGACTATGTTTTTGCTCTAATTTAGGTAAAAAGCTTGGCAATCGCTTGTTTAACCGTATCCTACGCATAGTATTAAATAATAAGATCATCAATATAGTTAGGCTCACCACATAAATGGCATCATCTTTTGTAACGTCGAGCATGTTTCGATTTTGCTTCCCTTTAGTCCTGTTAACAATTTTGCTCGTTGGTATGGACAACGTCATTCTCGTGACGGACTCAAATTTAGGGTTTGCTAGCAACCTCCCTTACATTTTATTGAGCGTTGCGGTTCTGCTATGCCATACGTTCAGACAAGGTCGAATGGCGATGGTATCGGTGACCATGCTTGTCGCTTATCTGATCATCCAAGTTCGCTTACAAACGCCTCTCAATACTGGCACAACGCTATTAGAGCTCTCGTTACTTGCGGCATTAGTACCTGTCACTTGCTTACTTGTTTATGCCTTCCCTGATAACGGCGTAAACTCAAAGTCGATGCTGCTCTACGCCATCGTTCTTGTTCTGTTTATGGTGTGGGCACAATTGATCGTCTCTCACTTCCATGCCGGCGGTTTTGAATCATGGAGTGATGGTCTTCTATTTATTGTCAGAGACTTCTCCAAACTGCCTTTTGTTTTAGTGCTGTATAGCCTTTGCTTGCTTGGCCTTACTGCCATTCTCGTGTTGGTGTATAACCGCTCTATCGATGTTGTGGTTTATAGCGCTATCCTGCTTTCTTCTTGTACGTTCATCTTCTTCGATATTCAGTACATCTCGAGCACCATGTTCTCGCTGTCAGGCACGTTGATCATAGTCTATGTGATGTCTGCTAGTCATGATATGGCCTTTAATGACCAACTGACTAACATTCCAGGTCGACACGCCTTAGAAGTCGATATGAAGCACTTGGGGCGTAAGTATTCGATGGCGATGGTCGATATCGATCACTTTAAGCAATTCAACGACACCTACGGACATGACATTGGGGACGATGTGTTAAAACTGGTGGCACGCATTCTGAGAGAAACCACAGGCGGCGCTAAAGCTTATCGCTATGGTGGTGAAGAGTTCACGATTATCTTCAAAGGCAAACATTCGGAACAAGTTAAAGAGCACCTTCAAGCTCTGATTTCCGAGGTTCAAAACTACGACATGACGATTCGCAATAGTCACGAGCGCCCTGACGATCATGAAGTGGGGATGAAAAAGCGTGGTAAGAACGGCAAACCATCGGAAGTGGTGAATGTGACGGTGAGTATTGGATTGTCTGACAGTACAACCACCAGACATCCTGAAGAGGTGTTGAAGCTTGCTGACCAAGCGCTGTATAAAGCGAAAGAAACCGGTCGAAACAAACTGTGTATTGACCGTTAACAATAGTTGATAGCGAAAGATATTGAGTGCTAGAGATCTAAATAGCTTAAGCCATTAATAGCGATCTGCTTCAATAACTATCACTTCCAAGTTCAACGAGCCTCATTGATTTGAGGCCGTATGGGCTTAACTGGAAAAAAGAGCTTAATCTTGGTTGAAGAATATAACCAAGCTGCCACCTTTTAAGCTACTTCCGTAGTTAATCGTAAAACCTATTCCCACGTTATCGACCCACTCATTAAACAGGTTTGGGTTAAGCAACCAACCAACACTGCCCTCGTAGTAAGATGTGGTGCCCATAGATGCCACGGTGTCACCACCAATATCAATTCGTCTTATACTCGAGTACATCGAAGTGATGTTCTTATCCCAACGCACGAGATCATAGAAAACCTTGGCTTCATTGGCGATATACCACCCTTCAGGATGACCGACATTGCCATTATTCGCCTCGCCCCAGCCGATGCCATTAAAGTAATGCCAACTGGTGCTCAATTTATACTTTCCCCAGTCATTCTTATCTTCGTACATCAGCTTGATTTTAGGCTCGATGATGTAAGCCCAAGCATCAGTATTGAGATATACGCCATCCAGTTGGTCTTGAATAGGCTTTAGCAACGAAGCGCGATATTCATAATCATTGCGGTAGTAAGAGATGTGGTTACCGATTGCAGAGCTGAAGCTCCAATATTCGTCTAGCTGGGACACATTCGCGAATTCGACGTAGCCAGACACTACCGACTCTTTTTGAAAATCGTTTCTGTTTGCTGCCGCGTACTCGACATCGTTCTCGATTCGCAATGCAGACAAGCGTAGCGTCACCTCTTGATGGTTGTCTTCGATGTAACTTGGTAATTCAAATGTGTAAGGCAAACTCAGGGAGGTGATGTTTTGGCGACGACTTACCGAATCATTCGAACCGATGTCTTCATTGTCCAAACTAAACACTTTATTGGGGTCAAAGTTATTGATACCAAAAGTGAAAACATCGGTGTCGTTGAGCAATACACTGGTGGCAAAGCTCTGCTCTAGATCCTTTCGAAAAAGATCAGATAGCGTATTGGCATTAACAGTGGTCGCCAAAGCGGTAAAAAATAGAGGAACCGCAAGCGTCCAAGATGTGTTAGTCATAGAAAATGACTTCGAATGTGGCATTTCTTTTATCACTTAAAGCACTTCCTAGCTCAAACGCTATTAGAAGTATAAATTCAAATATCGAAAAGAGCTCGCCAACTAACGCGCAAGCTCCAAAATGTTACGTTGTACAAAGGTATTTCTACCACTTTGCTTCGCTTGATAAAGCGCTTGATCGACCTTTTCGTAAATAGACGCAATAGATTCGCCACCTTCTGGCACAAATGACAACACACCTTGTGACGCTGTCACTCTATCCGATACCGTTGAGTGTTCATGAGCGTAGTTCATCTCATGCAATGCCTCTTTAACTCGAGTCGCGTGTACCTTAGCGCCTTCACTATCTGTATCGCTAAGAATCAGAACAAACTCTTCACCGCCATAACGACCTACAAATTCTCCCGCACGAACAAACAGCTGTTTCAAGGTATTAGCAAGCCCTTGTAAGCACTTATCCCCTTGAATATGACCATAATTATCGTTGTAAGGCTTAAAGAAGTCTACATCTAGAAGTATGACTGTCATGGATATATTACGTCTTCCGTGCCACGCTATGCTCTCTTCAAGCTTAGTATCCATATATCGACGGTTATACAATTTGGTCAGGCCATCTTCGTTGGCTTGTTGCTGCAGAAGGATGTTCAGTTCTTCGAGTTTGGCTGTGCTTTGTTTTAGCTCTCGTCTCATGTGCGCGATACGTTGCATCGCAATCAGCTTAGAATTCAAAACAACCTTGTTTACTGGCTTGATCAGGTAATCATCGCCACCAGCGTCAATCGCTTTTGCGATCATCTCAGGTTCTTCGTGACCACTAAGAAAGATGATGGGAACCCATTCTGGGAATCGGCTTCGAACCTCATTCGCCACTTCAAAACCATCCATATCAGGCATGCTGATATCAAGTAACACGAGTTCAGGATCAAAATCAGAATAAACACTCAGGGCTTCTTTTCCGCTACCGACAGCTTCTACAATATGACCCAGTTGCTTGAGTCGGATAGCAAGTTGCATCCTGTCTAGTTGAACGTCATCAACCAGCAATATGCGCATTGAAGATCCCTTTTCTATCATCACATCACCTTTATCTAGTGTTGAATATTCAAAGTAGCTCAAATTTGGGCTTAAATCATGCCCTAATCTCTATATTAGATTGACTTTTTTACAGATCTTTTTAGCATTGTTTCTTTTTAAAGAGAAATACTATGTCAGACGCTACAAACAACGAACAACAAGAAATCGATTTAACCACCATCTCACCAGAACTTCGTCAAGTTATCGAATTTGATGGCGTACCAAAAGAGATGCACTTTATGGTTACTTCTATTCACGAAGTGTCTGAAGAAGCAGTACGCGAAGCTTGGGATAGTCTTCCAGCAAGCGCACAAAATGTTTTAGACAACTTCGAGCAGTTCCACGCTCTAATCTCAGTTAGCCAAGCTTTCGCTGGTGTTAACGTGATGGAAGAGTTCCCTACTCTTAAACTTCCAGAAGACATGTCTGACGAAGAAAAAGAAGAGTACCGTGCTCAACTGCTAGACCAAGTTCTACACAACTGTGTAAAAGACATGGTTAAACAAATCAAGAAAGCTCGTCGTGATGCAATCTTGAAGCGTGATTTCAAAGAAGTTTTTACTAAGTAAGTCGCTAGTCGCCTAAACTAGGCTAAGCGCTAACAGTACTACTTAGAATTAAGCCGCATGTTTCTTTAAACACGCGGCTTTTTTATATCCGCTATTTTCTGTTCGTCGATCGTTACGTCTGTATGTTCTTGTTGCTAATGTTCATATGATTCGACAAATCATATGCTTTAACACTCATATAGTGTGGCGCAAAACTGGCAGTTATACCGTATAAAAATGACGCATGTATCCATTCATGGAATCAAGACCGAATTTTCAGAACCTATAACAGGCAGTATCGCGGCAATATCGAAAAACTGACCTTGTCAGGTTTAATGCGTTACCGCGATATCTCTTTGAGCGACACTCACACCTTTAATTTGAGCGTAAACACGCTGCCCGATTTCTAGATTTAACTCATCCAGCGCCCACAATGTAATGGTTGCCCATAGGTAGCACCCAGACTCTAACTCTAGCTCGACCTCGACACTCTGCTTATTTGTGCCTTGTTGGTGCGTCTCTACGCTTTTAATGGTGACAGGAAGGATGTTACGTATAGAAGTCCCTTTCGGCCGTTCTAGCGTGATAGAGACATCATTTGCCCTAACTTGCAGCCTCACTGTCGTACCAAGCTCACTCGATACTTTCTGAACCCATAACGACGTCGACTTTCCTAGCATCAGGCGAGACAGCGCATAATCGTCATTGTGTTCCGCTAATGTCGCTTCAAACAACGAGCTTTGCTCTGAGAAAGATTGCCAAGGTTGCATGGCTCTCGATGCCCAAACCTCTTCCGTCACACCCGACGAAATCACTTTGCCTTGGTCAATAATCACAAGGTGATTTGCCAAGCGTAAAATTTCATTGAGGCTATGGGTGACATAGATGATCGGTATTTGGACGGTTTCGGATAAGTTTTCCAGAAATGGCATCACTTCGCGCTTACGAGGCAAGTCGAGAGACGCTAAAGGCTCATCCATCAACAAAATGCTCGGCTTTGATAACAAAGCGCGGCCAATCGCCACACGTTGCTTCTCACCGCCAGACAAACGAGCTGGGTATCGGTCAAGCAATGAACCCAAAGACAACAGCGAGACTATTTGCTCAAAGTGCGCTTGATCGACGCTTTTCATACCGTATTTAAGGTTCGCTGCCACCTTCATATGTGGAAACAATCGCGACTCTTGGAACACATAACCGACGTTGCGTTTGTGAGTCGGCAAATTAATGCCATTTTCACTATCGAACAGTGTGGTTCCAGATACGCTGATCAGACCTTTATCGGGCTGTTTAAGGCCACTGATTGCATTGATAAGTGAGGTTTTACCCGCGCCAGAACGACCAAAAATTGCCGTAATGCCGCTACTTGGTAATTCCAAGTCGATATCAAAGAACGTTTCACCAAGTTGTTGTTGATATTGGAGGATCAAAGCACTCATGCATTGCCTCCCAAGCGTTGTGCTGACTTTTTGTTGAGCCACTCAGATAGCATCAATGAACCCAGCGCTATCACAATAGAAATGACACACAAACGCGCGGCTTCCATTTCAGCGCCAGGGGTTTCAATAAAGGTATACATAGCCAAAGGAATGGTTTGAGTTTCACCGGGAATATTTGAAACGAAGCTAATGGTCGCGCCAAACTCCCCTAGGCTTCTTGCGAATGAAAGCATGGTGCCGGTAATGACCCCTGGGATCATCAAGGGTAAAGTGATCGTGAAAAACACACGAAGAGGTGAAGCGCCTAATGTAGCAGCCGCCTCTTCAAGCTTACTGTCTACGGTTTCTAGGCTCAATCTAATAGAGCGAACCATCAGCGGCAACGCCACAACCACACAAGCGAGTGCCGCGCCCTTCCAGCTAAAGCTGAATACAATACCAAACACGTCATTGAGCCACGAACCTATGATACCTTGCCTGCCCATCATCACTAGCAGTAAATAGCCAATAACCACAGGTGGAAGTACCAAAGGTAAATGGACAATACTCTCAACAATGCTCTTACCTACAAATTGTTTCTTAGCAAGTAGCCATGCTAAGCCAATACCGATAGGGATAAGCCATAAGATTGCAAACCCAGCGACTTTTAAGCTCAGCATTAAGGCTTGGTATTCGTATTCCGATAAATACATCATTTAACGCACTTCAAATCCAAAACTGTTCAAGGTGTCTTTCGCTTTTTCGCTCTTTAGGAAAGTATAGAACTCTTCTGCCACAACTTTATCACTCAACTTCGCTACAGGGTAACGTATTGGTGTGTGCAGATCTGATGGGAAGGTCGACACTAGGTTTACTTCTTTAGAAAGCAACGCATCCGTTTTGTAGACAATGCCAAGCTTAGCTTCACTGCGCTCGACTAAGGCTAAGGCCATACGAACATTGTTACTTGGTGCCAATCGAGTTTTCACATCGTCCCATACACCTAACGTTTCTAACGCTTCTTTTGCATAGATACCAGCAGGAACCGACATGGTGTTACCCACTGCAAGCCTTTCATTAGTAAGAAGTTTAGCCCATTGTTCACCTTTTGATAGGTCTAACGTTACCGATGTCTCTTTAGGAGCAATCAGCACCAGTTCGTTTTCACATAGGTTTGTGACATTGTCACTATAAACCAATTTACGATCGACTAAATGCGTCATCCATTTCTCATTTGCCGAGATAAAAATGTCTGCTGGTGCTCCTCTTTCGATTTGTCGCACCAAAGACGATGTACTCGCGTACACAGGAATCACATCGACAGAATGGTCTTTCTCAAACTCTTCAACCAACAGATTAACCGCATTGGTCATCGACGATGCAGCGTAAACTCGTAGCTTTTCCGCAGCAAAAAGATGACTAGAACTCAATGCCGAAGTTAAAGCCATGGTTAAAAGGAAGACTCGCTTTTTCATTGTTATCACTTATCTATTGTTCGTTTAAGTTCTTTAGCTAACTTCTAAATGGCGGCTTAAGCTGTTAACTCTGGCCAAAGCAGATCAAGATTTAAGTACTCTTCGATGGCATCAGCGATTCGATTAATACCCAGCTCTTTAAGCTGTTCGTGGTCAATCGCGGTCACATCGTTGGCTCCTGCCCATTCGCAAATAAGCGACAACGCATCACTGTTGTCGAATACGCCATGCAAGTAAGTACCAAAAATCGAGTTATCTTGATTCACAGCGCCATCTAGGCTGCCAGATTCTAACTGAACCGGTAAGGCTGTTTCTTTGACATCAGTCCTACCTACGTGGATTTCATACCCTTTTACTTGTGCTGTTTTGCCATCCAGCGTCATGGTGCCGCGTACGTTGGTTAAGGTTTTCTGCTGTGTAAGGGTCGTTTCAGTATCCAGATACCTTAACCCTTCGCTGCTGCCGGGTTCCCCTTCAACGCCATCAGGATCGTGGATGATGTTACCTAACATTTGGTAGCCACCGCAGATACCCATCACTTTGCCGCCTAAGCGCAGGTGGCGTTGAATATCTTTATCCCAGCCTTGTTCTTTTAGGTAATCCAAATCTGCTCTTACCGACTTTGTACCCGGCAAGATAATTAAATCAGCATTGTTTACACGTTCGCCTTTACCGACATAACGTAAATCAATCGAAGGATTCAATCTTAACGCGTCAAAGTCTGTATGGTTGCTGATTCGGGTTAGCACTGGCACCGCCACCTTAAGCTTAGCTTCTCCGTCAGACTCTTGAGCAGAGGTAATGGCATCTTCCGCTTCTAAGTTAAAACCATGCAGATATGGCAAAACACCAATGACTGGCTTGCCGGTTTTTTCCTCTAGCCAATCTAGGCCAGATTGAAGCAGTGCGATATCGCCTCTAAAACGATTTATCACAAAGCCTTTTACACGAGCTTGTTCAGATTCAGACAATAGAGCTAATGTCCCGTAGAGATGCGCAAAAACGCCACCACGGTCAATATCAGCAACGATGAGCACAGGGATGTCCGCTTTCTCAGCAAATCCCATGTTAGCGATATCATTTTCACGAAGATTGATTTCGGCTGGGCTCCCCGCACCTTCAATCATCACGCTTTCATATTCTTCAGAAAGTCGGTCAAACGAATCGATAACTGTATCCATCGCCACTTTCTTGTAATCATGATAACCCGTCGCTTCCATGTTGCTCAGCGCTCGGCCTTGCAAAATCACTTGCGCGCCGGTATCTGAGTTGGGCTTTAGCAATACAGGGTTCATGTGAACGGTTGGCTCTATATTACAAGCTTGCGCCTGAACCGCTTGAGCACGGCCAATTTCGCCACCATCTTTTGTCACAGCACTGTTCAACGCCATGTTTTGTGGCTTAAAAGGTGCCACTTTGATTCCTTTCCTTGCCAAAACACGGCATAAACCTGCCACCAAAACACTTTTTCCGGCATCTGACGTTGTCCCTTGAACCATAAGGGCACTTAATGGTGCTCGCATTTGTACTTAAATCCTTAATTTCTTAATTTTCAATTTATAGCTGTGGGCAATATTTCTCTGCGACCATCTTAACGTCATTGCCGAGTAGATGCTCAATAAAATGAATGGAAAATGAATGTGTTACTCACTCTGGATTCAACCCCAGTGTTGTTTAATAGCTCCATCGAAACGAAGCTTGTGAACGATAACAGGCGCTTCAACAAAAAACGTACTAACGAAAAGAAACGTTTCAAATTCAGAAAAACGTTTCTACTAAAAACAACATTAAGGGATTCACCATGAAAAAAACTGTATTAGCTATCGCATCTACTATTATCCTTGCTCCTACTTTCGCAATGGCTAGTGACCACAACAGCAACAAGCACGAAAGCGCTATTGCTTATACTGGCCCAATTGAAACCGTTTCTGTTGCGACACTACTTGCCGACACAAGCATGTTCGCAGAGCAAGAAGCAATTGTGGATGGCAAGATCGTTCGTCAACTTAAGAATGACACGTTTGTCTTCTCTGATGGCCAGAGTGAAATTCAAATCGAACTTGATGATGATATCCGCCTAGCACAACCACTGACCGCTGATACAAAAGTTCGTATCTTCGGTGAATATGAAGGTGGTAAGACACCTGAAATCGAAGTGGACCACATCCAGGTTCTATAAGCGATTAATATAAAAATACCGACTTCAAATAATTGGCCTGCATATTGCAAGCTTTTTTGTATTATACTGCCGCAAAATACAATTTATATGGAGTCACCATGCTAGGTTGCACGAATAAGACTGTCCTTTTAGGACTCGCTGCACTGTGTTCATTCTCTGCGTCTGCAAACAACTTTAACTACAACACATTCGAGCTGCGCATGGGTACTAGCCCAAGTACTTTCGGTGGTGAAGTCACAACAATGTTCACTCAGAACTCTCATTTTGTTGCTCGTATCGATTCAGAATTTGAAAGTGATTGGGATGCAGCGGTAGGTATGGGATTCAACGGCCCAATCAGTCAATTTGCTGACGTTACTGGCCAAATGTTACTGCACAACATTGAACGGAATGACGATAACCACATCAAAACAGAAATTAACCTTGGCTTGAGAGCTTGGTTAATGGCAAACGTTGAAGTTAACGCACGCCTTGGTCAACTGATCGACAACGATGACACTCGTTCAATTTTGGGTATCGGTGCTCGTTTCCATTCAACTGATCAACTGTCTGTTGGTCTTGATATGCGCAATAACGGCACATATGGCCACCAAATCTTAATGTCGGCTCGATTCGGATTCTAATCTAGATTTCAATTACTGAGTAATAAATAGCTAAACGTATTACATAGAAAAGCCCCGAACATATTAATGTTCGGGGCTTTTTTGTTTGTTAGTTTCGCTGGCTTTTAGTCGTTCACGACCTGAGCCAGCGACTTGCTTTATAAGCTAACCATCAGCATCTTTTTCTGGTGATCTAAGTACTCTTCATAAGTACCTTGGAAGCTCACTAGCTGTTGATCTTTTACATCGATGATGTGTGTTGCTAATGAAGAAACGAACTCTCGGTCATGGCTTACGAAGATAAGCGTGCCAGTGTAAACCTTCAACGCGTCGTTCAGGGCTTGGATTGCTTCCATGTCCATGTGGTTGGTTGGTTCGTCCATTACAAGCACGTTGATGTCTTGCATCATTAGCTTGCCGAATAACAGACGGTTCTTCTCACCACCAGAACAGTTACGCGCTTTTTTGTTCGCATCGTCAGCAGTAAACAATAGGCGACCTAGAATGCCACGTACCATAAGGTCATCGTGCTTCACTGTGCGCCATTGAGAGATCCAATCGAAGATGCTCAGGTCGTTGTCAAAGTCAGTCGTGCTATCTTGTGCGCAGTAGCCTACCGATGCGTTTTCAGACCATTTAACGATACCTTCGTTTTGCTCTAGTTCTTGAACTAGGCAACGTAGCAGCGTGGTTTTACCCACACCGTTCTCACCGATAACAGCAAGACGTGTGCCCGCTTCAAGCAACAAGTTACCACCAGCAAACAGTGTTTCGCCATCGAAGCCGTGACTAAGCTCTTTAAGTTCAAGCGCTTGACGGTGTAATTTCTTACCTTCGCCAAAATCAATAGATGGGCTCATACGGCTCGATGATTTCACTTCATCAAGCGTGATCTTATCCATTTTCTTGGCACGAGAGCTTGCTTGTTTTGCTTTAGATGCGTTAGCACCAAAACGGTTTACGAAATCTTGAAGCTCGCTGATTTCAGCCGCTTTCTTAGCGTTGCTTGCTAAAAGCTGTTCACGAATCAAGCCAGATGCTTCTAGGAAGTACTCGTAGTTACCAGGGTAGACACGTAGCTCACCGTAGTCGATGTCTGCCATGTGTGTACACACAGAGTTCAGGAAGTGTCTATCGTGCGAAATGATGATCATTGTACATTTACGCTGGTTTAGCTCTTCAGCAAGCCAGTTGATCGTGTGAATGTCCAAGTTGTTGGTTGGTTCATCAAGAAGCAGGATATCTGGGTTTGCAAACAGAGCTTGTGCCAATAGCACACGCAGTTTCCAACCTGGAGCTACTTGCTGCATCAAGCCGAAATGGAACTCTTCTTCAATACCCGCTTGAATTAGGATGTCGCCAGCACGGCTTTCTGCTGTGTAGCCATCCATTTCCGCGAATTCACTTTCAAGTTCTGCGACTTTCATGCCGTCGTCTTCGCTCATTTCTGGCAAAGAGTAAATGCGGTCACGTTCTTGTTTTACTTCCCAAAGTTTTCTGTCGCCCATGATCACAACGTCGATAACGCTGTACTGTTCGAAAGCGAACTGATCTTGGCTTAGCACACCCAGTTTTTCTCCTGGAGTGATAGAAACGTTGCCCGAGCTTGGCGTTAATGCGCCACTTAGGATTTTCATGAACGTTGATTTGCCGCAACCATTAGCGCCGATCAAACCATAACGGTTGCCGTTACCAAATTTAGCAGAGATGTTTTCAAACAGCGGCTCTGCGCCAAATTGCATTGTGATGTTCGCGGTAGATATCAAAGAACTAATTCCTAAGCGTGTACTGACAGATAATTATTAGGCTATTTCAAGAACCTAAATAAGAAGTACGAAAGTATGGATTAAACAAAAATCGAAGCGCGGATTATATAGAGATCTCGATCACGTTGTCGAGGCTAAACAGTAAACGAATAGTAAACATAGACCATTTAGATGCTTTTCATACGTTATGGGGTGTAAATAAAAAAATCCCCACCAGCAGAACTGGTAGGGATTTCATTTATCAACACTAAAAGTCTTTTAAGCTCGTCACCTTTGAAACTATAGCTCTTCAAAACGAAAAGCTTTGATGACGAGCAGAACTTGTTATTTAGTAATTTTCTTCTGAACGTATTTTTTGCTCACGTCGACAACCGCAACATCTCTAAAGAAGCTTCTACCCAACAGAAGTGGGAAAGAAAGATGCGTTCGGTCGGCTAGCGTAAATTCAGTTTTGTCTTTTAGATCGCCAATTTGAATCGAAGCTACAACCACAGCGCGTCGTTGTGTGCCTTCTGCGCTTGATTGCTTGATCTTAACCCAGCGTTCTACTGGTAAGCTGATCTCTTCAGTTGTAATTCCGTCGTGTTCAATCTTGAACTTAACCCAGTCTTTGCCGTCACGTTCAAAATCAACAATATCAACTGCACTGATTGAAGAGGTTGTTGCACCGGTATCGACACGTGCTTTAAACGCTTCTTTTAAACCAGGAACAAACACCCACTCTTCTTCACCAAGAATCAGTTTGCCGTCACTTGTTTTTCTAACCTTCTCTACTGGTTTTTCAACAGGTGCAGGTTTTACTTCCGGCTCAGTTGGTTTTACTTCTTCAGGCTTCTCAGTAGGTTCCGTTACTTTCTCGCCTTCTGTTGCGTCAGTTTTTGAAGAGTCATCCACAACAGGTTGTTCGATTTGAGGCTTTTGCTCTGGCTCAACAGGAGCTTGAGTTGTAGCCGAACAAGCAAACAGGCCACCACTTAGCATTAAAACTACAATCGCTTTCCAATTATACATTCAGTCACCTTCTATTTTGAAACGTTTGCTATCGCTTTTGCTACATAAGGAATATGAGATTCGGAAAGGCCTGCGATATTGATGCGTCCATCACCAACACCATAGACTCCATATTCTTCACGTAATTGATTCATTTGAGTTTCTTTAAAGCCTAGTACACTAAACATGCCTTTATGGCTTTCAATGAAGTCAAATTGTGACGTGTTATAAGTATTTCGCAATTCATCACATAAACTTTGGCGCAGATTTAACAAACGTTGCTGCATTTCACTCAATTCTTGCTTCCAAATCGAGGTTAGCTCTTGATTCTGAAGAATTGTTTTAACCAAAGCTGCACCATGATCTGGCGGCATTGTGTAAGTTGAACGAGCAAGCGTTAGAAGCTTACCTTTAGCATTGCCAACGTGTTCGCTGTTTTTGCCAATCACGATAGCGGCACCCGTTCTTTCACGGTATAAACCGAAGTTCTTCGAGCAAGATGTCGTAATCAACATCTCTTCGACGTTGTTAGCCATGTGTTGAAGACCTTTTGCGTCTTCTTCTAAGCCATCACCAAAGCCTTGGTAAGCAATATCAACGAACGGCAAGAAGCCATTTTTCTGCGATAGTTTGGTAATTTCCTGCCACGCTTCAAAGTTGATATCCGCACCCGTTGGGTTATGACAGCAACCGTGCAGTAGTACCACATCTGATGGACCCGCTTTTGAAAGGTCATCCAACATTCTTGCAGTATCAACTTGCTTCGTTTCAGGACTGAAGTAATTGTAATATCGAACTTTTAAGCCTGCCGCTTCCATCACCGGTTTGTGGTTAACGTAGCTTGGGTTTGAAATCCAAACCGTGGTGTCTGGTTGAGAAACTTTCATTAAGTCACCCAACATGCGAAGTGCACCACTTGCACCCGGTGTTTGAATCGCAGCAACGCGATCCATTGCAGAAGTCCCTTTAAGCAGCAGATCAACCATGCTCTGGTTGAACTCTTCACAGCCTGCTAGGCCAACGTAAGCTTTGGTTTTCTGCGTTTCAACAACGATATCTTGAGCCATAGAAACGGCTTTCATGATCGGAGTTTCGCCTTGATCGTTTTTGTAAACGCCAATGCCTAAATCGACTTTATCAGTACGAGTATCGCCGCGGTAAGCAACAGAAAGAGATAGAATTGGATCTAAAGTTGGTTTTGGTAGATGTGAAAACATGAAAGTCACAACCCTTTGAAATTCAAGTAATGGCCTCCAAGTTATCATTTTATTTACAATTTAAGAAACAGAAATTCATCAAAGTTTTGATTTTTAGGAGATAACTCTAGTTGAGACTGGTGCAATCTAATATTCCCTATTCCATATAGTTCAATATTCAATCAATTTACAAATTTAGAACGTCATAAAATAAAAAAGCCTCAACAGAGAAGCTGAGGCTACTAATTTGCACTAATGTAGGTTGACGTTAACTAACGAAAGTCTACTAGAGTCGGAACCGATGAATAATTTGGTTTGAACTACCACGCCAATCCAACATTGGATCCGCTTTATCTTGCTCAAAACGACCATCAATCAAAGTATCAACATATTCAAGTACTTGCCTCTGCTTTTCGTCGAGTTCGTCGAGCTCGTAGCCCGTCCACATCCAGATGTCTTTGCCTTCACATTCTGCTTTTACACGCTGAACAAGCTTAAGCACTTCAGACACGTTTGCAGGATGCAAAGGATCACCACCAGAAAGCGACAAGCCACGACGCTTAATTCGCGGATCATTGAGATCAGCGATAATGTGGTCTTGCAGTTCTTGAGTAAACAAATGCCCAGAGTCCAACCTTTGCGTCGATTGGTTATAACACCCGCGACACTGGTGTACACAACCCGACACAAACAAAGTGCAGCGTGTTCCAGGGCCATTTACAACGTCGATTGGGTGATATTGGTGATAATTCATAAGGCAGTATTGAAAACTCGTGATTACTTAATAGTTTGAGAAGATGTGTTGTAAAAGCTGAAACGAAAGAATTGGTATCGACATAACGCCGATACCAATCATATTTCTTGAAACGTAGCTCTTCTAAATAAGCTAGCTAATAATCTTAGAGCTTACTAAAGATGCTTCACTCGGCGTTTAACTTCTTCTTGCTTACCGAAGTTAAATGGTCGTGCATCTGGGCTACCAAGGTAACCACAAACACGGCGTGTTACCGATACTTTGGTTGAGTCGTGGTTGCCACACTTAGGACACGTAAAGCCCTTACTAGTACAGTCAAATTCACCGTTGTAACCACATTCGTAGCACTCATCAATCGGCGTATTTGTACCGTAGTAAGGAACACGTGTGTAGCTGTAGTCCCATACGTTTTCTAGTGCTTCGATGTTCTTCTGCATGTTCGGGAACTCACCGTAACAGATGAAACCACCACTAGAGATTTCAGGATAAGGCATCTCAAAATCGATCTTGTCGTATGGGTTCACTTTCTTCTGCACGTCTAAGTGAAAGCTGTTGGTGTAATAACCACGGTCTGTTACGCCATCAATCACACCAAACTCTTTGGTGTCGATGCTGCAGAAACGACTACATAGGTTTTCACTTGGTGTGCCGTATAGGCTGAATGCATAACCTGTCTCTTTGGTCCAAGATTCTACTTCACGCTTCATGTACTCCACTAGCTCAAGCGCTTTAGCACGCATTTCGCCGTCGTCGTACAAGTGAACGTCTGTGCCGTAAAGCGCAGTCATTGCTTCGTGGATACCGATGTAACCAAGAGAAACAGACGCACGGCCGTTCTTGAAGATGTCTGCAATAGAGTCGTCTGCTTTCAAGCGAACGCCACACGCACCTTCCATGTATAGGATTGGAGCAACACGCGCTTTCACGTTTTCTAGACGAGAAATACGAGTTTCTAATGCACGACGAGCCAGCTTGAGTTTATCATCAAGCAGTTCGTAGAACTTAGCCATATCTTGTTTTGCGTTAATCGCAATACGTGGCAAGTTCAAGCTAACAACACCTAAGTTGTTACGGCCTTCGTGAATCAACTCACCATTTTCTTCGTAAGTATTCAAGAAGCTACGACAACCCATAGGAGTTTTAAATGACCCTGTCACTTCTACTACTTTGTCGTAGTTAAGAATGTCTGGGTACATACGCTTAGACGCACACTCTAGCGCTAATTGCTTGATGTCGTAGTTTGGATCTTGCTTCTGGTGGTTCAAACCATCTTTGATCGCAAATACCAGTTTAGGGAACACGGCTGTTTTACGGTTCTTACCCAAACCTGCAATGCGGTTTTTCAAGATTGATTGCTGAATCAATTTCGAGCCCCAGCTTTCACCTAAACCAAAACCAAACGTCACGAATGGTGTTTGTCCATTAGCGGTGTGCAGCGTGTTTACTTCGTACTCCAGAGATTGGAACGCGTCGTAACACTCTTTCTCTGTGCGAGAGATAGCAAAAGCTTCTGGGCTATGAATGTCCCACTCTTTCGCTAGCGATAAGTGCTTCTCGTAGCTCGCCATAACGTAAGGTTCAAGAACCTCATCGATGCGGTTAATCGTTGTGCCGCCGTAGATGTGACTCGCCACTTGCGCGATGATCTGCGCGGTTACCGCTGTCGCCGTAGAAATAGACTTAGGTGTGTCGATTTCCGCGTTACCCATCTTGAAGCCATGCGTTAACATGCCTTTCAGATCGATAAGCATGCAGTTAAACATTGGGAAGAACGGTGCGTAGTCTAGATCGTGGTAGTGAATATCACCACATTCGTGAGCATGTACGATATCACGTGGCAAAATGTGAGTTTTTGCATAGTGTTTAGCCACGATACCCGCCAGCAGGTCACGCTGAGTTGGGATTACTTTGCCATCTTTGTTCGCGTTTTCATTGATTAGATCAACGTTGCTTTCTTCGATCAAACCTTCGATCTCACGAGTTAAAGCGCTTTGCTTCTCACGGGCGATGTCGCGGTCATGACGATATTCAATGTAGGCACGAGCCAGAGACTTGTATGGTCCCTGCATTAGCTCGTTCTCGACCATGGTTTGAATTTCAGAGATATGAACTTCATCGTAGTCTTCGAGCTTCAACTCAACTGCTAATGCCACATTCAGTGCATAAATAGCAATTTCCTTATCGGCTTTGTCTGATGCTGCTTCCACTGCAGCTTGGATGCGATCTCTACTGAATGGAGCTCTTGAGCCATCACGCTTGATTACGATTGATTTCACCACTTCTCCTTACTCTTGAGGTATTCACAGACTTATCCACAAACACACTATATAGAGCGATTTATCGTTTAACTAACACTAGATATTGTGGCGTATTTAACGAGAACCACCAACTTTGAGTATTGATTTGGATCAATAAAAAGAGAACGCTGACTAAGATCAATTCAATATTATTACGCTAGTTCTCAAGTCGAAAAGAAACAATGTAACAATAAAAAAACTCCTAAAAAGAGTTGAATTTTTGGTAAGTGTTGTAGGATAACGGCTCATCAATATTGGCAGACAAAATTAGGGATATTTGGCATGAAACGACTTCAAAACTGGATAATGTTAGGCTGCTTACTCAGTAGCCAGACATTTGCTGAACCTTTGACCATATCCAGTTGGAATATCGAATGGTTATCAACCAACGAGGCTGTGAATAAGTTTTCTGACAAACGTGATCAAGCTGATTTCGACAAACTCGCAACTTATTTTCAATCCTTAGACGCAGACGTGGTTGCGTTTCAAGAAGTCGATAACGTAAATGCCATTCAGCGTGTGGCTGGTGATCAATACAAGATATTGATGTCTGACCGGGCACTATCTAAGAACAGCAACCGCCAATTTAAAGAAGTGAACCAATACACGGGATTTGCAGTTCGTAAAGGAGTAGCCCTCACCGACTACGCTGACTTTCCGCTTGAAACCACATCCAACAGTAAACTTAGGTTTGCCAGCTATATCGTTGTAGAAAAAAACTTTAAACCCATTCACATGTTGTCTGTGCATGTAAAGGCAGGTTGTAGCGGAGCGTATAAGTCCAACCGCGATTGCTCTCGTTTAAAAGAGCAAGCTCAGCAACTGAACAAGTGGATAAAGCAAAGAGAGCGCAATAACGAAGACTACGCCATTCTTGGCGACTTTAACCATAACCTCGCTTACTCACGAGATTGGATGTGGAAAGAGTTATCACAATATACTGATGCGCAGTTAGCGACACGAAAGACCCGTGCAGATTGTAAGGTACGCTCTAACCGCAACAATTATCGCACACATCAGTTCCGCTCTGTTATTGATCATATTGTGGTGAGTGAGTCGCTAAATGCTTCTCCTGCAAAGCAGAAGGTATTTGAAACACAAGATGTTCTGGACTACAAACTCAGCGACCACTGTCCAGTTTCAACGACTATTAAATAGTAGATTTTAGATAACAGCAGATTGTAGATAACTGAAAATAATAGAAACAGTAAATATAGAAAGAGGCTGACTGACTTTCGTGCTGAAAGCGAGTCAACCTCTATGCTTGGTCAGCTCAGAACGGATAACGTCAAAGCCAATGTAATCAGCTATAAGCTTGCTACTAACACGTTTTGTTCATACGATCCGCCAGCCACATTCCCACCAGCATGCTTATCATAAACACCCACACCGTCGGGTTGCCGCCACTTAGGCTGGTTACCGCAGGGCCTGGGCAAAAGCCTGCAATCCCCCAGCCTAAGCCAAACGCTGTAGATCCAAGAATCAGCTTTCTGTCTATTAACGGATTGTTACGGCTATCTAACGGCTCGCCATTGATGGCTTTAGCGCGCTTTTTAATGACCAGATGATAAAACGGTGCAAAGACCAATAGCGCGCCACCCATGACGAATGCCAAACTAATGTCCCAGTTACCGGTAATGTCTAAGAAGCCGAGTACCTTCTCAGGATCAACCATCCCTGAGATGATCATGCCAGAGCCAAAAAGAATACCTGCGACCAAACCGATAACGATAGTAAATGAAGCGTTTTTCATTATGCCCCCAAGCCAGTCAGATTCTTGATAAACACGGTTACGATTGCCACACCCATAAATACACAGGTCGCAACAATAGAACGTTTAGATAAACGCGCCATTCCGACAATGCCATGCCCGCTAGTACAACCGTTCGCTGTTTTAGTACCAAAGCCCACCAGAAGGCCAGCAATAATCACTAAAGCGAGATTCATCTCTTCTAACTGCGGAAGTTGGTAGCCCGTCGGAATTAATAGCCAACCACTTGCGACCATTCCCACAACAAAGGCGATACGCCAGTGTTTTTCGGTGTTTGCTGTATCCGCATCTTTACGTTCTTTGTTGCTGGTGCCAGTTGGCAATAATCGGCTGACAATGCCACTAATGCCAGCAACTCGACCAATCCCCAACATTAAAACAATGGCCGACACGCCTAACAACATGCCGCCGAAAAAAGCATCCCAAGGAATCAAACTAAGCACAAACCTCTCCTATCCACAAACATCATAAACTCATAACAACCTATAAATTAGAGTTTACTAATAAATATAAATTAGTCAATGCTAATGTACTGCGAGTATGTGTCGTTTTGTAAGTTTGGAATTAATAAGCGCCCTGCATGAAAAAAGCCCCTAGGTGTTAACCTAAGGGCTTAAGATTTATTCTGTCTTTGGTAAAGAACAGCTATTTGACCTTGTTCTTCTCAGCAATCCATTGCGACATGTACTTAGTGCTCGCCATACTATGGTGCTTAAGCATTGAACCAAAGAAATTATTCAGTCGATGCGCATCAAGCTCAGAACCTAGCGCAGTCAGTCGCTCGATCAATTTGCCGCCCAGTTGATTCTGTTCATAGTGCGCTTCAAGAATTGAATGACATTGGCTTTGAGCTTTAAGCCATTTCTTTTCATCTTTATAAAGAGCGACAGCTTGTTCAACAAACTCATCAATATCATCTGACACTGCACCCGGCCATTGCAGTTCACCTTGCGGTAGCATGCCTTCACTGCCGATCTCGCTGGTTACATTCGGAGTTTGCAGCTTCATCGCATCAAGTAACTTGCCTTTAATGCCAGCGCCAAAACGTAATGGCGCAACACAAACACGTGCATCTTCCATCACTTCTTGAGCATCTTTAGCCCAACCTTTGATATGGAAACCGGTTTTTGGATTATGCAAAGCGGTTGCTTTCGGCGGCGGATAAGATCCGTAAATATGAAGTTCACTATCAGGCAACTGCTTACGAATCTTCGGCCAAATCTTCTGTAACTGAAGCACTGCATCCCAGTTAGGCGCATGTCTAAAATTACCTATCGTCATGAAATGCTTACGTTCTTCAAAGCTTTTCGTACTTTCAGGCAACGTGTTGAGATCAACCATGAACGGCAGGTGATGTAATAGTTTTGGATCGATATTGAACTCAGATTGGAGCAATTCCATCTCGTAACTTGAGATGATCAACGAAAGATCACAGCGCAGGATTGCAGCGATTTCACGTTTCGCCAAGTCACTGTACAGGTGCTCTTTCGTTAACTCTGTCTCTTTCTTAACAGCTTCATGTCGAGCATTGCGTAGGAATTGTAAATCTTCAGTATCCAGTAGCTTAAAGGCATTGGGACATACCTTCTCGACGCGCCAGCCGAATTGCTCTTCCATCATAAAACGGTCAAACATCACAACATCGGGCTGCAGCTCTTCAATGTAATCGTCAAAGCTATCGCAATTTAACTGTATAGATTGGCTTGTGATGCCCTCTTCAGAGAGATCAATCATGTGCTCGGTTTCTTGAGCGGGTGTTGCAAATTCAACTGACCAACCTTGTCTCTTAAATAGACGTAAAAGAGACATCATATGGCTGCCAGCCGCCGATGAATTCGGTTCTGGCCAAACGTAGCCAATTGCTAAAACTTTCTTCAAAATACTTCCTAAGAAATAACAAAAGGGCCACAGAAGCCCCTAATAAAACGTTAATCGAGTTATGCCGCTGATAATAATGGTTCTAAGAACTCAGCGATCAGATTCGTTCACCTACATTGCGAGCTATCATAAGCACTTCATCGGCTGAGTAAAAGTTTGAAATCGTGGTTTCGACTTGAGCGCCCAATGTCGACTGATAGAGCTTTTGTGCAAAGTTATCTGCTCTGGTGGTCACTAATACATGTTTTAGTGTCGAGCCCTGCTCTGATAGCTTCTGCTTCACTTGAGGCAAAGAGTCTAGAATCAGCTTTTTGCCCAATCCTTGCCCCTGAGCACTCGGTAACACAGCAAGTTGTTCTAGCTCCAAAACAGCTTCAGGCCTAAACCCACTCTTTTGAACCCAAATAATGTAGCCGACAATCTCGCCATCGCTTTCAGCAACAAAGTTAAGAAAGCGTGGCGCAGCATTTAAGTTACATTGTAACCAATTTTTTGAGTTTTGCTGTCGAACAAAAGTAGCTTGGTGAACTAAAGCCGCTCCATCGAGGTCGGCTTCTGTCATAAAACGAACTTGCGCCATGCTGCTACTCATTCTCAGAATTAGGACGCGTTTTACAGTGTAAAATGGCTTTCTCTAGAAGTTCTAATGCCGAGCTATCTGCTTCTGGAAGCTTAGCGTCCGATTGACCTAACGGCTCAACACGGCTACCCCACTTAATATGGCCTGCCCCCCAAGTTAAACCGGCACCGAATGCCGCCACAAGAATGTTTGAGTTAGGTTTAACAAAGCCTTGCTCTAACGATTCACACAATGCAATCGGCACAGTCGCAGCCGATGTGTTGCCGTAGTTTTGAATGTTCACAAACGCTTTCTCACGTTCAATGCCCGCCATATCACACAGAGTTTGAATAATTCGGATGTTCGCTTGGTGCGGAATCACAACATCGATGTTTTCAGTTGAGATGCCAGTGCGACTCAATACTGTATGTGCTGCAGCGCCCATTCCTTTCACTGCACGCTTGAAGATCTCTTTACCAACGAAATCAAAATCCCAGTAACCGTTATCAGCAGCAAAGCGGTCCATAGAAGTACCGAATTTTGGTACTGCTAGAATGTCACGGCCCTCTGCGTCACAACCGATTTGAGCTTCTTGTAAACCCACTTGCTCTTCAGTACGTGATAGAACCACAGCGCCAGCGCCATCACCGAATAGAACCGCAGTATCACGCTTGGTCCAGTCGATGAAGAATGAAAGACGCTCTGCACCCACAACGATCGCATTGCGGTAGTTGCCCGCTTGAATCAATCGAGTTGCTGTTTCAACACCGTAGATAAAGCCTGTACACGCTGCATTAAGGTCAAAAGCTGCTGCGCTCTTGATGCCTAAGTTCTGTTGAACTTTAGACGCGGCATTTGGAATAAGAGAGTCTGGACTGCACGTCGCTACGATCACAAGATCGATATCTTCGGCTGTTAAACCAGCACACGCCATTGCATGTTGAGCAGCAACGGTCGCTAGCTCAGAGGTATTTACATGACTGATACGACGATTTTCGATACCAGTTCGAGTACGAATCCACTCGTCAGACGTATCAATGAAAGTGCTTAAATCATCATTGGATAGCACGGCTGGTGGCAGACACTTTCCCCAGCCCGTAATTTCAGCGTAAAATTTTGTCATCATTTACCTGTTTATTGTTTGTTTTTATTTGAGTATCTTATTCTTGTTTTAAACAGTATAAGCGTTCCGTACATGATTCGTAAATCGCGTTAGGCACGGAGACGCAATAAAAAGAGAAAGTTATGTCTACATTCAACACACGTTGCCCTTCTTGCGGTGGCGTAAACCGAGTTCCTTCAGAAAGAATTTCAGAAAGCCCTACTTGTGGTAAGTGCAAAAACGCACTTCTAGACGGTGCACCAATCGAAGGTACGTCACTGAATTTCCAATCAATTTTGAACAGTTCACAGCCTGTCGTTGTCGATTTTTGGGCGACATGGTGCAACCCATGTGTAGGTTTCGC
This sequence comes from Vibrio sp. ZF57, assembly GCF_001691235.1. Classification (NCBI taxonomy): domain Bacteria; kingdom Pseudomonadati; phylum Pseudomonadota; class Gammaproteobacteria; order Vibrionales; family Vibrionaceae; genus Vibrio; species Vibrio sp. ZF57. The sequence continues at coordinate 36,234 of NZ_MAKD01000116.1, read as the reverse complement.
ACCTGTATTTAGCGATGTCGCTAAAGAGCGCGCTGGCGATGTTCGATTTGTTAAAATTGATACCGAAGCTCAACAGCAACTGGCGGCTATGTATCAAATCAGAAGCATCCCAACGGTGATGGTGTTCAAGAACGGTCAACGTGTTGATACGATTAACGGTGCACTGCCAAAAGGTCAATTTGATCAGTGGCTTAATCAAGCACTAACTAAGTAATACTATTGGTTAAGCTATTGATTTAGCATTACTTAATTCTAAGTAAGCACACAAAAATAGGTTAGAGAGTCTTACCAAATCAAGACTATCTAACCTACTGTTTTATTTATGGTTATCACTTAACTTCTTGAATAAAACTACAGCTTCGCCTTTCGCTTGAATATTAGATTCTTGCTTGCCAAACCCGTATTGCTGTTTGATTTGATCTGCGACTTTCTCTGCAATCATAATGGTTGGTGCATTGGTGTTTGCCCCAATCAGTGTCGGCATCACAGAAGCATCAATGACTCTCAAATTATCCAATCCATAAACTTTGAGATCTTTATCTACCACAGCTAAAGAATCGCTACTAGGTCCCATTTTACAGGTCCCGATCGGGTGATACTGAGTGTCTGCACGATTGCGAATATCTTGCTCGATAGCCTTGTCATCACTGGCGTCCACAGGGTAGAAAGCATTGCCTCGGATATCATCAAACGCGGAACTCTCTAACATTTGATACTGCTTCTTCCAGCCCTTAATCATGATCTCCATGTCTTCAGGATGACTGAAAAACGCAGGATCGATCTTAGGCGGATCATAGGGATCATTACTATTGAGCGTTACGGTGCCGTAGCTCTTCGGTCGCAATAAGGTGACATGAGAGGTAAAGCCATGACTGGTATGAATTTTTCTAGCATGGTCATCTACAACAGCGACCACAAATACAAACTCTAAATCCGGTACAGCGATATGATCTTCGGAACAGAGAAAGCCTATTCCCTCTGCAAAATTACTGCTCATTTTACCGCGGCGTTCTTTGCGCCATAGTGGTAAGGCTTTGGTCATTTCAGAGGCCATTTGCAGCGAGATACCAAAAGTTTCACGCTTTTCACTGCATTTATACGAATGTACTAAGTCGATATGATCTTGAAGGTTCTTGCCCACTCCAGGTAATTCATGAACCTGTTCGATTCCATGTGTCTCTAGTTCAGTTTGAGCACCGACACCAGACAGTAACAGCAATTGGGGAGAACCAAACGCGCCAGCGGAAAGAATCACTTCTTTGTTGCATCGTATCTGATAACGCTTTCCGCTAGAACCATATTCAACACCAATCGCCTTCTTGCCTTCAAACAAAACCTTATGTGTGGTGGCTTTAGTCACGACCGTGAGATTCGATCGTGAAAGGTTTGGCGTTAAGTAAGCCTTGGCAGCACTGCATCGTTCACCATTCAGCTGTGTTACCTGCGTCGGCATCGCCCCAAACTGAGCAGCGCCGTTAATATCCTCATTGCGAGGTACACCTATCGATTCACACGCCGTTAAATAACGTTCCAACATAGGGCTTGGCGATCTAAGATTGGCCACATTAAGAGGACCACCTTGGCCATGGAACTCATCTTGGTGGACTTCGTTGTTTTCTGCTTTCTTAAAGTAAGGCAAACAGGATTCATAGTTCCAGCCAGCATTGCCCAAGCTTTCCCATCTATCGTAGTCATAGCGATGTCCACGAGCGTACATCATGGCATTGATAGAGCTAGAACCGCCAAGTGTCTTACCTCTAGGCTGATAGCCTTTACGACCGTTCAAACCCGGCTGTTCAACCGTTTCGAATGCCCAATTATTGAGTTTGGTTGGCATCATCGCCACCACGCCAACGGGTGTGTGAATGAATGGGCTGGTGTCTTTACCACCCGCTTCTAACAAGCAAACCGTCACATCAGGATCTTCCGACAGCCGAGAAGCCATCACACACCCAGCTGAACCACCGCCAACAATAATAAAATCATAACTATCCATTTGCCATCTCCGCTATTTCTAGTGGGTGTAACTCACGCTTCAAGATTTTTCCGGTTGCTGTCATGGGTAAGGCTTTACGAATGAATACCTTACGCGGGTATTTGTAGTCGGCGAGTTGCTCACGACACCATGCTATCAAGGCGGCACTATCACATTGCGTATGTTCGTGAAGAACCACATGCGCGTGGATCTCCTCGCCTAAATGTTCATGATGCTCGCCTACCACCGCGACCATTTCGACATCGGGGTGACACATCAACACTTCTTCGACTTCACGTGGATAAACGTTGTACCCACCACGAATAATCATGTCTTTAACACGGTCAACAATGAACAAATTGCCATGCTCATCGACGCGACCGATATCTCCCGTTAAGAACCAACCATCACGAATAGATTCAGCTGTCGCCTCTGGCCTTTGATAATAGCCTTTCATCACACTTGGGCTTTTAATGCAGACTTCGCCGAGTTCACCCATAGCGACAGAGTTGCCTTGTATATCAGTAATCTTGATGAGGTGGCCACATAAAGGCTGACCGACACTACCCGATAAACGATCGCCATCAATATGATTAAAGGTCGCAACCGGCGCCGTTTCCGAGAGCCCATAACCTTCTAAGACTGGTAATTCAAAACGAGATTCAAACTGTCGTATAACCTCAAGCGGCATAGAAGCACCGCCAGAAACACCTAACCTCAAGCTGTGTTTAACCTGTTCAGAGCGTTTGCTTGTGTTTTCTAAACTATCAGAAGACTCTTCTCCCGCCTTTAATAGCGCGATATACATAGTAGGAACACCCGCAAACACGCTGACTTTATGGCTAATGATCTGTTCAATAACCAATGACGGTTCAAAACGAGGAATCAACACCATGGTGGACCCTGTTAGCACACTCGCGTTCATCATCACCGTCTGACCGAAGCTATGGAATAAAGGCAGTGTAGCCATTGTGGTGTCGCTGTACTCCAATCTCATTAGATACTGTGACGACATCGCATTGGTTTGCATGTTGGTGTGGGAAAGCTCAGCCCCTTTTGGTTGACCGGTCGTGCCAGAGGTATAAAGGATCACAGCGGTATCATCGCCATGACAAGCCACAGACTCAAAAGGAGTAAAAGGTTGTGCCAACCAATCAGCGATTGATTCATGCTCCCCATTACTTTCTAAAGTAGTGTCTGTGTTTGTTGGGATAGGCATCTCGACAAAGTGTTCACAGTGGTTTGCCTGCTCAAAACCTTGTAAACCATAGCGACCAATTGGAAGCTCTTCACTGCCGTCAAAACATAAATAGGCCTTCGCGTTAGAGTCATTAAGGTGATAAGCGATCTCTCTGGCCTTGAATAGCACGTTCAAAGGCACGACTACACAACCCGCTTTTAGAATCCCGTAATAGGCTATCGGAAAGTAAGTCACGTTCGGGCATGACAACGCTACCTTATCTCCGTTCTGCAACCCAAGTCTTTTCAAGTTAGCAGCCACGTTTCCAGAAAGTTGTTCTAACTGAGAAAAACTGATTTCATCCGATCCCATACGCAGAGCGGCTTTAGTTGGAAAAAGCGAAGCGCTACGCTCCAAATTAACAGCAAGATTGTGCATCCATTATCTCCTTGTGCGGCTTAGACCTGTTTGTGACGGTCACCGTAGACGTTCTAATCGTTGTAATAAGTCTCTTTCTTGTCATCACGAGCCTGCACATTGGTGTGTCATGTAGATAAGAGTCGTTATTGAGCAAAATGTTTGAGACGCTCCAATGTGCAGCCCAATAAATTACAACATTTCGATAACATTTCGAACAGGTTTCAAAAAGACAAAAACCGGTGATATTCGGACACAGCCTGCGCTAGCCCAATAAAACCTTGCACACATAAACCAAAATTTGGAACAAGCTTGCGAAAGTGAGAACAAGCAACAGGCGTAAATGTTAAAAGTTCGGTTAAGATATCGATATTCAACAAGAGGCAGCTTATGGAATACACCGCAGTTTACGAACCCGACATGCAAGCATTCGGCATTCTGGATCTTCAGTTGCTGCATCGTTACCTGTCGCCTGTTCTCAGTATCGAAGAGTTGCTCGAAGGCAGTAACATCGATGCTCTCCAACTCAACACACCCGATACACACATCACTTTGGCGCAAAAGCTTGCTGTGTTCAGTAATGCGTTAGCGAATTCCAACGAAGACGGATTGGGGCTTAAAGTTGGCCAACAAGCGAGGTTCAGCGATTTCGGCGTGCTCGGTTATGCGGTGTTTAGCAGCGAAACACTACTCGATGCCTTTTTAATCGGGTTTAAGTATCTGCAACTTGCTGGCCCTGTCCTCAGGAAAACCATGTCTGTAGAAGACAACATTGGTTACTTTCGCGCAGAGCAACTTATCGAACTCGATTCTTTACTGCCCTTTTGTTGTGAATACTGGTTCGCAGCGATACACAGTTTGTGCGAAGAGGTCTTACAGCAGCCCTTTCCTTCTCAAGTGATCCGCTTCCCCTATCCAAAACCTGAATACGGCGATCTATACACAGAGATTTTCCGCTGCCCGGTTGAATTCAATAGTGACCGGCTTGAATGGGAGTTCGACGCAACCACCTTGTATTCATCTCTTCCTACCGCCAACCCCATCACTTTACAGATGTGCTTAAAATCGTGTGATGACATGTTGGCAAAAGTCAGTGCACCCAGTAGCCTCAAAGAGAAAGTCTCTCAGATGCTGATTGAAAGGCCAGGATGTTACCCTTCTATAGAATCCATTTCTTCAGAACTGGGCATGTCTTCTCGAACTCTGCGTCGTCACCTGAAAGCAGCGGATACGAGCTATCAGAAGATACTGGACCATGTTCGCTTTCACCTTTCCCGGCACTACCTTTCTTCAACTCGAATGAGTATTGAAGAGATATCTGAACGAGTTGGCTTTTCTGATAGCGCTAACTTTCGTCATGCCTTTCGTAAGTGGAGTGGTAACTCGCCACGTCAATACCGTAAAGAAACTGTCTAACACTTAAAATCCCACTCAATCCAAATCATAAAAAGACAATCACGCTGCAATCTTTTTCTAAATTAAACCACCAATGAACAACGGCTTAACGACTTTTTGCCCGCATAAAATCTCGCCAAACCACCAAATATCGCAACCGTATTTTAGTTTAGTTGGTCGATAAATTTCCTTTATCTTAACGACCATTTTTATTTGTTTTACCCAATTCAGTTTCTCCCCCATAGTCGCGGAAAATTCATCGTTTCTTTTACTATCAGAGGCTCCTGCATTGGACAACATCCAACCAACAACTCGCATAACTGTTCCTGTTATTGCATTGTCTTTTTACGCGATCGCTTCAGGCTACTTAATGAGTTCATTACCATTAATGCTGTCTGAGTATGGCTTAGACAAAGATCTATCGAGTTGGTTGGCGAGTGCATTCTATGCAGGTCTACTGGCTGGTACATTATTGATTGAACGTGCCATTGCGCGTGTTGGCCACAAAGATGCGTTCGTCATCGCATTGAGTGTGTTCATCGCAACGATCCTTGTATTGCCATTGATCCCACACCAAGCAGTATGGCTACTAGCTCGCTTTGTGGCTGGTGTGGCGGTTGCAGGTATCTTCGTGATTGTAGAGTCTTGGCTAATGAGCGGCGACGAGTCACAACGCGCAAAACGTCTCGCTATCTACATGTGTTCACTGTACGGCGGTTCTGCAGTTGGTCAGCTTGGTATCGGTTACCTAGGTATTACTGGTGGCGTACCTTTCATCGCAATGTTCACTCTTCTGTTTGGTGCGATCATTGTGCTGATGTACGGACAAGCAACTCCACCACAGATCCACGATGCGCAATCTTTGTCTTTAAAGCAGATCAGCAAATTAAGCCACAGCGCGCTAATTGGCTGCATTGTTTCCGGATTAACGCTAGGTGCGATTTACGGCTTGATGCCAGTTGAACTTGCTCAACGTAACATTGCACACGAAGACATTGGTGGTTTGATGGCTTTGGTTATCATGGGTGGTATGGCTGTACAGCCGATGGTGACTTGGTTATCTCACCACGTAGGACAAGTGTTATTAATGGCTCTGTTCTGCCTGCTAGGGGTTGCAAGCATTGGTGTGCTGACTATCAATCACGATTTCTACGTACTAGGCATGAGCTTGTTCGTATTAGGCATGGCCACATTTGCGCTATACCCAATCGCGATTAACTTAGGTTGCCGTAACCTTGACCCAAGCTACTTGGTGTCAGTGACTCAAATCATGCTACTTTGCTACAGCATCGGTTCTGTTGCGGGACCAATCGTTGCAGACAGCTTTATGGATTCACAAGCAGGATTGTTCACTTACCTGTTCGCGTCTCTACTTGCTACAACGATCTACATGTTGATTGCTAGCCTAAAGCGCTCTCACCTACAGATTGCAGGCGAGTAAGCTTAAATAGACAGACACTAGATGCGTGTCATTAGGGCTCCGAGTTCAGACTTTATGTCTAAGCGAAGGGCCCTTTTCAACTCATGCCTATATGTAACCTTCTTCTCCCACACTTCTCATTTCATCGTGCAAGGCTAACCAAGAAGTCGATGGCTCTTTCGATATTGACTGGGTGATAAACCGAAATGCTTTTTGAAGCGATGCGAAAAGTTATAAGGATCTTTGTAGCCCAAGCGATTAGCAATCATAGAAACTGACCAATCTTGATATTTCAACAGGCTGGTGGCTTTATCCATGCGTAATTGAATCAATTTACTGCGTGGCGACAGGTTAAATAGCGTCTTGGTGACTCGATTGAGCTGCTCTTCACTGATGAACACTCTTTCGGCCATCCCTGCCACTGTCCATGGCTGGTGCAGACTACTTTCAATTTCGTTATAGAGCGCTTGAACACGTGCAGTGGTGCTGGTCGACTTAGGCTCAAACCCCGTCAAGGTTCGGATAATTTCACTCAAGAGTAACTTACGGTAACTGGCTCTACCGCCTATCTCAAAGTAAACCAAGTTCATTAATGACCAGATCTGCTCACACTCTCCAAAAGGCACAATCCCCTGTCTTAAACTTGCTATGTGCTGCCATTGCTTGGTGTCAGGCGTCAGCATCCACGCCATTTTCCAATAATTATATTGAGGATCGAGTTCAAAACGAAATGGGGTTTCAGCAGGAAGCACCACGAGTGTATAAGGTGTAATCGCTTGGACCGATGTTGCGGTTGTTAGAATGCCGCCACCTTCCATAGTGAAAATCAACGTATGAACATTAACGGATTCGCGCTCAACCCAGTAGCCATCATATAGCTTCGCCATGCCGCCCATATAGACACCAAAGCTTTTCATCTCTGGAATATCTTCAACGGTCAAAAAACGTTCTTTGCACTGTTCAGCGAGAAAAACATCATCATGCCAAGTTGATTTTGGTCTCATTGAATCAATGACGGATTCGCACAGGTTTTGTTGTTTTTTAAACATGTTGTTACTTCGCTCAAATCACTATAGTTCTGCCATAAATCGGAGAGCTTATGACAACTAACATCAACCCTAACTCATCTATGAATAACAAGCCAGAGAGCATCTTACCTCGTATCGTTAAACTGGGTTTACCTGTTGCTTTACAAAGTGCGCTTGTCGCTATTCTTGCCCTTGCTGACGTATTAATGGTCAGTGATTATGGTATGGAAGCAGCTGCGGCTGTGGGAATTGCATCAAAATGGCACTTCGTTGCTATTATGATTATGGCAGGGTTGGCCTCAGCAAACGGAACATTAGTCGCTCAATACTGGGGAAAGAACGACCGAAAAAGCGCGCGAACGGTATCATCTATCGCAATGGTGTTTGGCTTAAAAGTTCTGCTGCCTGTTACTGCAATCATCACTCTTGGTTCTCAGTTTTTAATGATGTTGCAGACCAGCGATCAAACCGTGATTGAACTTGGCGCGACTTACCTGTGGTATGGATTCCCTGTTCTTCTTCTGACTCACATTGTGGTCGTGGTAGAAGCAAGCATGCGCTCATCAGGTGACACCGTAACACCACTATTGCTTGGTGCGGTCACGATTGCCCTCAACATCGCACTTAACTTCGTACTCATTAAAGGTGCCTTCGGTATTCCAGCGATGGGCGTTTCAGGTGCGGCATTGGCAACCACTTTAGCGCGCTTGATTCAAGTGGGTTTGATGTATGGCTATATGCGCATGCGTAAACACTGGTTGTTAACCACGCCTAGCTCACCACATCGTCCGTCATTATGGTTGTCTTACCGTCGTATTGCTTTGCCACTAACGATGAATGCCGTGTTATGGGCAATGGGTACTATGGCATACCAAATGATCTTCGGTCACATGGGCACAACGGAACTTGCTGTGTTCTCTATGCTCGCGCCTTTTGAGTCGCTGTGTTACTCGATATTCTTTGGTATTTCTGTAGCGTGTTCCGTGTTGCTTGGTCACTCACTCGGTCGTGATGAGTTTGATGACGCTATGAGTATGGGTCTGACGTTCATCAAAGCCGTGGTTGGTTTTGGTGCGGTTGTAGGCTTGCTATTGTTTATGGGTAAAGAGCACGTTCTGTCATGGCTAAACCTGACCAAAGACGCTTTATACCCGCTTGCTTCACCTGCGATGATGATCATGTGCTTTGCGGTCGTGATTCGCATGCTCAACATGGTGATCATTAACGGTATTATTCGTGCTGGTGGTGATAATGCGTTCTGCCTTCGCATGGATTTCATCGCGATGTGGATGGTGGGCATTCCAGTATGTGTTTACGGCGCGTTTGTCGCTGAATGGGACTTTAAATACATCTATGGTCTAATGTTGGTAGAAGAAGTCGTGAAATTGACCATCTGTTCACACCGTTATTTGAGCCGACGCTGGATCAACAACCTAACGGTGACCTACGAAGAGCCTCAAGCGGCGTAAGTTTCAGTTACCTGGCTATATTCAAACTTAGATAAAACGTATCTACATAAAAAAGGTCTGAGAAATCAGACCTTTTGCATTTCTTTAGAAATTACTTTAAAGCGCCACTTACTTCTTGTTCATTCGGATATGGCGGTTCGACACATTCGGCAACGGCTTTTCAGGCACTTTCCGTTTCTCATGAATCAGATGTCGAATCGCTAATATCGGATGCTTAAGTAGCATTCTTGGCCCGGCATAGCGCATCACCAATCGCATTTGCTCTTTCGGGTCTGGTTTATAGCAATGAATCGGACACTTATTACAGGTCGGTTTTGCTTCGCCATAAGGACATCTATCCAGTCGTGTTTCGGCGTAACGCAACAGTTGCTCACACTCCTCACATAACGCGTTATTCTGACGAACTTCACCGTGGTGATCTTTGCAATAGATGTGCACCATCGCAATAACGGTTTTGTACTCCGTTGCGAGCTCACCTTGTAGAATATTGTTATGTTGGAACATGTTTTAATTACCTAATGAGAAACCGTACAGGTTGAGATTAACGCTTTCGCTTATCACATCTTCAACTCGCTCGAACACAAAGCCTAACTTAGTCAGTAGTGTGATACTTCGAATGTTATCAGAGGTAGTGATGGCAACTAAATGATCGATATCAGCATTCTGCTTAGCTTGTTCAATTATCGCCTCCGCGGCTTCTTGGGCAAAGCCTTGACCATAAAACTCAGGAGCAAACCCGTAGCCAATATCATGCGACGCTAAGGTGTCTCTTTTTATTAATCCGCAGATACCAATTGGCGTTGAAGTTTCTTTGATTTCAACCATCAACAAACAGACACCCTTCTCTTCATGCATCTTAAGAATGTTGTTTTCAATGTACTCGACAGCCTTTTCAGTGTCGTTGATTTCCTTATCACCAATGTAACGCAGGAAATCTTCTGAGCTGTATAGTCGTTGAATAAACGCCGCATCTTGAGGTGTGATCATTCTTAATCTTAAACGTTCGGTCTCGACTGACTGCATAGTGATATTTTCCTTGCTGAATACCATGTAAATATTGAGTTCTAGAGCTAAAATGATTATCCTCCACCGCCTAAACTAAATACAAGGCTATGCAGCAATGAACCGTAAGAAAAAAATCAATCAAATTCTAAAAAAGAAGCAGAAACAGGCGAATTCTAAACTGCATAGTAGCAACAAGCCTCGCTACATCTCTAAAGCTGACCGTGCAAAAATGGAAGCTGAAGAACAAGCGAAAGCAGCTCAAGAGCAAGCTGAAGGTTCAGTAGAAGCAACGGTTGAAGCTGAAGAGACAAAAGCTGCAGAGTAAGTTTATACTCGCAGTCCTCTTGTCTGACACTCTTTTCAGAGCCAACAGACAAGAACAAAAAAGCAGCCTCAAATTGGGCTGCTTTTTTGATCCTACCATTTTTAATCGCGCTGGTTAGCCTTTGAATGGCTGCACTTCCCAACGGGCAAACGGTGCTTTTGCGTTGATTCCCGCTCTGCCCCAACGATCAACAGAATCCACTACCAAGATACGCTCATTCGGTACCAATGATTTAATCAAGTTGCTTGGCTTTTTCGCTGTAACTAACCATAGAGCATCATCTTCCGAAAACATCTCTTTAAGCTTGGCTTTGTCCTGCTCTGTCCATTCCAGTTCAGCTTTGAACATGCGTTCTTCAACAAACAGTTGGCTGCCAGAGGCGAAATCTTCCAAGCTTTCTGAAAGCAACAATACTGAATCTACGTCATTGTCGAGCAATACTGCTTGCTGCTTGTTGATCAGTTCACGAACATCCAACATCACACGTTGTAAGTTGCTATCAATCGTTTCAGCTTGCGCAGGCCACAACAACTTAAAGTCATCAGCCACAATTGCCGCCATACGCGTTAGATTGGTTGGGTTTAACCACGCGTATTTAGACACTTCACCATTTGATAACGTCAGCGCAGCTACACCTTGCGCGCGCGGTGTAATCGCTTGAGCCGCATCCACTTCAACCAAACGGATATTGCCCTGTCTTGCGTATACAAATGTAGGATCAGCTTGCCAAATAGATGACAGCGTTAATGCTACGGTCGCCTTTTCGCCGGATTGAAGGACTTTGCTTGCGCCTTTAGTACCAAACCAGTTTGGCAGACGATCAATGCCGTAGCGCTTTGGTGGCAGATATTCGGTGGTAATGTCTGTGCCTTTGGTTAGCTCTGTCGCCAAAGCATAAGTCACAGGCGTACTGGTAAGGATATCCTCGGCATTAGCACTGATAGACACCATTGAGCCGGCCAACCATAGGCTGCTAACGGCACCAACTTTAGTAATAGCCTTCACTGTTCTTGAGATACGATTAATTAAAGAGGTCATGATTATGCCTTTCTTATAATCCGGTATAGCGTTGCCGCTAGGAAAAATGTCGCTGAAACGATGATGATCGAAGCGCCCGAAGGTACTGGTAGTTTCAATTCCATAGGTAAGACGGTTCCAACTAAACACGCGACTGTTGCCAGTAATGCCGACAGCAATACAAAGCTGCCCATGCGTTTAGTTAACAAGCGAGCTGTCGCACCTGGGATCAGCAATAATGCACCAACCAGAACAGCACCTACGATCTTCACCGCTGCAATCGTCACTAAGGTGATCATCATGACAAACAAGTAGTCGTAGAAACTGGTGTTATAACCACGAACCTTGGCAATATCAGGGCTGATACAGGTTAGAAGAATACGGTTGAACGTCGGTATCAAGAGCAAAATAATGATCGCGCAGCTGCCTGCGAGAATCGCTAAGTCTTGGTCTGTTACCGTCAAAATCGAACCAAATAGTACGTTCTCAAGCATGTGGATGTTGATCTTACGCGCCACGTACATCAGCAATGCCGCACCCACTGCCAGTGCTAAAGCAAGGAAAACGCCAACTAAAGTATCGTATGGCACATTGGTTCTGTTTCTTACAAAGTGAAGAAGCAGCGCGAAGATCATACAGAAGCTAAACAGACCAATAATTGGGTTTTCTGGTGGCTCGCCAAGCAACACACCTATAGCGATACCGGTTAATGCCGCGTGGCCTACCGCTTCAGAGAAGAAAGCCAAACGCTTAGCAATCACCAAAGTACCCAGGCCACCTAGTAACGGGCCCAGTAACAATGCAGCAACCAGTGCATTGACCATGAACGCATACATGAAGCTGTCAGATAACCAACCCGCTTCAACACCACTTACGGCAAGTTGTCGTAGCCAATCCATTACGCAACCTCCTTCGGTTTGTTCATCGCAGCACCACTGCTGTAATGCTGGAATAAGCTTTCAATCTTACTTGGATGTAGTACCTGTTCGTGTGGACCACTATCAACCAAGAATCGATTCACAACATGTACATTGGCTTCAAGGCGACGTACTGCGGTTACATCGTGGTGAACCGCAAGGATCGTGCGACCCTCGTCAACACATTCACGAATCAGCGATTCAAGATAACGAACGCCCTGCTCGTCCATACCCGTGGTTGGTTCATCCAACACCAGTAGACTTGGGTTATCTAATAGCGCTTGGGCAAACAGCACGCGTTGCTGCTCACCACCCGATAACTGTCCCATGCGGCGGTCGCTACGAGTAGCCATACCAACGCGATCTAATTGTGCGAGTGCAAGATCCAATTGCTTAGACTTACGACGCCAAAATAGCGGAATTCGAGTTTGGTTAAGCAACACGAAATCCATGACCGTCAAAGGCAAGCTCGATTCGAAGGTCGCTTTTTGTGGAACATAACCGATACTTGGCTTTTCTGGCCAATGAATATTGATTTGCCCAGAGAAAGGCGTCAAACCAAGAACAGAGCGTAGCAGAGAGGTTTTACCACCGCCGTTTGGCCCCATGATTACATGGCACTCACCCGCTTTAAGTTCTAGTGAGATATCGTCAAGAATGACGTTGTTGTCATATTGCAGACCGAGTTGATTGATTGAAATCGATGGACCTAACATTATGCGTTCCCGCTTTTAGCTTGGTTCGCCGCCGCAAATTTCATTGCTTCGATTAATGTCTCGAGATTCTTCTGCATCTCAACTTCGACTTTGTCGTCTTCATATTCGCCATGCGTCATGTGAGAGAAACGGTAAAGCTGAACACCCGTTTCCGCTTCAATCGTGTCAACAAAACGGTTTGGCATGTTTAGCTCATAGAACAACACGTCAATGCCCGATGCGCGGATCTTTTCGATCGTTTCTTGCAACTGGCTCGGACTTGGTTCAACACCGTGTGCAGGCTCAATCACCGCCGCAACATCCAAACCAAATTCTTGAAGGATGTAGCCATACGCATTGTGCGTGGTCGCCACCTTCATACCTGAAGTATCTAACTCACCTAATGACAACATCGCATCGCGCTTCATAAAGCGAAATTGCTTTGCGTATTTACGTGCATTCTTACGATAAAAAGCCGCGTTGTCAGGGTCGAGCTTAGAGACCTCACTCGCGATGGTGTAAACCTTTTGAATTGTTGTCGAAAGCCCAACAAAGGTATGTGGGTTAACGGCACCTTGACCAACAGACTGACCAAGAGCAGGAAGTAGAGGCACTTCTTTGTTTGCTTCGATCACGACTAGGTCATCACGTTGCGCGGCTGAAATCACTTTAAGCGCGAAGTCATCGTGACCAATACCGTTTACCACGATGGCGTCCATCTGGCTCAATCTCTTCAAGTCGTTCGGTTGTGGCAAGTAGTTATGCGGATTAAAGCCGGCATCAACCAAAGGAAGGATGTTCACTTTGTCGCCTACTACTGCTTTTACGTAGCTGTAGTAAGGTTGAAGCGTGATACCAATCGTCAGCTTGTTGCTGTCGATCTTATATTCTTTTGCCAATGCATTGGGTGCCATGAACACCGCTAATAACGACATGAACAGAGTCATAATTCGCATAGTAATTCTCTTATTATTAGTGAGCATCGCTTTCATGATGCTGTTCAATTTCTGATTCGTTCACGACCATTTTCCAACCCGTAGACTCTAGCGTGTGTTGGTCAAAAGTAGCGGGCTGTTTCGCTACACCGCCCAAGAAGATCCAGATTTCAGGAGAAACGCTGTTCGCATTTAAAATAAAGGAATCCGCAAAACCATGATCGGTTGGCGTAGCTTGTTCACTTGGTGTCGCAGATTCACTTGGAGCAGAGAAATAGTAACCACGCTCGTCCAGTACCCAAGCATGAGAACCTTTGCGCTTCCAACTCTGATCTTCTACAAACGGGGCAACCCATTCATCTTTAAGTGATGCAACACTCGGCCATTCACCATCTGAGTCCATGCGCAGGTCACGGATTTCTTCATGCGCTAAACGCAGCTCTGATAGCATCGCCAAGTTTTCTTGTTCAACATCAGTCACTAGAATTTGATGATCAAGCACTGCTTTAACGTGGGATTCAGCCTGATGAAATGGGATTGCGACAGTTGCAAAGCAAAGGATGAACACAATGATCAGTCCTACCCATTTGCCCTCTCTGCCGCCCGTATCAGCACGTACGCTTTGAATCATCATTTTTCACTGATCTCTACAACATCAACTTCAACTGGAAACTCATGACCTGAATCGAACACAAGGTAGAACTCAGTGTCAGGATGTGGGAATTCAACGATAGAACGTTTATCTGTCATCTCTTTTGCAATCAAGTTGTCTTCGTAATCGTACATCTCAACTGCGTAATCAATCGCTTTGCTGCCATCCGAATAACCCGCTTCACAAGCAACAGTCTTACCTTCAAACCAGCAGCTCATCAGTGGAAAGTGTGCTTGAGCAGGTAATGCAGCGAAACCAAGTCCCAATGCTAAGCAAGGAGTCATTAAAGCGTTAAGTTTTGTTTTTATTGTCATGGTTCGTACCCTAGCCACAGTGCAAATTCTCAGAAGTAAACTGAGCGATAAAGGGCTCAAATGAGCCCTTAAGTTTTTTTGATTCTTAATCAGGGATCTAGCCCCGATATCACAGACTATTGAAGCAGCGCTTCGAACGTTAGGTGAACGTTCGCGCTTGCTTTGTCTGCCAGTGGGTTGTCAATCAACTCACCTTTGTAGTTCGCTTTCATTACGTAACGACCTGCTACGTCTGGAGTAAACGTGATTTCACCGTTCTCATCACTCACCACATCAATCTGCTCTTGGTGGTTGCGGTAAAGCGTACCTTCACGAGTAATCTCCGCTTTCACGTCTTTCTGGATTTCACCGTTGTAGAAGAACTGGAATGTCACAGGTTCGCCTTCAACGATATCTGAAGGGTGTGTCACAGGCTTCATTTCTAGAAGCTTGCCTTCAATTTTGAACACTGAATCCGTTGGCTTACCTACCGTGATGTAGCTTTCTGCACGAGTGAAGCTGATCTGCGTTACCACGTCACGTGATTTTTCAGGCAGAACTGAGTCACGCTCAGCTTTGTTTGCTTTAATCCACTTCACCGTGTCACGGCGACCCGCTTTGTATTGCGTGTAGTAAGACGGCTGGTTGTTGATCGCCACTTTGTGTGTACCTTCTTCTTCAAAATAGAAGTCGAAGATTGAACGACGCTTGCCACGAATAACGAAGTTAGGACGCTCGCTGCGGCCATCTGGCATGATGACATGAGCATTTTCGCTGCCAGCAGGCTTATCAAAAACAAACGTACCGTGAGACGCAGTAACATCGAACGTTAGCCAATCACCACCTTCTTTAGATACAGTAAAGTGAGATGGCAAAATCCAACGTGGGTGAGCTTGTGCCGTTGTCGTTGCTGCTAGACCGAATGCCATCACACCCGCTAGAGCAAGTGCTTTGATTTTTGTCTGTTTCATCATGTTCAATTCCATTATTTATAATTGTTAGCCGTGTCGCTCTATCTGAGCCTACGATGACCACTGTCTATTCTGTTCAGCTTGGTTTTAGTTCGTACTTACTAGTTACTGTTCGCACTTACTAGTTACTGTTCGCACTTACTATTTAGCGATGTAGTTCAGGGTGATTTCACCCGTCTCTTCCGTTGCTTTTAATTCGTAAGATATGTTTGAATCTGCGAGTGATACTTTTTGGCGAAGGTAATTACGGCCACCGTGTTCACGAACCACTTCGATATGAACCGTGTACTCGCCTTGTTCTAACGTTTCACCGCTGTCGCTCTTACCATCCCACACGAAACGGTACTGGCCAGCAGGACGTGTTGCAGACGTCACAGCATCAACCAGTTCACGATCGTAACGGCCAACCTTTCTCCACCAGCTGCGCAGATCCTTAAGCCATTCGTCTTTACCGACCCAAAGCTCGATGGTTTTCACTGACTTTCGTTCGCTATTCTCTACCCACACCGCCACATAAGGACGTGCATACATAGAGGTATCAATCTTTGGAAGCTCAAAGCTGACATCCAGTTTTGCCGTATCAGGAATCGCTTGTGCCATACCTAGGCTTGGCAAAAGAGATAAAGCAAGAAGCGCCTTGCTCCAGTTCATTTTTTTCATTTTTAACAACCTTTTAAATCCGTTTAACCTTAAGTTCGCTCTTCAATCCGATTCATCAATCGAATCAAGCGTTAAGGCACGGCGACAAAATAGATAACCAATGAGATTGCAGACCCAAACACCGTCCATTTGATGGAAGTATTAAGCGTCTTTTTCTTAGGTAACAGTAAGCACACGCCAGTAAGCACAAAGAAGATCATCAATAGCGCAGTGATATCGATAAACCATTTCCATACTTCACCGCTGTTACGACCTTTATGCAGATCGTTCAACAATGCGATAACGCCGTAATTAGTGGTTTCGACTTCTACAAACTCAGACGTAACGTCAACAAAAACGGAAGCGTTGTAGCCGGGTCCTTTGAAGTCCATAGATACCTCACCGATGAGCAACTCACCATCTTCAATCTCTGCATAGATGTCCAAACCAGAAGGAACGCCGGAGAGGTTGGCTTCTTCGAACAGAAACGTTTCAAAGGCTGTCTCGTCAGCTTTTAAACGTCCGTCTTGAACCGTAAATAAACTTGTAGGAAGCGTTAGCGTAGAGCGTTGGATATTGGGTTGGCTTGATTCAAATAACTCAGGTCGGTTCAGGGTGATACCGGTTACTGAGAAAAAAAGAACCACGAACAGAAGCGCCATAGAAATATAAACATGAAGTCGACGAGCCCATGACTGAACCGCCCTACTTTTTAACGACATACAAACCAATACCTATAAATTTTATGGCGACAATTTAGTTGATAATCATTCGTATTGGCAGTCAATTTACATTGTTTACGTTTGCCGAGTGGCGTAAGGAAATTTACATAACATTACATGGGAAGTAATCGAACTGTATGCATATTCTTGCTAACGTGTACTAAAGGGGTTTGATTCGTTTTATTAGAGGTTATTGATAACAGGGTCAAAGCTCAAAAAAGCTCAATCTCAACATGCTTGATTGAGATGGGTTTAAGGTAACAGTCGTAGCTTTAAGGATAGAAAGTTGGGACTATTTGATCACTGGTTTGATGATAGCTAATGAAGCTTAAAAGGATTTGAAATGCGTATTTTTGTTTTGGCTTTTGCTGCGCTAGTGACGGCGTGCACCAGCCAAATAATCAGCACGGAAGAACATATTCAAGAATACATCGGTTCAGACATAACCGATGCACAAGAGCAGTATCTAACCGAACGCTCACGTCCTATCAGCTTTTGGGCATCTCGAAACTATGCTTGGGTTGAGACGAAGAAACCACTAGATAATGGTTACACTTTACATGCCTTTAAGAACCCTTATCGAGACTGCACCATTAACTGGGTCGCTAACACCAGTGGCGCAATTCAAAGTGCGACGCTTAGTGGCACGATGTGCGAGCCTTAATCAATCCAGGCCAATCGAACAATAACGCTAGATGAGCTAAAGTCTCAAGGTGAGTTTAAGTCGCTAGAATTAAAAAGGGTGTCATTTGAACGATCAAATGACACCCTTTTGCTTTTGTTGGTTCTTATGTGCTGTTCTTGTCTTCTGTTTGCGATGAGCTGTTAGACGTTTCCGTTATCACTTACCGTTCTTAGCTGAGTCAGATATTTAATCCAACCTTTTGCCTCAGAAGAAGGCTCAATGTTGTTCGCACGTTTCGCTTGAGCAAGAGCATTATCAAGATTCTTTAGCTTGTACCATGAACGTACTTTCGCTAAAGCAACATCAGCTTGCTTGTTCTTGTCTTTCACTTTATCCAAAACAACCAGAGCACGATCGTAGTAACCTTGTTGAACCAGTAACTGAGCCACATTCCAATGATATTGCGTGTCTTTTTTAGACGCTAACGTCCACACTTCAATCGCATTGTCCCATTCTTTCGCTAGCTGCCAGTAGGTTGCTTGTTCAGCCAGAAGTTGAACATCGTTGTTCGCATCATCTAACTTAGCGATCTCTTGTGCTGCTCTCTCTGGAATGCCTCGTTTAGCATAAAGCTGAGCCAGTAATCTACGGTCTGAGTTTTTCAACTCAACACCTTGTAGATCAGCCAACGCTAGCGTGTTCAATGCATCACGATTACGTTCTAATCTTAGCTGAATACCAACAAGTTGACGCCACCAGTTATCTTTCTCTGGTTGAAGTTCAATGAGGCTTTCCAGTGTCGGAATAGACTGTTTCCACTGCTTTAACTGTAGCTGAGCACCCAATTTTAGCGATAAAGGTGATAACTCTGGTTTTGAATTGAACTTGTCGTGATTACCGATGGCCACTAGGACTTTCGACCAGTTTTCAATTTGGTATTCAGCTTGTGCAATTCGCATCCAAAGCGTGTCTTTCTTTTCCTTTTCAGGCGCTGTTTTCACTAACTCGTAGTAGTGCGGAAGCGCGTTTTTAAACTGCTGATCGTTCAACAACAAATCAGCCAGCATACGCTTCGTTATCCAAGCTTGCTCATCGACTAACAAATTCGTATCGACGGCATAAGTGAGCTGCTTAATCGCCGCGTCAGTTTTGCCATCTTGCCAGTAAAACACACCCAACATACGAGCTACGTATGCTTTGTCGTAACCTTTAGAAAGCTCCAAGCCTGCGAGTACATCAATCGCCTGTTTAACCTGTTCATCTTGAGCAAGCTTATGCGCCTTTTGAACACGAATGGCAGTATATTGAGATAGCTCTTGCGCTTGTGTTGTAAGGGGCATTAACAACAAGCCCACTAATATCCATATCTGTTTCATCATTTTGCCAACTTAAACTCTAGTTTCACGGTTTGACCAACCTGAGCTATCGCTTTTCCATCGACGACTTTTGGTTGATATTTCCATTTTTTAAGTGCTCTCATCGCTTCACGTTCAAACATACGACGTGGGTTTGCGTCAGTGACTTGAATGTCAATTGGGCGTCCCGTTTCGTCGATGGTAAAAGACATTATCACATGGCCTTCAGCGCCACGCTTCAGCGCTTTAGGTGGGTAACGAGGTTCTACTCGATACAGAGGCATTGCTTGTTGGTTTGACCCAAAATCAGAAAATGTCGGCGCGTTAATCGCTAGGCCGTCAATGGATGTATTCAAATCCAAAGAAGGTAATGAAGACATCGAATTCAGAGGCGTAACTTCAGCTTGTGACTGAGACGTTTGCGCTTCCGGTGGCGGCTCTGGCATTTCTGGTTTTTCAGGGACTGCACGTTGTCTTCTTTGAACTTCTTGTTCTTGTTCCACCATTACCATGTTGAAACTTAACGTCTCGCTATCGTCTGGTGAACGTTGGTGGCCATTATCGACCATCCAAGCCATGAAAGAAAACAGCGCTAAGCCCAATGCACCCGCTAGCGGTAAAGCAAGAAATAGGCGAATCATTTATGAAGATCCTCCAAGATCATCGCTTTTCAGCAGCAAGCGCAATGTTTTTAACACCCGCACCTTTAGCGGCGTCCATCACTTTAACAACGGTTCCGTTGTAAGCGTGTTCATCCGCTTGAATGACCAAAGAAGCATCAGGTTGTTCTAGCAATAAATGCTCTAACGTCGCTTGAACACGTTCAACATCAACAACACGTTTATCGATGAAAATGTCGTTTGCAGAAGTAATCGCAACAAAGATGCCTGCATCCTTTTGGCTTACTACGTTAGAAGCTTGTGGGCGATTGACTTCCACCCCTGATTCACGAACAAATGAACTGGTCACAATAAAGAAAATAAGCATGATAAAGACAATATCAAGCATCGAAGTAAGGTCTATTTGAGCCTCTTCGTTTTTAGAATGACGTCGACCGAGTCTCATCGTTGACTCCTTAAAGATTTTTCTAATTTCAATTCTAAGCGGTTACACACTTTCGCTAAGCGAGCGTGAACAAACATGCCCGCTAACGCTGCAACCATGCCTGCCATGGTTGGCAGTGTTGCTAACGAGATACCTGAAGCCATCAATTTAGGGTCACTGCTGCCTTGTGTCGCCATAACATCAAAAACAGAGATCATACCGGTTACAGTGCCTAGCAAGCCCAACATCGGGCAAATAGCGACTAACAGCTTAATAAAATTCAAGTTCTGGTTAAGCAAGATACTCGCTTGCCCTAACCAACCTTCACGAATGGCTTTGGCATGCCAAGAAGAGTGATCTTCTCTTTCATGCCACTTAGTAATCCAAGCTTGGCGCTGCTTTGGAAAGTAGAACGCAAGATAAAGCACACGTTCGACTACAAGCACCCAATAAACTAGGACGACGGCCGCTAGCCACCACAGGACGAAACCGCCCTGCTCCATAAAGCTTGATAAAGACAGCAGCCAGTCACTCGTTAACCAACTCGCTGGTAATAGAGAACCCGACAAAATATCCATTACGCAGCAGTCCCAACTGGTGAAACCACAGCTTTTGATTCAACCGTCTTTTCTGCCTGCTCAGCAACAAGACCAATACCTTGTTTCTCAAGAATATTGCGAATGTTTTCTGCTTGAGTGCTAAGAATGTTGTGTGCCAGTAGAAGAGGCATTGCCGCAACCAGACCAAGTACCGTAGTGACAAGCGCCATAGAAATACCACCCGCCATTACTTTAGGGTCGCCATTACCAAACTGTGTGATCACTTGGAACGTTTCGATCATGCCGGTTACTGTACCTAAAAGGCCCAACATTGGTGCTAGTGCCGCCAATAGCTTAAGCATCGATAGACCTTTCTCTAGGTGAGTCTGCTCATCAACTACCGCTTCTAAAAGTCGCAACTCTAACGCTTCAACCGTTTGGTTTTGTTCCTTGTTGTACATCGCAAGAACACGACCTAGTGGGTTATCACCCGCTTGCTCAGGGTTCTTAAGTTGCGCGCGAATTTTCTGGCGTGCGATAGCAAGAGAGACACCACGAACTAATGCGATGATTAGACCAATAGCTAGTAGGCCAAGAATCACTTTACCAACCACACCACCCGCTTGTAGACGGTCAGTTAAACTTGGCGTAAGTGCTAATTGCTCTAGCATAAACCCGCGAGAAGGATCGACAACCACGTTAGATACTTCACCATTCGCTAACGAAGAAAGTGACGCTAACGTTGGACCATTTTGTGGTTGCTTAAGGTAAGCGATCGCATCTTCACGCTGAGTGTTCCAGCTAACATAGCCTTGCTCTGTCACAAGACCAATCGAACCTAGTCGGTAAGCGTCAACCTTGTTTGTATTGCCTTCACCATTAATGAATGCAATTTGAGATTTGCTAAGCTCAGAACTCGCTTGGATCTGTTCAACCATGCTCATCCACAAACCGGTCAGCTGTGGCATTGAAGGCAGTGATTTAGCATCAATGATTTGATCAACAGTTGCAGTGTGTTCAGCACGATCAACACTATTCACGGTTGAGCTAAGCTCTGCGCCGAGTTCTTTTGCGTTTTGACGAACGACACCGAACAGCTCGCCTAAGCTACCGGTTTCTAAACGCAGCTTCTCTTCTAAGCGAGCAAGCTTGTTTTCGTTATCACTGAACGTTTGAGTCAGAACATCTGTCGCACCTTGGATAGACGTACGCTTCGCTTCAAGCTGAGCTTTGATCGCTTTCAGTTCTTGTTCTGTCTTTTTGAAATCAGCTTCACGCACTACGTTGTGAGAAGCTTGAGTTCGACTCTCTGATTTTGCTTTATTAACTAGCTGAGCCGTTGAGTCTGAAGCTGAGAAAGCAGAAAATGAAAGTGATGTAATGCAAAGCAATGCTGCTAATGGTTTTAAGTTCATTACTTAACCTCCGCAACAGTTAAAGAAACAGGTAAAGTAATCAAGCTTGGGGCAGCTTGTTGGCCAGCAATATCGTACGCTTTATCTAGCTCTGACTTCATAGAAGAATCAAGTTCTTGCCATTGAGCTTCTGTTTGATTCCAAGCCCAGTATTGGCTGCCATTTAGATTACGAGCAACCAAAGAGATACGACCTAGGTGCAGAACATCTGCCTCGATTGTTTTATCACTCGCCAATGCGACACGACCTTGGTAAACACCCAACTTAATGCCGTAGTCCATCTCGATTTGGTATGCCTCTAGGATACGACGGTATTTCTCAGCATCACTTACGTCTGCACGAGTCATCATTGATTGAAGCTTTTCTACTCTTTCTAGACGCTGTTCTTTCTTAATCGGCACGTCTTTCTCTACCAACTGTTCAAGACCATCGATCATTTGATACATCAATGGCACAACACCTTGGCGTGTGTATTTGATTTCTTCGATCTGCTCTTCAATGCTTTGAGCTTCTTGGTTTTGGCTCTCAACTAATGCAGCAAGGTGATCGTGATAGATTTCTAGGTTTTTAACTTCTTCTTGCAGACGCTCAATCTCAGCTTGCAGCATTAAAGTCGCTTGTGAGCTTTTATCAATAACCTTTTGGCTCGAAGCCGACGCGTTATTGGTCTTGTTTTGAATTGATTGAGCTTGATCCAAGCTGTTTGCCATAGAAGACGTT
This sequence comes from Vibrio sp. ZF57, assembly GCF_001691235.1. Classification (NCBI taxonomy): domain Bacteria; kingdom Pseudomonadati; phylum Pseudomonadota; class Gammaproteobacteria; order Vibrionales; family Vibrionaceae; genus Vibrio; species Vibrio sp. ZF57. Next base: position 13,481 of record NZ_MAKD01000116.1, on the reverse strand, counting down.
GCAACCAAACTGATGGCAAGCGCTAGGCTAGTTTTTAAAAGATTCATAATTGTAGTCATTTACTATAGAAGAAGGTCAAATACATTTTATTGATAAATACTATTATTGATAAGCACTCTCATTATCATTAAAAGTCACTCGCATTACTAGGGATATTTTACTGAATAGCAGAATCACGAAAGGAGAAAGCCGAAACTTTCCCCTTAGTATTTAGGCTAACAATAGTACCCTACTAACAAATTAGTATTTTACCTGTAAAGTCGCCATGTAGTTACGGCCTTCGCCGATTACTACGTCTTCAGCAAATTGGTGGTTTGAAGATGTTGAACCGCCACCCGCTAGGTATTCTTTATCAAATACGTTCTCGACTGTTAGACGCGCTACGAAATCAAGAGAATCGTCGTACTTAAGCGTGTATGCAGCACCCATATCTACACGTGCGTAGCCGTCTTTCTTGAGTGTGTTCGCGCTATCGCCGTAACGAGAACCTTCGTAGATAAGACCCAGGTTCACATCAACTTCGTTTGTTGCTGCATAGGTAGACCAAACGCTTGCTGCAAACTCAGGTACGTCTACTGGACGGTTACCTTCATACGTTTCATGGTTCGTGATTTCAGCATCTAAGTACATTGCAGAACCAGACATAGAGAATTTTTCGGAGATAAAGCCTTGCGCTGCTAACTCAGCACCACGGTGAACTTGTTCGCCACCTTGTGTCTTCGTCCAATCGCCTGATGAAGTGTCTTCTACATCCATTGAAATGTTTTCTTGGGTAATATCGAATACCGCACCAGAAACGAATAGACGTTCGTCCATCAGTTCCCACTTAGTACCGACTTCGTAAGACACGCCCGTTGCTGCGTCAAGAAGTTCGCCATCGTTGGTGTAGTTGCGGCTTCCGCTAGACACAACACCTTGTGGTTCGAAACTTTCAGAGTAAGAAGCGTAGATACTACCGTTTGATGCTGGGTGGTAAATCAGGCCAAGCTTAGGCGCTACATTTTCTTCTGCTACGCCATCACTTACTTTACGGTCGAAACGAGCACCCGCAAGAACTTGCCATTCATCATTAATAGTAATCAAATCTTGGATGTAGAAGCCCCAAGTATCGTAAGTACTCATCTTACCTAGCGATGTTGGACCCACTGACGGCGCTGGTACTGTTGCATCTGGTACGTATTCAGCGCTGCTGAAGCGATCCATACCACGGTAGTAGCTGTAACCTAACCAGTTAGCACCGAATAGTAATTGGTGTTCTGTGCCCGCAAGATCGGCGGTTGTCGTTAGATCTACGTAAGCCGTTCTAAAACGCCATTTGTCATGACGGTAGTTACCGCCTTGAGTAACGGTACCCGTACCGTCAGGGTTCATATTTGAAAAGCTTGGGTAGCTTTCCATATCGATACGTTCGAAATCTTGGTAGTTGAAACCTGTTTTCACTGACCATGTATCAGTTAGATTAGCAGCAATATCAAAACCAACGTTCTCAACATCATTCTCGATCTGTGACCACTGTGCATCCCAGATGTGCTTGTCGCTACCTACTCGGTTGCCGTCTAGCGTGTATAAAGCGCCAGAATCTACGCTACCTTCGTCGTTAGTTTTGTCGTAATGAACAGAAACTGTCACGTCTTCAGTTACATCGTAATCAACGAATACACCACCAACAAAACGTTCTGTTTGTGGTTCAGTTCCGTCACCATAAGTTCTCCAAGAGCCGTAGCTTTCTTTAGATAGAATCGCGCGACCACGTAGAGTTTCAGCGTCGTTCAAAGCGCCACTTACGTCTACCGTTGTACGAGAATGGTCATTAGAACCAATATCTTGGCTAACACTTACTTGCGTATCGTAAGTTGGCTTTTTGCTTACCATGTTGATCAAACCACCTGGTGCAGAAATACCGTAAAGAAGACCAGAAGGTCCTTTTAGTACTTCAACACGCTCTAGCAGTTCGATTGGTTGGCGGTAGTGAGACCAGTGTTGTTGGCCATTTTTCAGGAAGCCTGAAGAGCTCTCTACCGAGAAACCACGCAGAGAAAAACGCTCACGGTTACGACTAGTACCACCAGCACTTACACTCGCGTCATTCTTAAGAACGTCACCTAAGGTTGTTGCACGCTGTTCATCGATGATTTGCTCATCAATTACTGAAACTTGTCCCGGAGTCTCTAATTGAGTCGCCTCCATGCGCATTGCTGTTGTGTTCGTGTCGGCTTTGTAGCCGTAATCTCGACCTTCAACAACCATATGTTCATCTGTTTTTACTGTTTCTGCCAGTACTGCCGGTGAAGCTAGTACCGCGCCGATCACTAAAGCCAATGGGCTCTTTGAAAACATGTCCTTTACTCCGATTTATTCTTTTATTCGAACACTTTTTATTTTGTTGTGTCCGTTGTTGTCCCGTTTCCGGTACCACTGAGTCATTTCGGAGGTGAATATAAGTGATAATTATTACCATTTGCATTAAATTTACATTCTTTGCATTCGTAAAGTTTTGTAAAGCGCTTAGAAAGACTTTGTCCTCTCCACCAGAAATTGTCGTTCAACACATCATTTGATCCTCTGACTTAATGATTCATTCACAAATAAGTGCACAACACTTTATTACAAGGTTATTTGCTCCATCAATCCAACCCCAAAACCGATAAGAAAACCTTCTATCTTATTTACTACCTTTGAAACGATGTTTTTATGTATAAAAGCCTCGATAAATGTAAATAAATAGTGAATTATTTTGTTTTTATTTGTTTAATTTACACAATTATCAGTGATTTTGATCACATCTATAATTCCAAACTCATTTTTTGTTTTTCGAATTGATTATCCGACTGCTAATCTCCTGCTCACTTTGAAAAGGTATCAAAGTTATAAATAATAAGGAGTGTTCTAAATGAATACCAAGAAACCTATGTCTCTGACTGGTCGAGTAATCCTCGGTATGGTCGTAGGTATATTAACGGGATTCGCCATTCAATCCCTTTTTGCAGACAACGGATTTGTTAACAACTACATCGTTAACGGACTCTTTGAAGTGGGCGGACAAATCTTTGTCGCCAGTTTAAAAATGCTTGTTGTGCCTCTAGTCTTCGTTTCACTAGTGTGCGGTACAAGTTCTCTTAAAGACTTATCAACTCTTGGCCGTATGGGTGGCAAAACGCTTGCACTTTATATCGGTACTACTGCCGTTGCCATCACTCTAGCATTAACTATCGGTAACCTGTTCCAACCTGGAGCTGGTGCGGATCTTACTGCTGCGAGCTCTTTCAAATCAGCGGATGCCCCTTCTCTGGGCCAAGTAATCATCGACATGTTCCCAACCAACCCTATTCAGGCGATGGCTGAGGGCAAAACGTTACAAGTTATCGTATTTGCAGTGTTGTTTGGTATCGCAATCAGTGCAGCGGGCAAACCCGGTGAACGTATCGCTGCAGTTTTCTCTGATCTAAACGAAGTGATCATGAAGCTAGTTGCGCTACTAATGAACCTTGCTCCTTACGGCGTATTCTTCTTGATGGCGAAACTGTTCTCTGGCCTTGGCTTAGGTGCAATTTGGAACCTAGCAGAATACTTCTTAGTGCTTGCTGGTACCCTGCTGTTGCATGGCTTGGTGACTTACAGTGCGATGCTTAAAGGATTCACAGGTCTTAGTCCGATTACGTTCCTACGTAAGATGGAAGATGCAATCATGTTTGCATTCTCAACAGCATCTTCGAACGCAACAATTCCAGTAACTATGGAAACGGCTAAGAACCGTATGGGCGTAGACAACAAAGTCGCTTCTTTCACAGTACCACTAGGTGCAACTGTGAACATGGACGGCACTGCAATCATGCAAGGTGTTGCGACGGCGTTTATCGCGCAAGCGTACAACATCGACCTTTCAATGGGTGATTACCTAATGGTTATCCTAACGGCGACACTGGCGTCTGTTGGTACTGCAGGTGTCCCTGGTGTTGGTCTTGTTATGCTAGCGATGGTATTGAACCAAGTTGGTCTACCGCTTGAAGGTATTGCTCTAATCATGGGTGTTGACCGCCTTCTTGATATGATTCGTACCGCTGTAAACATCACAGGTGATAGTGCCGTATCTATCATCGTTGCTAAGTCTGAAGGCGCTCTAGACGAGTCTCGCTTCAACGACCCAGCAGCAGGTGAGAAAGAAGAAGAAGTTAAGCTAGCTCGCCAACAGGCATAATCTCGCTTATCTTATGCTCTTGTCTTCAAGCTCAGGCGTAATTAATGGCTACGCCTAGCCCATACCAAAGCGCATAAAGAAAAACGCCACTGCAGATGCAGTGGCGTTTTTTATTGGGTATCGCTTAAGTCATTACAACTGAGTTGGGTCAATTATCTATTTAGCGTTCTTCTCAATAAAGAAAGCTAATCACCGATTGGGAACATCAAGTTCACTCTCAGCCCCCCACCTTCTCTATTCTCAGCGTTTACATGTCCATTCATCACACCCATCGCTTCTTTAACAATCGCAAGGCCTAGACCGTAACCGCCAGACTGTTTGTCTCGGGCTGATTCTATTCGTGTAAACGGGTCGAATATACCTGCAATCTTGTTATGAGGAATGCCATCACCGTCATCTTCTACACATATGACACTGTAACGTTTATCTGTGACCTGTTCGTATGTCGTCACGACAACATGAGCGTTCTCACCCGCGTATTTAATGGCATTCCCGACCAAGTTACCAATCACTCGAAGCAGCAGCCTCTCATCAACGTTAACCATTGAGGTCGGTGTCTCTAGAGAGCCAATCAAAGTTTGATTCGGTTTTAAATCGTTTTGCATCTGCGCGATCAACATTGAACAATAGTGCTCAAGGTGCATTAAGCTTAACTTGGAATCATAGCGAGAGGTTTCTAAGCGGCTAAATTCAAGTATCTCACCCACCAGCTTATTCATCTCTTCTGTTTCATTTTCCATTCGTTCTAGCAAACCAATGCTTTTATCATCAACCTTGCTGCGCAGCAGGTGCAGAGCGAGGTTTTGCCTTGCTAATGGCGTTCTTAACTCGTGTGACACATCACGAATCAAACGACGTTGCTTTTCAGCCAGAGATTTAATTTCAAAGGTCATATGATCAAAATCGTGGGCAAGCTCGTTGAACTCCCGCGTGGTGGAATTTAGCTCCGACACCACACTAACAGTGAAGTCTCCTTGAGCCAGTCTGCGGCTCGCTTCTCTCAATCGATCCAACGGCTGCTGCAGGCTTTTGGCCATGATAATCGAGAACAGAGACAATACGACCAATGCAATCAATGCTTTAAGCATATAGGAATATGGCGCAAAAGATTTTGCGGGATGAAACTGGTGCGGTAGTTGGATAACCAGTGTTTTACCGTTATCCAGTGGTAGGCCGAAGATCGGCTTACTCACTCGATCACTAAGTTGGTGATCTAACGTTCTTAAGTATTTGAGCTTAAATTCAAAATGTGGGTGCATGTGACGATGTGTGATCGGACGATTGTCTTTATCAATTACGAACAGATAATACTGCTGAGCATTACCCCAGTCCGCGAGTTCATCCATGTCCCCTTCTTCGATCAACACATTCGCTTGGTAAGCAAGGTCGAGCATTTCCGCTTTTACCGATTCTGGGACTTTAAGCAGCGCTTTCATCAAGGCTCTTTCAGCGACACCTTGCAGGATCAAAATACTCACCAAAATGACGGTCAGGTAACTGAACAGTTGGAAAGTGAGTCCGTCTTTACGCTTAGCAATAAAATCAGGGCAACGCAGCAGTTTTTTACTCATGCTCCGACCGACTCTAGGTAACTGTAACCTTTACCACGAACGGTTTTTATATGTTGTTTAGACAAACCTGCCTGAACGAGCTTTCTACGTATATTGCTGATATGCATATCTAAATTACGATCGAAGGGACACAATTCTTTCTTGAGTACATGGATTTGCAGATCAGATTTTGAGACGACAATACCGTCATTTTTGACCAAATAATCAAGCAAGTCTTTTTCAGTGCCAGTTAATGGCAAACGAGAGAGTTGTTCACACAAGCCGTGATTAGAGGAAGCTAAAGATTGTCTTTGGCGTTCAAAACCCACTCGGCGCAAGATCACCTTAATACGGGTTAAGAGTTCAGGAACATTGAAAGGTTTAGCGATGTACTGGTCGGCGCCTGCTTGGTAGCCATCGAGCATTGAGGCATCGTCGTTAAGCGCGGTTAGCATAAGAATGGGAGTAGCAAAACGCTGACAAATACGTCTTGCTACTTGAATGCCGCTTAGGTTCGGAAGCATTACATCGAGTAGAACCAAATCGACAGGGTGAGATTGAATAAACTCAAGCGCGGATTCACCGCAATGAACAGTATCAACGTGATACCCCTCATTTTCTAACACTTCACCCAGTAATTCACACAACTGAATATCATCATCAACAACTAAAACGCGAGACATTACACATACCGATAAATAAGAACTGTTTGCATTCTAATTATCGTTATTATTGATTTCAATTATAAAGTGCCCGATTTCCTCTATAGAAGAAAATCTTTTTCAATCGGTACAAATTTTGATGCAGAATCGATAAGATTTTGAGCAGTTAACCCGGGAACACCATACACTTCAACAGGCTTGCCAAAGCGCTCTTTGATTCGCTCTACAAGGATTTCGAAATCACCGTCTCCTGATACCAAAACAATCGTATCAACCGTCTCAGCAAGTTCTATCGCGTCTAACGCAATACCCACATCCCAATCGCCTTTTGCACTGCCATCTCGACGCTGAATAAACGGCTTTAACTTCACATTAAAGCCCACACCACGAAGGATATGATGAAATTGACGCTGCTTTGGATCTTGGCTTGAGATTGCGTAAGCATTAGCTGCAATAACGTTACGCCCTTCCGTGGCAACATACCAAAACTGGTTATAGTCGAAGTTAGAACGGTATTTGTCGCGCGTCGTGTAGTAAACGTTCTGAACGTCGACCAAAATTGCTATGTTTTCCATAAATTCATACCTTTAGATTTTCCGTATACCCTATTCTATTCAATTGTAAAATGCGAGTCGCTTTACTCAATAAAAATGAACCTGCCAGCTATCGTTAACGTAAATCTAATATCTTTAGCGTAAAGCTAAGTGTCTTTACGTAATCCTAACTATGCTTATTGTAAGTGGATTTGTTTTGAGCGTTTCTTAGGTGGTTCTGATCTTCACCTTCTTCTTTACGTAGCGTTCAAATCGTACTCAGGCTTAGAGTTTTTAAAGGGAGGTTGGCAATGCTGCACCGACAAACACACAATTCGATCGTAAGCATCGACACAACCAAAGCGATGCAAACTTTAAATCAACCATCAAACTCTGGTAGCTGGTTTAGTTTGCTTAAACTACTGACCATCAGCACGGTAATAATCATGAGCTTAACCATCAATTCAGTACTCGCCTACCCCGCTTATTCTCACTCAAAGCCTTTGCCACACCGCAGTGTGATTTATTTCGCTCCAAAGGAAGATTCAATCGTTAAAGAGTTTCTGAATGAAGTGTTGCTCAATAACTGTCAATTGGACGAACGAGATGTCGTCATTATGGTTATTGCTGAGAGTGGTTACACAGTCCCAACTTGGTTAGAAGAAGAGTTTAACTTAGAAGCAGTCACCAGTATTTACGAGATCCCGAAAGGATCACATACCGCTGTTTTGATTGGTAAAGACGGGAAAGAGAAGCACCGATGGAGTGGCAAAACAGATTGGAAACAGATCACCAATATCATTGACGAAATGCCGATGCGCCAACAAGAAATGCAGCGACAAGGCAGCCGCTGCAGTATTTGATTCTTGATGGACTCAGTAGTGGCTTAGAGATCCAATTAGAAGGTCAAACGATCAAGCTTGTTTGTTAAACCAAGCAAGTTTTTCATGGAGCTGAGCCACGCTGCCTACAACAATCAGCGCTGGGCTCTTTGCGACGCTCGCAAGGTCAGCTAAATCACGTAACCCACCTCTAAACACCTTTTGTTCTTGGCGTGTACCGTTTTCGATGATCGCAACTGGCATGTCAGCTCGCATACCATTATCGAGTAGATTCTTCTGAATGTTCGGACTCTCTTTCAAGCCCATGTAAAACACGATGGTATGGTTGTGCTGAGCAAGAGATTGCCAGTCAATATCTTCGCCATCTTTCTTCAAGTGACCTGTAATAAACTGCACGCTTTGTGCATGATCACGGTGCGTCAACGGAATGCCCGCATAAGCCGTTGCTCCGGCAGCAGCTGTGATGCCCGGAATCACTTCAAATCTCACGTCATTCTCAGCTAACGTTTCACACTCTTCACCACCACGACCAAAGATAAACGAGTCACCACCTTTTAGACGCACTACGTGTTTGTTCTCTTGAGCTTTGGTCACTAATAGTTGGTTGATCTGATCTTGCGGTACGCAGTGATGATCGAGCTTTTTGCCCACATACAACATTTCTGCTTCTGGATTAGCCATCTCCAAAATATCTTTTGATACCAAACGGTCATAAACCAACACGTCTGCTTGTTGAATCACTCGTGCCGCTTTTAACGTAAGTAAGTCTGGGTCGCCCGGACCTGCACCTACTAATGAAACAAATCCTGTGTTTCCTGTTTTAACATTCGATGGCGATACTTCTGACATGCTTTGCTCCGAAAGTTAGCTTGTTATATTTCAAGCTTAATTCTGTATGACGATTCATCGTTGTATGAATCACCAATATCCCTACTTCTTAGACTATCAGTTGTTGCCATAAAACTTTACGATTAATTCTAATCAAGATAGAAGTTTATATAACAAAACAATCTATTACGTTGGAAAACCCTGACATTTTCACCATCATCAAGCACACATTGCTCGCCTTAGGTGCACGGTTATCAAAGTAGAGAGTGTTAAGATCAAAAAAGCCCCAAATCAACAGCTTGGGGCTTAACACACATTATTAGTTGCTCATTAACCTAGAACTATCTAATTACTTAGCGCCTAGAGAAGGAGCTGTTTTAGCATGAGTTAGGTATAGAGGAACACACGTCATTAATAGACCACCAACGATGTTACCTAGGATTGTTGGGATAAGGTTGAAGTTCAACCATGTCGCGATACCAAAATCAGCGCCAAGAATCATACCTAGTGGGAATAGGAACATGTTTACTACTGTGTGCTCAAATACGAGTGCGAAGAAGATGAAGATTGGGAACCACATCATTGCTACACGGCCAGATACTGTGCGTGCAGTCATGTTGCCAATCACACCTAGACATACCATAAGGTTACAGAAGATACCGCGTACGAAACACGTGATCCATCCGTCCATACCCATGTTTTCAAAACCTAGGCTACGACCTGTAGAAACAGCAATGAACTTTTGAGCAACAGCGTTTGGTTCTAAAGAGAAGTTACCCGTTAGTGATACTGCAACAAGGAAAGCAACAATCAAAGAACCGATAAGGTTACCAAGACCAACAATACCCCAACAACGTAGGATACGACCCCAAGTAATACCTGGGCGGTTGTCGAATTTCGCTAAAGGTGCAAGGCCGAATACGCCAGTTACTAGGTCATAACCCATTACACTTAGAATGACGAAGCCAACTGGGAACACAAGTGCGCCAACAAGGCCAATACCGGTTTGAACCATTGCTGTAATAGCAACAACAACCGCTAGAGAAAGGATGATACCAGCCATAGTGCTTCGAATCAGAAGATCGCGAGTACTTGTTTTCGTTTTCGCTTCACCCACATCAATCATCGTTTGAACGAATTCAGCTGGTTTGTAATCAGGAGACATAAGGTTGTCCTTAAAAAGTTTAAATTAAAAGTTAAAATTGGATAGGAAAAGGCTCTAGTTGCCGAGTTAAGGCAATATCGAGAACTAGAACCCTTGAACTATCAAATCTTACTCATCCGAAGATTAAGCAGAGATTTCTACAGCGCCTTTGGCAACACGAGCTTTGTACGCTTTCACGTTGAAGTTCTCGTCTTCCATGCACACACCTGTTGCTAGGTTAAAGCGTTGCTTCTTAAGTGGGCTTGCTACCCAAAGCTCTTCTTTGTGCTCAACAATCAAGCCACGTGATAACACGTTTGACTGGAAGTAAGGGTCTGTGTTGCTAATCGCGAATACTTCTTCAGCCTCAGTTGGGCGGAAGATAGCCACTTGCTCACCACTAACCAACGCACAAACACCTGTACCTGGGATAATGTCTTCGATCTTACAAACTTTGGTAAATGCCATGATGTCGTCTCCCAATTAAACAGATTCTACGTGAATGATGTCGCCCTGATGCTTTGAAGTAATGGCTTCAGGGTGTTTCTCAGTGAATGTCGCAGGACGGTGTTGTTCACGACCATCTTCAACAAACACAACGTTATCATCGCGGTCATCAGCATTGATGAAGTGTGCAAAGCGCTTAAGTTGAGCTTCGTCGTTGATTGTATCTGTCCATTCACAAGCGAAGTTATCAACTAGGCCAGCAATGTCAGTTTCAAGTTGGTCATTGATACCAAGCTTGTTGTCTACAATCACTTCACGTAGGTAATCAACACCACCTTCTAGGTTGTCCATCCATACCGAAGTACGTTGTAGTGGCGCAGCCGTGCGGATGTAGAACATCATGAAACGGTCGATGTACTTGATTAGCGTTTCTTGGTCTAGGTCGCTTGCCAGTAAGTCTGCGTGGCGAGGCTTCATACCACCGTTACCACATACATACATGTTCCAGCCTGCGTCAGTTGCGATGATACCTAAGTCTTTACCTTGAGCTTCAGCACACTCACGAGTACATCCAGACACACCAAACTTCATCTTATGAGGAGTACGAATGCCTTTGTAACGGTTCTCGATCATCACGCCTAGGCCAACTGAATCTTGAACGCCGTAGCGACACCAAGTAGAACCTACACATGTCTTAGCCATACGAAGTGCTTTTGCGTAAGCTTGACCCGTTTCGTAACCCGCAGCGATTAACTTCTTCCAGATAGCTGGTAAGTCATCTTTCTGAGCACCGAACAGGCCGATACGTTGTGCACCAGTGATCTTGGTGTACAGGTTGTATTCTGCAGCAACATCAGCAAGTACGCTTAGTGCTTGAGGTGTTACTTCACCACCCGCCATACGAGGGATTACAGAGTAAGTACCGTCTTTTTGCATGTTACCTAGGAAGTTGTCGTTGGTATCGTGCAGCTTCACTAATTCAGGCTTAAGGATGTGTTCACCCCAGCAAGAAGCAAGGATAGAACCTGCTAGAGGCTTACATACTTCACAGCCGTAGCCTTTACCGTATTTCTCTAATAGCTCATCGAACGTTTTGATTTCTTCGATGCGAATTAGGTGGAAAAGCTCTTGGCGAGAGTATGCAAAGTGCTCACACACGTCGTTCTTCACTTCAACACCAGCTTTAGCAAGTTCAGCGTTTAGTACTGAAGTCACTAGTGGAATACAACCACCACAACCAGTACCTGCGCCTGTTACTGCTTTGATATCACCGATTGTGTGGTGACCTTCAGCAACCGCTTGAGCGATCTTGCCTTTAGTCACATCGAAACAAGAACAGATAACAGCAGACTCAGGAAGAGAATCCGCGCCAAGTGTTGGCTTTTCAGCACCAGCATGAGCAGGAAGAATCAATGCATCTGGGTGTTCTGGTAGGTCGATTTCGTTCAGCATAAGCTGTAGAAGATCACCGTAGTCAGACGTGTCACCAACCATTACTGCACCAAGCAGCTTCTTGTTGTCTTCAGAAACGATTAGACGCTTGTAAACTTCTTGTTCTTCGTTTTGGTAAACGTAGCTCTTACAGCCAGGAGTACGACCGTTCGCATCGCCGATAGAGCCTACTTTCACGCCCAAAAGCTTAAGCTTCGCAGACATGTCAGCACCTTCAAATGTGCTTTCGTTACCAACAACGTGGTCAACCGCTACCGTTGCCATTTTGTAACCAGGAGCCACTAGGCCGTAGAACGTTTGGTTCCAAGACGCACACTCACCGATTGCGTAGATGTCTTTGTCTGTCGTTTGACAGTGATCATTAATCTCGATACCGCCACGTGGTGCAATACCCAGCCCCATTTGACGAGCAAGTTTGTCTTGTGGGCGAATACCAGCAGAGAATACGATGAAATCAGTTTCTAGCTCAGTACCGTCTGCAAAGCGCATTACGTTACGAGCTTCAGTGCCTTCAGGAGCAATCTCAAGCGTGTTCTTACTTGTATGTACGTTAACGCCCATACGTTCGATTTTTTGACGAAGTTGGTTACCACCCGCTTGGTCAAGCTGCTCAGCCATTAGCTTTGGAGCAAACTCAACAACGTGCGTGGTTACACCAAGAGCTTTTAGTGCGCCTGCAGCTTCAAGACCAAGCAAACCACCACCAACAACCACACCAGATTTAGAATTCTTAGCGGTTGCTTCGATAGCTTTCAAGTCTTCGATTGTGCGGTAAACGAAACAGTCTTTACCTTCGTTACCTTTGATTGGCGGAACGAATGGGTATGAACCTGTAGCAAGGATTAGCTTGTCGTATTGAATTTCACGACCAGTACTTGAGTAAACTGTTTTCTTTTCACGGTTAACGTTAATAGCACGCTCACCGATCAGCATGTTGATGCCGTGTTTCTCGTAGAAGCCTTCTTTAACTAAAGAAAGTTCGTCCGCAGTATGGTGTGAAAAGTAAGAAGAAAGGTGTACACGATCATAGGCTACGCGAGGCTCTTCACAGAAGACTGTGATGTCCATGTTAGCAACGTCTGTCTTCTCGACTAAATCTTCGATATAGCGATGGCCGACCATCCCGTTACCGATTACGACTAGCTTCATCTTGCTCATAAGAATTCCTGAAGGTTATATATTTCTTAACTGAGCGAATAATGAATTATGAAAGAAAATGAAAATATGATGTAAATCAATTACGAAATCGAACTACCCTAAAGGGGTAGGACAAAAGAGGTAGATCTGCTGATTTATCATACGAAGCAAACGAATAACCGTAGGTTTAATAAGGTTTAGCGGGGTTTTATATACACTTTCGTGCAGTAGATAAGATGTTGTAAAGTTTCACAATAGGTTAGCAGTAACACAAGTAAATGACAATCATTTTCATTTGTGGTCATAATAAGTGTAATAACTCATGAAAGCGTTACAGGATCATGAGCAACTATGTATAAATATGAAGAATTTAATGACGCAAAAGACAGTCGCCCTTTTCCATTCCCCACTCATTCCACTCACAAACGGCGCAATTGGTTAACAGATGCTGTTGGTTGTTTAGCAAATGATAGGTTTACATAAGGAAAAGACCGGCACAAAAGTGATCTGATATAGCTTGTTCCTAGTGGTGCTACTGATTAGAGAGCATACGTGGAAGTTTGAACATAGCATGAGGGTTTAGAATTTCAGATAGCAAAAAGGCCAGCATTTCTGCTGGCCTTTCAACTTTGAATAGTGGAGGCGCCTCCCGGAGTCGAACCGAGGTCCACGGATTTGCAATCCGCTGCAT
>NZ_MAKD01000115.1:69759-88303 GCF_001691235.1 Vibrio sp. ZF57 | reverse complement strand
AGCTCAACAATTTCCATTGGGTGGCTGGCAACATGAACACTCAGGTGACTCTCAGGAATATCTTCAAGATGTTCCAGTATCAAACCATTCAGCGTTCTTGGGCCATCGGTAGGCAGTGCCCACTGTAAGCCTTTGTTGATATCTCGGATATTGGCACTGCCTTCAATCAAGAAGCTGCCATCGCTTTGCGGAGTAATCTCTTCAGATAAGCTTGGGGTGATTGAGGTGGTAAACTCACCTACGATCTCTTCTAGAATATCTTCTAATGTAACCAAACCATTGATGTCGCCATACTCATCAACAATCAAACCGATGCGCTGCTTATTGCGTTGAAACTTAAGCAGTTGAATATTGAGTGGTGTCGCTTCAGGAATAAAGTAGATCTCATCCGCGGCACGCAACAGGGTTTCTTTATTGAATTCGTTCTTTTCAAGCATCAGACGGTAAGCTTCACGCAGCCTAAGCATGCCGACCACTTCATCTATTTGGTCACGGTACAGCACTACGCGACCATGAGGCGAGTGGGTAAGTTGACGAACGATCGATTTCCAGTCGTCATTGATGTCGATACCAGTAATCTCATTACGCGGCACCATGATGTCGTTCACGGTGACGTGCTCTAAATCCAGAATAGACACCAACATATCTTGGTGACGTTGAGGGATTAAGCTACCGGCTTCATTTACCACGGTTCTAAGCTCTTCGGAGCTCAAGTGGTCGGTTGCATCATGGCTGGCTTTAACGCCTAAGATACGAATGAAGCCGTTGGTAATGAAGTTCACTAAGATCACCAATGGTGATAGCACCTTCATCAGTATCATCAAAAGGATACTACTCGCGTAAGAGACACGTTCAGGAAATAGAGAAGCGATGGTCTTTGGGGTTACCTCGGCGAATACGAGGATCACGAGAGTTAGGGTACCAGTAGCGATAGCCACACCGATATCCCCGTAGATGCGCATACCAAGAATAGTAGCGATCGCAGATGCAAGAATGTTGACGAGATTGTTGCCGATGAGGATGAGGCCAATCAATCTGTCTGGGCGGTTCAGAAGTTTTTCTACGCGTTTGGCACCTTTATGACCCGTATTGGCCAAGTGCTTTAAACGGTAGCGGTTCAAGGACATCATGCCCGTTTCGGAACCAGAGAAATAACCAGAAATTACAATGAGACACGCGAGTAGCGCAAATAAGATACCCGTTGATATGTCGTCCAAAACTATTCTTTTCCTATTTGTGTATCTTGATTAATTTATGACCGAACATGGTCGAGATGTCAATTGAATCTAACGGACTCAATATTTTAAAGGCAAGGTGTGTGAGACCTTGCCTTTATTTTACAGACTAGTTCAGGATGATTTCCTGAACGAAGCGGCTACCGAAGTAGGCCAATGTGAGCATGCTGGCGCCGGCAAGTGCGAACCAAGTGACTTTCTGTCCACGCCAACCTTTTTGGTAGTGACCCCATAAAAGGATGGAGTAGATAACCCAAGCGATAAAAGACAATACCGCTTTGTGCGCCTTTCCTTGAGCAAACATATCTTGTACGAAGATAAGGCCAGTCAGCAAAGTACCCGTTAATAAACCATTACCAATCAGAATGATCTTGAAAAGCTGTCTCTCTACCATCATTAAAGGAGGTAGGTTAGGGTTTATCACTAAGGCTTTTTTCTTTTTAAGTTTGTGATCTAGCCAAGCAAGTTGCAGGGCGTATAGCGCGCCGATAGTTAACGTTGCGTATGAGAATAGAGCCAAAGATATGTGCACGAGCAGTTTTGGGTCATTCTCTAGATGTTTGATGAAGGTGCTTGGAAGAAAAGTGGCTGCCATCAAGTTCAGCGCAGCGAAGCTATAGACGACGGGTAAGATAAACCACAGACGGGTTTTGAGCATTGCACCGCTCATTACCACAGATATGATTAAACTGATTAATGAAGCAACGTTCAAGATACTGAGGTTTTGGCCACTGGCATTAAAAATCAAATCGCCAAGCAACCAAGCATGGAAAGCTAGAGCAAGTAATGCGCTGATAAACACCGTTTTTACACGGATTCCTGTTTGGTGCACGAGACCTGGAATGATCGTGGAAATCGCCATTGTATAAAGAAAGGCTGCTGCGATCGCAATAAGACTGTCCATGGTATCCATTTTAATGATTACTAATTGGCGAATTATACCTCGCATCGCTCTTTGGGGCTATGGCGAACCTCATTCAATTCCAAGTGAATAATGTCTCACATCACAAGCACGGATGATTAACGCTCTACAACGGGTATGACTCTAATCCGCGCTAATGTATACTCACAGTAATAGTCGCAGTTTTGAGCGAAGAGAAAACTATGTTTGATAATTTAACGGATCGTCTATCCAAAACGCTGAAGAACATCAGCGGTAAAGGTCGTCTGACCGAAGACAATATTAAAGAGACGCTGCGTGAAGTACGTATGGCGCTACTTGAAGCCGACGTTGCACTGCCCGTTGTCCGCGATTTTGTTAAGCGCGTAAAAGAAGGCGCTGTGGGTGTTGAGGTTTCTAAATCTCTAACGCCTGGTCAAGAATTCATTAAGATCGTTCAAGCTGAACTTGAAGCGGTGATGGGTGAGTCTAACGAGGCTCTTAACCTAGCAGCGCAGCCGCCAGCCGTTATCTTAATGGCGGGTCTACAAGGTGCGGGTAAAACCACATCGGTAGGTAAGCTATCTAAGCTTCTAACTGAGCGTGACAAGAAGAAAGTCTTGGTTGTGTCTGCCGACGTTTACCGTCCAGCGGCAATCAAACAGCTTGAAACGTTAGCAAGCGATGTTGGCGTAGACTTCTTCCCATCTTCAGCTGATCAAAAACCTCTTGATATTGCAAACGCTGCAATCGACCACGCGAAGAAGAAATTCTACGACGTGCTACTTGTCGATACTGCGGGTCGTTTGGCTATCGATGAAGAGATGATGGGCGAGATCAAAGAGCTTCATACTGCAATTAAACCAGTAGAGACACTGTTCGTTGTTGATGCAATGACAGGTCAAGATGCTGCGAACACTGCAAAAGCCTTTGGTGATGCGCTACCACTAACCGGTGTTATCTTGACGAAAGTTGATGGTGATGCGCGTGGTGGTGCTGCTCTGTCTGTTCGTCATATCACAGGCAAGCCGATTAAATTCTTGGGTGTTGGTGAAAAGACTGACGCACTAGAACCGTTCCACCCAGATCGTGTTGCTTCTCGTATCTTAGGTATGGGCGACGTACTGTCTCTTATTGAAGACCTACAGAAAAACGTTGATACCGAGAAAGCAGAGAAACTGGCTAAGAAGTTCAAAGAGAAGAAAGGCTTTGACCTTGAAGACTTCCGTGAACAACTAGGTCAGATGCAAAACATGGGCGGCATGATGGGCATGATGGATAAGCTTCCAGGCATGTCTCAGCTACCAGATAACGTTAAAGATAAAGTTGATGACAAGATGTTCAAGCAAATGGAAGCGATCATCAACTCTATGACCATGAAAGAGCGTCAACGCCCTGACCTAATCAAAGGCTCTCGCAAAAAGCGTATTGCCGCTGGTTCTGGTACACAGGTACAAGATGTAAACCGTATGCTTAAGCAGTTCACCCAAATGCAGAAGATGATGAAGAAGATGCAGAAAGGTGGCATGAAAGGCATGATGCGCAACATGCAAGGCATGATGGGCGGCGGTGGAGGTATGGGCGGAATGGGTGGTGGCTTTAACCCGTTTGGTCGATAATCTACAAATGTAAGCTTTAGCTACGTTACTTTTCATAGTGTTAGCCGTGTCACAGAAAGTGTACGGCAGCTATGTTGGTGAAAAAATAGCTAAAGCCCTTGCATTGCACCGGAATAAGAGTAAAATTCCGGGGCTTTAATTTGGCACGAGACCCCAAGCTATTTACTTATACTTGGGGTTAATTATTTTATTAAGAAAGCAAAGAGGACGACATGGTAACCATTCGTTTGGCACGTCACGGTGCAAAGAAGCGCCCATTTTATCAAATCGTAGTTGCGGATAGCCGTAACGCTGCAACTGGCCGTTTCATCGAGAAAGTAGGTTTCTTTAACCCTACTGCTCAAGGTCAAGAAGAAGGTCTACGTCTAGACCTAGATCGTGTTAACCACTGGGTTGGTCAAGGCGCATCTCTATCTGATCGTGTAGCTAAGCTAGTTAAAGACGCTCAAAAAGCGGCTTAATTCTTTTTTAAAGAGAAATAGCTTATGTCGATGAAGGGTAAAGAAACTATGAGCGAGCAAAACAATAGAATTGTCATGGGTAAACTTGGGTCTACCTATGGTATTCGTGGCTGGCTTAAAGTGTTCTCCTACACAGACAATGCTGAAAGCATATTTGATTACAGCCCTTGGTATTTAAACCTAAAGGGTAAGTGGGTTGAGTACAAAGTTGAGAGCTGGAAACGTCATGGCCAAGGTTATGTATGTAAGCTAGCGGGATTAGATGTTCGTGAAGACGCGCAACTGATGACTAACTTTGAAATTGCTATTGACCCTGCTTCGTTACCTGAATTGTCAGAAGATGAATTCTACTGGCGCGAATTGTTCGGTATGCAAGTTTTTACCACTAAAGGTTACGACCTTGGTGAGGTCACTGACCTATTAGAAACTGGCTCGAACGATGTTCTAGTAATCAAAGCAAATCTTAAAGATGCTTTTGGCCAAAAGGAACGGTTAGTACCGTACCTTGAAGAGCAAGTGATCAAGAAAGTTGATCGCGAAGCTCGCCGGATCGAAGTTGACTGGGATCCTGGATTCTAACTCCAAATTACAGAGCGAGAGAACACATGTGGGTTGGCATTATTAGCCTTTTTCCTGAAATGTTCCGTTCTGTTACTGATTTTGGAGTAACAGGTCAAGCGGTTAAAAAAGGTCTTTTATCTATTGAGACATGGAATCCTCGTGATTTCACTCATGATAAACATCGCACTGTTGATGACAGACCTTACGGTGGTGGTCCTGGCATGTTAATGATGGTTCAGCCTTTGCGCGACGCTATCACAACGGCCAAGCAAGCAGCACCGGGAAAGACGAAAGTTATCTATCTTTCACCTCAAGGTCGTAAACTCGACCAGAAAGGTGTTGAAGAGCTGGCAACAAACGAGAATTTACTTCTTATTTGTGGTCGCTACGAAGGGGTAGATGAGCGCATCATTCAATCTGAAGTTGACGAAGAATGGTCGATTGGAGATTTTGTGATGACGGGTGGCGAACTGCCAGCCATGACGCTGATTGATTCAGTATCTCGGTTTGTTCCGGGTGTACTTGGAGATTTCGCTTCAGCAGAAGAAGATTCTTTTGCAAATGGTTTGCTAGATTGTCCCCATTATACGCGCCCTGAGGTGCTAGACGATAAAGATGTGCCATCGGTACTCAAGTCTGGAAACCATAAGGATATTCGTCGCTGGCGATTAAAACAATCGTTGGGCCGAACTTGGCTAAGAAGACCAGAACTCCTGGAAAACCTAGCTCTGACTGACGAACAGGAACAATTACTGGCTGAATTCATTAAAGAGCAACGCTCTTAACGAAAAGCAAGCAGTAACCTATTAAATTTAGTATCAGTTTATTCTAGGAATTTATACAAATGAGCAACATCATCAAGGCTCTTGAAGAAGAGCAACTAAAATCAGACCTTCCTAAATTCGCACCAGGTGACACTGTTGTAGTTCAGGTTAAGGTAAAAGAAGGTGACCGTGAGCGTCTACAGGCTTTCGAAGGCGTTGTAATCGCTATTCGTAACCGTGGTCTACACTCTGCATTCACAGTTCGTAAGATCTCGAACGGTGAAGGCGTAGAGCGTGCGTTCCAAACTCACTCTCCAATGGTTGATAGCATCGAAGTTAAACGCCGTGGTGCAGTACGTCGTGCCAAGTTGTACTACCTACGTGAGCGTTCTGGTAAGTCAGCTCGTATTAAAGAGAAGCTTACTAAGAAGTAATTCTTTTTGCATTCTATCGATAAAAGCGGAGCCATTTGGCTCCGCTTTTTTGTGTCTGTTATTTGGAGCTTAGCAGGTAAGAGATCCCCAATTCGCTCGTACCTCACTCTTGAGGATGACAAACCAGACGAAACTCATATTTAACCGTCATTCCCTAGACTGACGAAGGAAGGAGTAGGGAATCTCTACTAGCGCCGTGTTATAGGCAATAAAAAAGGATTGACGTTAAACGCCAACCCTTCAAAATACTCGTTACTCGTTACTCGTTACTCGTTACTCGTTACTCGTTACTCGTTACTCGCTACTCGCTACTCGCTTAGTGCGGATCTTCCGACCAACCATCGCTATCTGACATATCTGGTGCGCCAGCGATGCTGTTCTCTTCGTCTGCCCATTCACCGAAATCAATCATCTGACATTGCTTGCTGCAAAACGGGCGGTGCGGGCTTTGTTCGCCCCATTCAACGTCAGCATTACATTGAGGGCATTTAACGATGGTGATTTTCTTCGACATAGTGATTCTTAATTTGAAGGTGTAATAATAGTGAGTTTAGGCTCGAGTGAGGACTCAAGCCAAACTATAAAAGGAAATTAATTAGGTGCAGATTGCCAATTCAAATTCGATGTCTTGAGTACAGGCTTGCCCAGTTTCAAAGCTCATGAACTTAACAGCAAAGCGGTTCTTGTGACCGGAGATCATCGGGTAGGCACCGTATTGCATCGGAATAGAAAGACGAAGGATATTCGCTTCATCGGCATCGCTCTGGAAGAAGCCAGCACGAGCGATTTGCTCTTTGAAGTGACCCGTCTCTCTGGTGAGCTTCAACCACAGTGTTAGCGCTTCATACAGAGGCTGTAGGCTATCCATCCAAGCTTTGGCATCTCGCATTCTCTTATCGAGAGGAAGGTGCAGCCAATAATGCAGTGCGGGCAGATCAAAGCAGCATGAACCACCTGGAAGATTAAAGCGTTGGCGAATGGCACTCAGGAAGCGGTCTTCCTTAAGTGACTGGCCAAAACGCTCTGCCTGCATCAGATCACGATAGATGTTACCAATGTCATTAAGCAGTGATGTCAGCATCTCTTGATCGACACCTTCAACATCCAACCAACTTTTGTAGGTTACACGTTGCTTCTCAATATCTTTTGCCAGTTCGCTCTTGAGTTGGATCTGTTCGAAGATTTCAATCAGATCAAAGATGGAACGGAAAAAGAGTTGATACTGTTGAGCATCGGAAAATGTAGAAGACAAGTGTAGCTGCCTCAAGAGTGATTCGACTCTTAAGTAGATGCGTGTTTTCTCATTTAGAGGATGTTCAAATTTATGGGTGATCATCGAGCAAACCTTCATTCAACATTGTTCTATTCTGACCCATCTACAGCACTGATTGCCAGATACTTTTGATGTAAATCTGTGATTTGAGGCAAAAGTTCTTGGTTTTTAGTATGGTTTTTAATCACGTCATCTGCAACTGCTAAGCGTTGTTCTCTTGAAGCCTGTGATTTTAAAATTGATGCAACTTGTTCCCTAGAAACATTGTCACGACTCATCGTACGTTCTATTTGAACTTCTGCTGGCACATCAACAATTAATACGCGATCGGCCATGCCTTGCATTTGGTTTTCCACCAATAGCGGTGCAACTAATAAACCATACGGGGATGTGATTTTAGACAGGTCACTGTAAATTTTGTCACGGATCATGGGATGAAGAAGATCATTGAGCCACTGCTTTTCTTTAGGATCTGAGAAGATCAGCTCACGCAGTCGACTTCGGTTGAGTGTTCCATCGTCAAGCAAGATAGACTCACCAAAGTGTTCTGTAATCTGTTTTAAGCCGACACTGCCCAGCGCAACCACTTCACGTGCCACGATATCAGCATCAACAATATCTATATTAAAATGCTCATTGAACAGGTTAGCGACCGTAGTTTTGCCACTGGCGATACCACCGCTTAATCCGATAATGATTGCCATGGTTAAATTCCTAGTACAGAAGTGAAATACCAACCCATGATGTCGTTACCCCACATCAAGCTTACCCAACCCGCAATCGCAAGGTAGGGCCCAAATGGAAAGGCTTTATCTATGCCTTGCTGTTTCAAGCGAAGTTGAATCAAACCAAACACAAGGCCAACAAGCGAAGATAAAAGGATGATCATCGGTAGGTGCTGCCAACCAAGCCATGCGCCAAGCGCAGCCAGGAGTTTGAAGTCACCGTAACCCATGCCTTCTTTGCCTGTCAGTAGTTTGAACAACCAATAAACAGACCACAGAGCCAGGTAGCCAGCCATTGCGCCAACCACAGAATCTTGCAGCGATACTGGGCTGATATTAAACAATGCTAAAGCGATACCGGACCATACTAAAGGCAAGGTGATTTGATCGGGTAACAGCATGGTATCGAGATCGATAAAGGTCGCGGTAATCAGTGCGAAGGTGAAAAAAATCAAAGCAATGGCGTAGTAACTGAAACCAAAGTGGCTAGCAACCATTGTGCAAAGTATTGCGGTAAGCAGTTCGACCAAAGGGTAGCGAGCACTGATTGGATTAGCACAGCTATGGCACTTACCCTTTAAGAGCAACCAGCTTAACACTGGGATATTGTCGACGATTCTTAATTGGGTTTTGCATTTCGGGCAGGTAGAGCGAGGAATGCTGAGGTTGAACTTTCCCTCTGGCGCTGGAATTTTATATTGAGAGAAATATTCCGAGCACTCTTGTTGCCATTCACGTTCCATCATAATTGGCAAACGGTGTATGACTACGTTGAGGAAGCTGCCGATAAGAAGGCTAAAAATGAAAGCTAATACGGGGAATAGCCAAGGATAGTAGTGAAATACTTCCATAGTGTCCTTTACCACTTAATCAAGGTGAGCAGAGATTGTTGCTCATGGGTGTTTAGTTGCTTTTAACTATCCTAACACACTCATAAGATTAAAGATCGGTAAGTACATCGCAACCACAAGCCCGCCAACAACTGTCCCTAAAAATACGATGATCAATGGTTCTAAAATTTTGCCTAAATTGTCGACGGTGTTGTCTACTTCAAACTCGTAAATGGAAGCGACTTTATTGAGCATATCATCAAGGTTGCCCGACTCTTCACCAATCATCACCATCTGCAACACCATTTCAGGGAAGGCATTGGTATTGCGCATCGCGATATACATCGGCATGCCTGCTGCGGTTTCTCGGTGAACCTCAATGATTGCTGATTCATAATGTAGGTTGCCTGCGGTTTTGGCTGTGGTTTTTAGGCTCATTAAAATAGGAATACCGGAACTAAAGCTTGTTGATAAGGTTCGGCTGAATTTGGCTATTGAGGCTTTCGCTAATACGCCACCGAGAACAGGGAAGCGCAATCCTAGCCGACTGACAGACAGTCTGAACGAGTGGGAGCGCTGGCATAGTTGGTAAATAATCAGAACAACAAGCCCGATGCCTACAGCCGTATAAAAACTGTAAGCCTGCATCCAATGGGAAAGGTAGAGTACTTGTTGGGTGAACCAAGGCAGGTCGGCGCCAAAGCCTGAAAACATCGACTCAAACTCTGGAATCACCATGGTCAGCATTAAATAAGAAACGGTCAGTGCAACGGTGACCACCATCGCGGGGTAGATGAGTGCTTTGACGACTTTGGACTTTAACTGCTCGCTCTTTTCTCTATAGGTCGCCAAACGTTCGAACACTTGTGCTAGGTTACCGGAGAGCTCGCCTGTGGCGACCAAATCAGTGTATAGGTCATCAAAGTGGCGGCTTGCAGTTCGCATCGCTTTTGAGATTGGCGTTCCGGCTTCTACACCTTTGCAAATATGCGATAAAATCGATTTCATTTCTGCTTTGCGGTGATTGTCTGACACCAGCTTGATGGCTTGCACGATCGGCACACCAGTCGCCAACATGGTAGCCAGTTGCCGAGTTAAAATAGTGATGTCTTTGGCTTTGACTCTATGGGTTAAACGAGTGACGGCTGAAATACTCTTCTTTTTGATTTTCTTAATCTGAATATGCTGTTCTTTGAGCTTTTCTCGTACTTCCAACTCGGTGAGCGCTAAGGTCTGCCCAGACACTTTTTTGCCTGAGCTGTTAATGCCTTTCCAGTGATAGCTTTTTAATTGTGATTGTTTGGACTTGCTACTCATTGGTGCTCCATTGGTTTATATGTACAGAACACGTTGCAGTTCTTGATAGCTGGTGGTGCCTTCAAGCAACTTATCTAACCCTGACTCTTGCAGAGTTCTCATGCCTTCTCGGCGAGCCAAGTTTTCAATGGCCAACGCGTTCGGTTTGTCGATCAGGCTGCTTTTCAGTTGATCGCTAAACGGCATCACTTCATAGATACCCACTCGCCCCGAATAACCCTGGTTACACTCATTGCAACCTTTAGGACTCGCTTTGTAGATGGTTTGGCTGTTAGGAATGGAGTGACGCAGGAATATGTCTGGCGAGTCGTCATTTTCTTTGCAGTGGTTGCATAATCGTCTTGCCAGTCGTTGGGCGATAATCAAACTCAATGATGAAGCGAGGTTAAAGGGTTCTATACCCATATGTGCGAGTCGGGTGACGGTTTCTGCGGCGGAATTCGTGTGCAGTGTCGAAAGTACTAAGTGACCCGTTTGCGATGCTTTGATCGCGATTTCTGCCGTTTCCAAGTCGCGGATCTCTCCAACCATCACCACATCAGGGTCTTGTCGTAAAAATGATCGCAGAGCTTCCGCAAATCCAAAGCCGATCTTAGGCGTCACTTGTACCTGATTGATACCACATAGGTTAATTTCCACCGGATCTTCGGCTGTTGATATGTTGCGTTCAGTTGTGTTGAGCACTCGAAGGCCAGTATATAGGGAGACGGTTTTTCCGCTGCCGGTTGGGCCTGTCATTAAGATCATCCCTTGTGGGCGTTTCAGGGCATTGAGGTAGAGTGCTTTTTGATCTTCGCTGTAACCTAACTTATCGATATCTAGATTGGCCGCGCTGCTATCAAGCAGTCGAAGAACGATCTTTTCACCCCACAAGGTCGGCAAAGTTGATACACGCATATCAATCGCCAGTTCGTCGTTTAAACGTAATTTAATACGACCATCTTGAGGTAAGCGACGCTCGGCGATATCGAGTTTGGCGAGGATCTTCAAGCGCGCCGATAGACGACGACTTAAGTGAGAGGCGGGTTGCTGTATTTCAACAAGGATGCCATCACAACGCAGGCGTACTCGGTAGTGTTCTTCATAAGGTTCGAAGTGGATATCCGATGCGCCTTTACGTGCTGCATCGACTAAAATTTGATTGATAAAGCGACTGACAGGGGAGTCATCTTGGCTAAGGTCTTCAATCGAAGTTATCTCGTCATCAGATATCTCAACAAGGTTGGCTAGCTCATCTTGGGAGATCTCTTTACGTTTCGAATCTTGTCCGGAAATAGAACGTCCATACAGCTTTCGTATTGCGCCTTCTAATTCAGAGTAATTAGCGACAACCAATTCAATTTGTAATCCGGTCGCGAATCGAAAGTCGTCTTCAGCTTGTAAGTCCGTAGGGTCGGCAGAAGCGAGTGTGAGAGTGGAGCTAGAAACTGAAATCGGGATCGCCCGATACTTGGTGATCAGCTCACGAAGCCCTAATTGTTCGCACAAGGATTCATAATCCGTATTGGCTAGTTGAACTAACGGTAAGCCGAAGATGGTTTTAATGTTGCTTGCTAAGGAATCGCCGCTGAAGAAATCAAGAACGAGCAAAGCTTCAGGCGTAGATACACCTGAAACTTGCACATGTTCCGCAACGGCTTGTTCTTGAGTCAGACTAAGTAGATTAGCCTGACGTAGAACCGTGGGGAGGTTGGTTAGCATATAGTTTAAGGAGCCGGGGTACAGGTCTTTGGAAGAATTGAATCATTTACCGTTATATCAGTTGAGCTACAAGACCATGAGCCATCTGAAGTTCTTGATAGGGTAAGGTTTTTCCCCGCAACAAGTGCGCTAGCTCCACTTGCTACAGTTGCAAAGGTAAAATCTATACTCCCAGCCGCACCGCTAGTAGTAAAATCAACTGAGCCCAAAGGCATCGTTGGTACACCCAAATCACTTGGATCTTGACCTGTTTCTGTCTCATCTGGGAATGTACCATTTTCAACAGCAAAAGCTTCTATATTTGTTTTGGCTCCAGTGAGTGTAGCTAAAACTGAAGCAACTTCGCTTTTAGCTACATATTTTTGATACTGAGGCATAGCAATAGCTGAAAGGACCCCAATCACAGCCACTACAATCATCAATTCAATCAGCGTAAAGCCTTTCTGGTTCGTTCTTTTGTTCTTGTTATTCATTGTCTAATTCCATTCTTTAGTTTGTTTCAGTGCAGGCACTGGTTGATGGAAAGAATAGAAGCCGAGATAGGGAAGTGGAATGGTGTTCAGGTGCGGTCGCGAGTGGTTTGGTATTTATTGGTGTTGTGTTTCATATAGCGCGCAAATTTATGCGATCAGCTTAAATAACTGCTTGAAATACTGATGATTCAGGTAATAAAAAGGCACCGTTATAAACAGTGCCTTTACAGAAATTATTTATTATTCAGTCAATTACGCTTTGAATCTCATTGATAGATCCATTGCTTTCAGGTGCTTAGTTAGTGCACCTACCGAGATGTAATCAACACCCGTTTCAGCAAATTCTGCGATGGTGTCTAGTGTCACGTTACCAGAGTTTTCTAGTGCAGCACGACCCGCGTTAATCTTAACTGCTTCACGCATCATGTCCGTAGTGAAGTTGTCTAGCATGATGATGTCTGCGCCAGCGTTGATAGCTTGCTCTAGCTCTTCTAGACTCTCAGTTTCCACTTCAACAGGCTTACCTGGGTTCAGCTCTTTTGCTGTTGAGATAGCCTTCTCAATGCCACCACAAGCGATGATGTGGTTTTCTTTGATTAGGTAAGCATCGAAAACCCCAATACGGTGGTTGAAACCGCCGCCACAAGCGACTGCGTATTTTAGTGCGCTGCGCAGGCCAGGTATCGTTTTACGAGTATCTAACAGGCGGCACTCTGTGTGTTTAATTTTGTCTGCGTAGATAGCCGTCGTAGTCGCACAACCAGATAGCGTTTGAATGAAATTCATTGCATTGCGCTCACCCGTTAATAGCGCGCGTGCTGGGCCAGTTAGCGTGCAAAGCGTTTGGTTTGGTTCAACCTTGTCGCCATCTTCTACATTCCACTCGATAGTCACTTCACCGCCCAATTGCTTAAACACTTCATCTGCCCAAGCTTTACCGCAGAACACGCCGTGCTCACGGGTAATAATAGTTGCACTGTTGATTGCGTCTGCAGGGATTAGACTTGCCGTAATATCAGCCGCTGGATCTAACGTTCCACCTAGATCTTCTTTGATGGTCTCAGCGACTGCACGAGTGATCTCTAGAGGCAGTTGCTCTTTTAAGTAGTCAAGGCGTTGGTGGCTGTTATGTGTGTTTTTCATCGCAAATCTAATCTTGAAAGGGAGTGGGAATGGAATGATACTCTTGCTTAACTTCAAATTAAAGAGGCTAGCGCGACTGCTCTATGGGCAAGGTCACATCTTATTGTGCTAGCAGAAACGAAAGTGAGACCAAGATGACGATCAGCTCTAACGGATGGTACGACAACGCTCGGCATGTTCCTTCCCCGTATTTTGATGCTCGACCGAGTGCCGACGATATCTCTCTGCTGGTGGTTCACAACATTAGTTTACCTCCGGGTCAATTTGGTGGGCCTTACATAGAACTGTTTTTTACGGGCAAACTCGACCCGAAGGAACACCCGTTTTTTAAGGTGATTCACCAAATGGGCGTGTCGGCGCACTGTTTGATTCGTCGCGATGGGGAAGTGGTGCAGTTCGTCTCTTTCTTAGACCGAGCTTGGCATGCTGGCCAGTCGAGCTTTGCAGGGCGTGAAAGGTGTAATGACTATTCGATTGGTATTGAACTGGAAGGCAGTGACTTTGTGGCTTACACCGAGCAGCAGTATCAAGCGCTTGCCCAATTAACAGAAACTATCGTATCGACGTTCCCTCAAATCACCAGCGAACGTATCACTGGCCATCAATACATAGCGCCTCTGCGTAAAACTGACCCTGGCTTGGTGTTCGATTGGCAGAAGTTAAAAAAAAATCTCAAAGCTTAAGCCTCCGTTTTTGACGATGGCTTGACCGCTGGCGGGCGTTGAATAGTCAACGCCTAGCATAATGACTTGTGAATTTTTGTTGTTGCGATGTAAAGAAAGTGGTGGAGAGAAGCGCATCAATAAATTGAGAGTGTGACGAACTTATCAAACACTCATTTATTAAAACTTATGAACAGAATTTCCACCCTAAATGTGCGCTTGGTTCGATTTTTAAACAAGTGACGCTAATCTTTCTGAAACAATTCATTTTTATCCTGAAACTTTCTAGCACGAATACTCCCAAAAGTATTACCCCTGTAAATGGTAAGACCAATTTGGTTGCTGTTTTAAATTTCATTTGTTAAATCATGGTTAATTCACGCTGTATTCTATGATGCAGGTCAATTTTAGGCTGGACAGTGGCGTTTTAATTATGTTAATTTCTGCCCAACTTAAAATTGGTATTACCAATTGTCAGCGAAGAAAAAGAAGAACAACAAACTATGGCTTATCAAAGGATTCGTCAGCCAAAACTCTCCGATGTTATCGAACAAGAGTTAGAAAGGTTGATAGTGGAAGGAACACTGGCTCCAGGGCAGCAGCTGCCGCCTGAGCGCGAACTGGCGAAACAGTTCGATGTGTCTCGTCCTTCAATCCGAGAAGCGATACAACGTTTAGAAGCAAAACGCTTGCTTACTCGCCGTCAAGGTGGAGGTACGTTTGTTAGCGAAAATATCTGGAAAAGCTTTTCAGATCCTTTGCTTAATTTGTTGTCGTCCCATTCTGAAACCCAACTAGACTTGTTGGAATCGCGTCATGCGATGGAAGGGATTTCGGCTTACTTCGCGGCATTGCGTGGAACTGATGAAGACTTTGCTCGAATTCAAGCATGCCAAGAAAAAATTCGCGGTGCGCAAGATAAGGTTGATATTGAAGCCGAATCTGCAGCGGTGATGGCTTTTCTTATTGCTTTAACAGAGGCAGCGCACAATGTGGTGTTATTGCACATTGTTCGTAGTTTGGCTCCGTTACTCGAACAAAACGTCTTAGAAAATTTAAAGCTGTTGCATCGTCGTAAAGACGTTGTGGAGAAAGTGAGTATACATCGAGCTAACATTGTGGATGCGATCGTTTCAGGACAGCCAGAACAGGCACGTGAAATGTCACACTCTCATTTAGCTTACATCGAAGAAACATTGATGGATTTGACCAAAGAAGAGTCGCGCCGCGAACGTTCTTTACGTCGAATTCAACAGGGTAAATAGCCGTAATACTTCGGCTATTTACGTGTTTAGTAGAATCCAACTAACAAAAAGGATAGATCGCCATGTCTGACATGAAGCATGACGTTGATGCTCTGGAAACTCAAGATTGGTTAGAAGCTCTTGAGTCAGTAGTACGTGAAGAAGGTGTAGAACGTGCACAGTTTTTACTAGAACAAGTTCTAGATAAAGCGCGTTTAGATGGTGTTGATATGGCTACAGGCATCAACACAAACTACATCAACACAATTCCAGCAGCACAAGAGCCAGCTTACCCTGGTGACGTAACTCTTGAGCGTCGTATTCGTTCGATTATTCGCTGGAACGCAATCATGATCGTATTGCGTGCTTCTAAGAAAGACCTAGACCTTGGTGGTCACATGGCTTCTTACCAGTCAGCAGCAGCGTTCTACGAAGTATGTTTCAACCACTTCTTCCGTGCTCCAAACGAGACAGACGGTGGCGATCTAGTTTACTACCAAGGTCACATCTCTCCAGGTATCTACTCTCGTGCATTCGTTGAAGGTCGTCTAACTGAAGAACAGCTAGATAACTTCCGTCAAGAAGTTGATGGTAAAGGTATCCCTTCTTACCCGCACCCGAAACTGATGCCTGAGTTCTGGCAGTTCCCGACAGTATCTATGGGTCTTGGCCCTATCTCTGCTATCTACCAAGCGCGCTTCCTTAAGTACCTTGACGGCCGTGGCCTGAAAGAAACTTCAGCGCAACGCGTATACGCGTTCCTAGGTGACGGTGAGATGGATGAGCCAGAATCACGTGGTGCTATCTCTTTCGCTGCGCGTGAGAAGCTAGACAACCTATGTTTCCTAATCAACTGTAACCTACAGCGTCTAGACGGCCCTGTAATGGGTAACGGTAGCATCATCCAAGAACTTGAAGGCCTATTCAAAGGTGCAGGTTGGAACGTTGTTAAAGTTATCTGGGGTAGCAACTGGGATTCTCTACTAGCTAAAGACACTACTGGTAAGCTTCTTCAACTAATGAACGAAACTATCGATGGTGACTACCAAACATTCAAATCTAAAGATGGCGCATACGTACGTGAGCACTTCTTTGGTAAGTACCCAGAAACAGCTGCACTAGTTGCAGACATGACTGATGACGAAATCTTCGCTCTTAAGCGTGGTGGTCACGATTCTTCTAAACTGTTTGCTGCATTCAACAATGCTAAAGAGACAAACGGTAAGCCAACTGTAATCCTAGCTAAGACTGTTAAAGGTTACGGCATGGGTGATGCAGCTGAAGGTAAGAACATTGCACACGGTGTTAAGAAAATGGACATGACTCATGTTCAACACCTACGTGATCGCCTAGGCCTAGAAGACATCCTTTCAGATGAGAAGATCGCTGAACTTCCTTACCTGAAATTGGAAGAAGGTACGCCTGAGTACGAATACATGCACGCTCGTCGTAACGCTCTACACGGTTACACACCTGCACGTCTTCCTAAGTTTACTCAAGAGTTCAAGGTTCCTGAGCTAGACGCATTCGCACCTCTACTAGGTGAACAGAAGCGTGATATCTCTACAACTATGGCTTATGTACGTACGCTAAACATCCTTCTTAAAGATAAGAACATTGGTAAGAACATCGTTCCTATAATCTGTGATGAAGCTCGTACATTCGGTATGGAAGGTCTATTCCGTCAGGTTGGTATCTACAACCCACACGGTCAAGAATACACACCTGAAGATAAAGGCATCGTTTCTTACTACAAAGAAGCAACGTCTGGTCAAGTTCTTCAAGAAGGTATCAACGAACTAGGTTCTATGGCTTCATGGGTTGCTGCTGCAACTTCATACAGCACAAACGATCTACCGATGATCCCGTTCTACATCTACTACTCAATGTTCGGTTTCCAACGTATTGGTGACATGGCATGGCTAGCAGGCGACCAACAAGCTCGTGGCTTCCTACTAGGTGCTACTGCAGGTCGTACAACAC
This sequence comes from Vibrio sp. ZF57, assembly GCF_001691235.1. Classification (NCBI taxonomy): domain Bacteria; kingdom Pseudomonadati; phylum Pseudomonadota; class Gammaproteobacteria; order Vibrionales; family Vibrionaceae; genus Vibrio; species Vibrio sp. ZF57. The sequence goes on along the minus strand of NZ_MAKD01000115.1, from coordinate 70,998 downwards.
TGAACGGTGAAGGTCTACAGCACGAAGATGGTCACTCGCACATCCAAGCGAACACTATCCCTAACTGTATCTCTTACGACCCAACGTTCGCTTACGAGCTAGCGGTAATCATGCAAGACGGTATCCGTCGCATGTACGGTCCTGAGCAAGAGAACGTTTACTACTACCTAACAGTAATGAACGAGAACTACGCAATGCCAGCAATGCCAGAAGGCGCTGAAGAAGGCATCCGTAAAGGTATCTACAAGCTTGAATCTCACGCTGGTGCTAAGGGCAAAGTTCAACTAATGAGCTCTGGTACTATCATGAACGAAGCGCGTAAAGCGGCTGAAATTCTAAGCGAAGAGTACGGCGTAGCATCTGACGTATTCTCAGTAACGTCGTTCAACGAACTAACTCGTGACGGCCAAGCGGTAGAGCGTGACAACATGCTTCACCCAGAAGCTGAAGAGAAAGTACCGTACATCACGACTGTTCTTGGTAAAGAACCTGCAATCGCAGTGACTGACTACATGAAGAACTACGCTGAGCAAGTACGTGCTTACATGCCAAGCGAGTCATACAAAGTACTTGGTACTGATGGTTTCGGCCGCTCTGACAGCCGTGCAAACCTACGTCGTCACTTCGAAGTTAACGCTGGCTACATCGTAGTTGCAGCTCTAACTGAACTGGCTAAACGTGGTGATATCGAGAAATCTGTAGTTGTTGAAGCAATTGCTAAATTTGATATCGACACTGAAAAAACAAACCCACAATACGCTTAATACAGCGCTTAACTAGAAGGTAAATAAGCAATGGCAATCGAAATTAATGTACCTGACATCGGTGCGGATGAGGTTGAAGTTACTGAGATTCTTGTAAGCGTTGGCGACAAGGTTGAAGAAGAACAGTCTCTGATCACTGTTGAAGGCGACAAAGCTTCTATGGAAGTTCCAGCGTCTCAAGCAGGTATCGTTAAAGAAATCAAAGTAGCTGAAGGCGATTCAGTTTCTACTGGTTCTCTAATCATGATTTTCGAAGCCGAGGGTGCAGCTGAAGCTGCACCTGCTCCAGCAGCAGAGGCAGCTCCAGTAGCTGCTCCTGCAGCGGCAGCAGCGGCAGAGCTTAAAGAAGTTCACGTTCCAGATATCGGTGGCGACGAAGTAGAAGTTACTGAAATCATGGTTGCTATCGGTGATTCAGTAGAAGAAGAGCAATCTCTTCTAACTGTTGAAGGTGACAAGGCTTCAATGGAAGTTC
>NZ_MAKD01000115.1:0-69707 GCF_001691235.1 Vibrio sp. ZF57 | reverse complement strand
GCCCCTGCAGCAGCTCCTGCTCCAGCGGCGGCAGCACCAGTTGCAGCGGCTCCAGCAGCATCAGCTGAAAAAGAAGTAAACGTTCCTGATATCGGTGGCGACGAAGTAGAAGTTACTGAAATCATGGTAGCGGTTGGCGATACAGTAGAAGAAGAGCAATCTCTAATTACTGTTGAAGGCGACAAAGCTTCAATGGAAGTTCCTGCACCATTCGCTGGTACAGTAAAAGAGATCAAGATTGCAGCTGGCGACAAAGTGTCAACTGGCTCTCTAATCATGACTTTCGTCGTGGCCGGCACTCCGGTTGAAGGCGCAGCGCCTGCTCCTGTTGCAGCACCTGCACAAGCAGCAGCTCCAGCGGCGGCACCTGCTCCTAAAGCAGAAGCACCTGCAGCGGCTCCAGCAGCAGCTGGCGACTTCCAAGAGAACGGTGACTACGCGCACGCTTCTCCAGTAGTTCGTCGTCTAGCTCGTGAATTTGGCGTTAACCTTTCTAAGGTTAAAGGTACTGGTCGTAAGAGCCGTATCCTTAAAGAAGACGTTCAGTCTTACGTTAAAGATGCACTTAAGCGTCTTGAGTCTGGTGCAGCTGCATCTGGCAAAGGCGGCGACGGTTCTGCTCTTGGTCTACTACCATGGCCAAAAGTTGACTTCAGCAAGTTCGGCGAAACTGAAGTTCAGAAGCTTTCTAAGATTAAGAAGATCTCTGGTGCTAACCTGCACCGTAACTGGGTAATGATCCCTCACGTTACACAATGGGACAACGCAGACATCACTGAGCTAGAAGCATTCCGTAAAGAACAGAACGCAATCGAAGCGAAGAAAGACACTGGCATGAAGATCACTCCACTTGTGTTCATCATGAAAGCTGTTGCTAAAGCGCTAGAAGCATTCCCAGCGTTTAACTCTTCTCTTTCTGAAGATGGCGAAAGCATCATTCTTAAGAAGTACGTAAACGTGGGTATCGCTGTTGATACACCAAACGGTCTAGTTGTTCCTGTCTTCAAAGACGTGAACAAGAAAGGCATTTACGAGCTATCTGAAGAGCTAATGGCTGTTTCTAAGAAAGCACGTTCTGGTAAGCTAACAGCGGCAGACATGCAAGGCGGTTGTTTCACAATCTCTAGCCTTGGTGGTATTGGCGGTACTGCATTTACTCCAATCGTAAATGCTCCAGAAGTAGGTATCCTAGGTGTATCTAAGTCTGAAATTAAGCCAGTTTGGAATGGTAAAGAGTTCCAACCACGTCTACAGCTTCCACTGTCTCTATCATACGACCACCGTGTGATCGATGGTGCTGAAGGTGCACGCTTCATTACTTTCCTAAACAGCGCACTATCTGACATTCGTCGTCTAGTACTGTAATTGAGAAAGTAATTATTAAGGTGACTTTCGGGTCACCTTAATTCTTTATATAAAGACTATTTTTAGACAACAGTTTCCTGCATTTCTCATAATCTGATGGGGAATTGTTGTCTAGCTCACAGGCTAACTTAAAGCTACTTTCACACTGTTAACATCTCTGTAAAATGTTTCCTGTTTGAAAGCCCAATAATTTTAAGAACATCTACTCAGCCTGTTAGGGATAATGACTACAAGAGGTCACAATGAGCAAAGAAATTAAAGCCCAAGTTGTTGTACTTGGTTCAGGTCCTGCTGGTTACTCAGCGGCATTCCGTTGTGCGGATTTAGGTCTAGAAACAGTACTAGTTGAACGTTACAGCACTCTTGGTGGTGTATGTCTAAACGTTGGTTGTATTCCATCAAAAGCACTTCTTCACGTTTCTAAAGTAATCGAAGAAGCTAAAGCGATGGCAGAGCACGGCGTTGTATTCGGCGAGCCACAAACGGACATCAACAAGATCCGTATCTGGAAAGAAAAAGTAGTTGATCAACTAACTGGCGGTCTTGGCGGTATGGCTAAGATGCGTAACGTTACTGTTGTTAACGGTTTCGGTAAGTTCACTGGTCCTAACAGCATTCTTGTTGAAGGCGAAGGCGAAGCAACAACTGTTAACTTCGACAACGCAATCATTGCTGCGGGTTCTCGCCCAATCAAACTTCCTTTCATCCCACATGAAGACCCACGTATTTGGGATTCTACGGATGCACTAGAACTAAACGAAGTACCTGAAAAACTGCTTATCATGGGCGGCGGTATCATCGGTCTTGAGATGGGTACGGTTTACCACTCTCTAGGTTCTAAAGTTGAAGTTGTAGAGATGTTCGATCAAGTTATCCCTGCTGCGGATAAAGACATCGTTAAAGTTTTCACTAAGCGCATTAAGAACAAGTTCAAGCTAATGCTTGAAACTAAAGTGACTGCTGTTGAAGCAAAAGAAGACGGTATCTACGTTTCAATGGAAGGCAAAAAAGCACCAGCTGAAGCTGAACGCTACGATGCTGTTCTTGTTGCTATCGGTCGTGTTCCAAACGGTGCACTTATCGACGCTGAAAAAGCGGGTATCGAAGTTGATGAGCGTGGTTTCATCAATGTTGATAAGCAAATGCGTACTAACGTTCCTCACATCCACGCGATCGGTGATGTTGTTGGTCAACCAATGCTTGCTCACAAAGGTGTGCATGAAGGTCACGTAGCTGCTGAAGTTATCTCTGGTAAGAAGCACTACTTCGACCCTAAAGTAATCCCATCAATTGCGTACACTGAGCCAGAAGTTGCTTGGGTAGGTAAGACTGAGAAAGAAGCGAAAGCTGAAGGCATCAATTACGAAGTTGCTACTTTCCCTTGGGCTGCTTCTGGTCGTGCAATCGCTTCTGACTGTGCAGACGGCGTGACTAAGATGATCTTCGATAAAGATACTCATCGCGTAATCGGTGGTGCTGTTGTTGGTACTAACGGTGGTGAACTTCTTGGCGAAATCGGCCTAGCGATCGAAATGGGTTGTGATGCAGAAGATATCGCACTTACTATCCACGCTCACCCAACTCTACACGAGTCTGTTGGTCTAGCTGCGGAAGTATTCGAAGGTTCAATCACTGACCTTCCAAACAAAAAAGCAGTGAAAAAGAAGAAGTAATTCTTTCTTAGTCACTCGCTAATGTTTTTAAAAGCCGCTGATTTGTCAGCGGCTTTTTTATGTCTGAAGTAAGGCGCAGGAACGTTTCACTCCGAGATGCGAGTACGCTGCGCTCCGGGATACGAAGAGCGAGTGCTAAAAACAAAAAAGGATTGACGCAATACGCCAATCCCTAAGTTTTTTTCGAAGACCGAATTTCAAATCTATTTATAAATGCACAGCATGTTCAAATAGCTATCCGTTAAGCTTGAAAGCTCTTCTGGCGTTTCTACACGTTTCGCTTGGATGAATAGCGAGTAGCAAATGCCGTGGAATAGATTCGCTAGATGTTTAGGGTCGTGATCGTCACAGACTTCGCCGCGTTCAATCGCTTTGCTAAACATGTTTTGTACTAACATTTGGTTAGTGCGGTTCGTTGTTACGAATAGCGGCCATACTTCATCACGAGTCGAAGCGCTCCATTCGAACCACACATTTAACCAATGGCTATCTTGAGCCACTAACGTCACCATTTCAGTCGCAATATTATGTAGGTTTTGTTTTGCGTGAATATCCAGATCGATATTGTCTGAAAGGAAGTTAGAGAATTGGCGTACAACGTGATTTAGTACTTCATCAACCAGATCTTCACGGGTAGGGAAGTAGTTAAATACAGTTGCGACAGACACCTGAGCGATGTCTGCAATATCAGCGTGTCCACCACGACCGATACCGCGGCGAGAGAATACCTCAAGAGCGATTTCCATCAATTGAAGTTTTCTTTTTAAAGGTGAAAGCCTAGTTCTAGGTCTCTTAGATATTGAGTCCATTTTATTTTCCTTGCCAACGAAATTTTTATATTAATGATTTTATTATTATTTAAGCCAAGATGAGTGTAATGGTGCATATGCGAATGGTCAATCCTTTCAGCTTGTTTTATAGACAGTTACATCAAACTTGATACATAAAGCGTGATCAGCATTGATGTGAAAGGAGACGAGTATTGGATAAGGCACCAGCGCACATTTCGTTGAGAATCTGACAGTAAATTCGAACCATAAGGTGGTGTGGGTATTTGAGCAGTGCTAGACTTACGCACAAAATTGAGCGACACAACTGACGAAACTGTCAACATTCGTCGCAATCACCAAATAGAATGAGAGCAGTATGAAGCATACAGTTGAAGTCATGATCTCTGAGCAAGAAGTTCAGGATCGAGTGAACGAACTAGGCAAACAGATCACGGAACACTACAAAGGTAGTGAAGATCTAGTTTTAGTTGGCTTATTGCGTGGATCTTTTGTCTTTATGGCAGATCTTGCTCGTGCTATCGATTTAACGCACCAAGTTGATTTCATGACCGCGTCTAGCTACGGCAACGGCATGGAAAGCTCACGTGATGTTCGTATTTTGAAAGACCTTGATGATGATATTCAAGGTAAAGACGTTCTACTCGTAGAAGATATTATCGATACGGGTAATACGCTGACTAAAGTGAAAGAGATTCTAAGCCTACGTGGCCCTAAGTCTATCGAAATTTGCACGCTACTAGACAAGCCTTCTCGCCGTGAAGTGACTGTAGATACAAAGTGGATTGGTTTTGAAATCCCAGATGAGTTCGTTGTTGGTGTTGGTATCGACTACGCACAAAAATATCGTCACCTACCGTACATCGGTAAGGTAGTACCTCAAGAGTAATCATTGCGCTTGTGGTTTAGAAGTCATTAAAAAGCCCGCTTGATGCGGGCTTTTTGTATTTATTACAGAAGGGGGTTAGCTTTGTTGACTAAGAAGAGGCGTCGTTAAGATCTTGTTTAATGCATCTAAGTGACTGTTCTCTAGGGTATCGTTACTTGAGCAACGTACGCCAAGGTCTTGCAGCTTGCCATCGCCAATACCATAAACCACACCGTGGATTTCAACTTCTTGGCCACGCTCCCACGCATTCTGCATAATGGTTGAGTTGCCTAGGTTATAAACCTGTTCTGCGACGTTAATTTCGCACAACTTGTCACCCCATTGCTCACGAGGAAGCCCCTCGATTTGCTTGCGGTATTTTAGGTAATTGTCACGGATGTGCAGTAACCAGTTGTTGATAAGACCAAGTTTAGGGTTATCAATCGCCGCGTTAACACCGCCACAACCGTAGTGACCACAGACAATAATGTGTTTCACTTTAAGCACATCTACTGCGTACTGAACAACAGATAGACAGTTTAGGTCTGTATGAACCACTTGGTTGGCCACGTTTCGGTGAACAAACAGTTCTCCAGAATATAAGCCAGTCAGGCGCTCGGCTGGAACTCGGCTATCTGAACAACCTATCCATAGAAAACCAGGGCTTTGACCCTCTTCAAGCGTTGTAAAATACTCAGGTCTTTCAGAGCGAATTTCTTCAGACCATTTGGAATTGTTCTCAAAAAGCTGTTTTATTTCTGGCATCTTGCTTCTTACATCCCTCAATTAAGATGCTTAACTATACACAATGTTACAAATTCAATCTCGTAAAAACTGCGTCAAAATGTACTCATCTGACGTGTTCTAGTACGGAAAATCATAAACTTAGCCCACTATCAATAATCCGGTTATAAGACATGAATAATGTGATTGAATTAACACTTTCTGAACACTTGATACATTTGCTAAAGTGATAAGGTTTGTCATTTCATCATCAGGAAGGTGTGTTTTGTTTGGAAGTCGTTTTACGGATATCAATCTCAAAGGGGATATGTTTGGCGGTGTAACTACAGCCATCATCTCGTTACCTTTAGCATTGGCATTTGGTGTTGCTTCTGGCGCGGGAGCTGAAGCTGGCTTGTGGGGCGCCATTATGGTTGGCCTATTTGCAGCATTGTTTGGCGGTTCGAGTAGTTTGATTTCTGAACCTACCGGCCCGATGACGGTGATCATGACTGCCGTAATGACGAGTATGGTTGCTAAATATCCTGAAACGGGTATGGCAATGACCTTTACTGTCGTGATGATGGCCGGTGCATTCCAGATATTACTTGGTACGTTAAAGCTAGGAAAATACGTCACTTTGATGCCATATAGCGTGATCTCCGGATTCATGTCGGGCATTGGCGTTATTCTGATTATCTTGCAGCTGTCTCCATTGTTAGGGCATGCCGCTCCATCCGGTGGTGTAATGGGCACGCTCTCTGCTTTACCTGATACGCTAGCAAACTTAAAAGTGAGCGAGCTATTTCTAGGTGCTCTGACACTCGGTATTCTTTTTGGCTTCCCCGCTAAGTATCGTAAGTATGTGCCTGCTCAACTGGTCGCGTTAGTGGCTGTAACGCTCTTGTCCGTCATTATTTTTGATACCGACTCTATTCGCCGTATTGGTGAAATCCCAGCTGGTTTACCTTCCCTCGTTATCCCTACGATCAGCGCTGAACAGTTTACTACTATGGTTATCGATGCCTTGGTGCTTGGTACATTAGGTTGTATTGATACGCTTTTGACCGCGGTTATCGGAGATTCATTGACTCGTAAAGAGCATGACTCAGACAAAGAGCTTCGTGGCCAAGGCATTGCCAATATGATCTCTGGCCTGTTTGGTGCACTACCTGGCGCGGGTGCCACTATGGGGACTGTAACCAATATTCAGGTGGGAGCGCGTTCTCCGCTTTCAGGTGTTATTCGAGCTTTAGTACTTGCGCTCGTGGTATTGGTTGCGGGTGGTTTAACAGAACCGATTCCTATGGCAGTGCTGGCTGGTATCGCGATGTATGTTGGTTTCAATATCCTAGATTGGAGCTTTATCCAGCGCGCGCACAAGGTTAGCTATGCCGGCATGGGCGTGATGTACGGCGTGATGCTATTGACTGTGTTTGTTGACTTGATTATTGCCGTTGGACTGGGTGTGTTTATCTCGAATATTCTGATTATTGAAAGATTAAGCCGAGAGCAAGCCAGACAAGTTAAGGCGATCAGTGATGGTGATGATGAAGACGATATCCCATTGACTGATAGCGAACGTCAGTTACTCGATAGTGCCAATGGTAAGGTGCTATTCTTCTACCTATCAGGGCCGATGATATTCAGCGTTTCAAAGGCGATTTCACGTCAGCACTCAAGTATCTCTGACTATGAAGCGATGATTCTAGACCTGACAGATGTACCTATGATTGATGTCACTGTTGGCCTAGCGCTAGAGAATGCGATTAAAGATGCATTGGATGCGCAGTGTGAGGTGTATCTGCTGTGTCCTAATGAGAATACTCGTCAACAACTAGAGAAGTTCCACGTGATTGACCTAGTACCTGAATCCAACACTTATCGATTCAGATATGAAGCCCTGACGGCAGCAACAAGCTATGTCGACAGAGATGAGCATCAATTTGAGTCAGTTTAATTTTTCAGTAATAAGCTGATATGAATAAGCCATAGACGCTCACTTCAAGACTGATCATTAATGCCGTTAAGTGAATCACTTAGCGGCATTTTTATATTTATTGAACGTTGATTTAGTCTTCACGTAGCCAAGACGCTTATTTGTTTTCGAAAGAAACTCTCACACGATATTTGTATTCATCGTCAATCAACGATAAACTTGTTCGCAAAATGGCCGAGTAAACAAATCTTGGGTTAGCTTTCAGCTAGTTCGTTTTAAGCATTACTCTCTTCCTCAAGCTCGGCCGTCTACATCTTATCTATAGCAAATGGCAGTCTATCTCTATGTATGCATTAGAAATTGAGCAATTAAGAAAAACTTATGCTGGGGGCTTCGAGGCTCTTAAGGGCGTTAGTTTACAAGTAGAAAAAGGCGACTTTTACGCACTACTTGGTCCCAATGGTGCGGGTAAATCAACCACCATTGGTGTTATCTCTTCACTGGTAAATAAAACGTCAGGCAAGGTTAAAGTGTTCGGCTACGACATTGATACCGATCTGGAATTGGCGAAGCAGAACTTAGGCCTTGTGCCTCAAGAGTTTAACTTTAACCCGTTTGAAACCGTTGAACAGATCGTGCTGCAACAAGCGGGTTATTACGGCGTGCCAAAAGCATTAGCGAAAGAGCGAGCGAAAAAGTACCTATCTCAACTCGATCTGTGGGAAAAGCGTGGCGAACGCGCGCGTAACTTGTCTGGTGGTATGAAGCGTCGTTTGATGATCGCGCGTGCATTGATGCATGAACCTCATTTGTTGATCCTTGATGAACCGACAGCAGGCGTTGATATTGAACTACGTCGTTCAATGTGGGAATTCCTAAAAGAGATCAATGAGAAGCAGGGCATTACCATTATCTTGACCACGCACTACCTAGAAGAAGCAGAAATGCTGTGTCGCAACATTGGTATCATCAATCGCGGTGAGCTGATTGAGAACACAACAATGAAAGCGCTGTTGGGCAAATTGAGTGCTGAGACCTTTATTCTGGATCTGGAAGAGGGCACGACTGAACCTAAGCTTGAAGGCGTGAATAGCCAAGTGATGGTCAATGGCTCGCTAGAAATCGAAATCGACAAGAACCTAGGTTTGAATACCATCTTTGCTCAATTGAGCGAGCAACAGGTTAAAGTCCTCTCTATGCGTAACAAAGCAAACCGTCTAGAAGAGCTATTTGTGAGTATCGTCCGTGAGGGGAGTAAATAATATGTACAGCCTATATTGGACCGCTTTCTGCAGTTTGTTGACCAAAGAGATCAATCGCTTTACTCGTATCTGGGTGCAGACTCTGGTGCCGCCAGCGATTACCATGACGCTTTACTTCATCATCTTCGGTAACCTGATTGGTGCGCGTATTGGTGAAATGAACGGCTTTAGCTACATGGAATACATTGTTCCCGGTCTGATCATGATGTCGGTGATCACCAACTCATATTCCAACGTTGCTTCATCGTTCTTTAGTGCCAAGTTCCAGAAGAACATTGAAGAGCTGCTTGTAGCGCCTGTTCCTAACTACGTGATTATCGCCGGCTTCGTAATGGGTGGTGTGGTTCGTGGCTTGTTAGTGGGTACCATAGTAACCTTCGTGTCGTTGTTCTTTGTCGACTTACAAGTTGACCATTGGGGCGTGATTATTGCGACGGTATTTTTAACGTCGGTAGTATTCGCTTTGGGTGGCTTGATTAACGCGGTATTCGCACGCACGTTTGATGATATCTCTATTATCCCAACCTTTATCTTAACGCCGCTGACGTACCTTGGTGGTGTGTTCTACTCGATCAGTCTATTGCCTGAATTCTGGCAAGGTGTATCGAAGTTGAACCCTATCGTGTACATGGTTAACGCGTTCAGATATGGCTTCTTGGGTGTGTCTGATGTGGGGATCGTGACGTCGTTTGGCGTACTAGGTGTGTTTATCGTGCTGTTGTATGGCATTGCACACTACCTAGTGACAAAGGGTATTGGCTTACGTAGCTAACCTTTGGTTCATCTAAGTAACAGGTAAAGAAAAAGGTCGATATAACATCGACCTTTTTTTGTTTTGCGTTAAGAGCAGAAGCCGACTATTCAGTCGTTTCTTCTTTCACTTCTTCTTTGGTTTCCGTTACCAAATCGAGAACTTGGTTATCGATAAGACGCGTCTTACCTAGGAAAGCCGACATTAGAATCACTGCTTGAGTTGATTCTGAAGTGATCGCTTGCAGAGTTTTAGCATCACAAATGAAGATTTCGTCAGGTTGAAGATCTGCAGCGCGTAGCTGGTCAGTAGCATCTTCAATCACTGATGCGTAATCATCGCGACCACCACGAATAGCGCTGCTGATCCAGCGCATAGTACGCGCTAAAACGGGCGCTCGTTGGCGCTCGTCAATCGTTAGGTTGCTATTGCGAGAGCTCATTGCCAAACCATCCATTTCACGAACGGTCGCAACGCCGACAACTTCAATGTCTAATGCTAAATCAGTGGTCATCTGGCGAATAACAGCAAGTTGCTGAAAGTCTTTCTCGCCGAAGCATGCAAAGTCTGGCTGAACGATATTAAACAGTTTAGTGACAATGGTTGATACACCACGGAAGTGACCTGGACGAGAGGCACCTTCAAGCATGTGAGATATGCCAGGGACCTCAACAAACGTCTGCTTGTCTAATCCATCTGGGTACATCACCTCTGGCGTTGGTGTAAATACTAGCTCAACCCCTTCACCTGTTAGTTTGCTTAAATCTGCTTCTAACGTTCGAGGGTAGTTGTTTAGGTCGTCTGCACGGTCAAACTGCATTGGGTTTACAAAGATGCTTACCACAACGATGTCGGCCAGTTCACGAGCTTTCTTTACCAGAGTCAGGTGGCCTTCATGCAGGTTTCCCATTGTCGGTACAAAAGCAACCGTACGTCCATCACGCTTAAACTGTTTAATCTGCTCACGAAGAGCCGCTATTTCAGCAAAAGTTTGCATACTTACTCCTAAGCGATTGTATGAGCTTCATCAGGGAAGCGCGCGCTCTCTACTTCTTCTTTGTATAGAGCTACTGCCTTACGCATATCACCTGTTTCTGCTAGGAAGTTCTTAGAGAACTTCGGCATGTAGTTCGCAGAAATACCGAACATGTCATGCATAACCAAGATCTGACCATCGGTAACATTACCTGCGCCGATACCGATAACCGGTACGTCACAAGCTTCTGTAATTCGTTTTGCCAATGAAGCTGGCACACATTCAAGTAGAACGATTTGAGCGCCTGCGTTTTGCAGTGCTAACGCGTCAGCAACCATTTTGTCGGCTTGCTCGTCGTCACGACCTTGAATCTTGTAACCACCAAAAATGTTCACAGACTGGGGCGTCAAGCCTAAGTGTGCACATACTGGTACTGCACGTTCTGTTAGCATCTTCACAGTATCAACCAACCAGCTTCCGCCTTCGATTTTTACCATGTTCGCACCAGCACGCATCAAAGTCGCTGCGCTCTCACAAGCTTGTTCTGGCGTCGCGTAGCTCATGAAAGGCATGTCAGCCATAAGAAGACAATTTGGGCTACCAGCACGCACTGAGCGAGTATGGTAAGCAATGTCTTCAACGGTTACTGGTAATGTATCGTTATGGCCTTGTAAAACCATACCCAGTGAATCACCGACAAGCAGAACTGGCATTTCTTGGCTTTCGAATAATTGAGCAAAGCTCGCATCATAAGCTGTCGAAGTCGCAAATTTACGGCCTTCACGTTTGCATTTGATCAGGTCGTTAATGGTTACTTTTTTCATTGGTTTTCCTTAATGCGCTTGGCTATTGTTGCCAAACATTGAGCCCGTTCTTATCTACTATTTTCAGTAGTTCTGTCAGCTCAGTCCCATCAGGGAGTTGTAAACTTGGTGCGATTTCAGCAAGCGGGTAGAGTACAAACTCTCGTTCTTTCATTCCATAATGAGGAACGATTAAGCGCTCTGAATCGATCACCTCATTGCCGTATAGCACAATGTCGAGATCCAAGGTTCTTGGTCCCCAACGTTCGTCTTTACGGACGCGCCCTTGCTCTAGTTCGATCTTTTGAGTGCAATCAAGCAGTTCAATTGGCGTTAATTCGGTTTGGATAGCGACTACCGCGTTGATGTAGTCTGGTTGATTTTGCGGTCCCATTGGAGTGCTACTATATAGCTGAGAGGTCGCAATAAACGTTGATCGCGGTAGGCTTTTTAGCGTTTCGATAGCCAAATTTGCTTGGCTAACTGGGTCGGCAAGGTTGCTGCCGACCGCAATGTAAGCAGTTATCATTCTGATTGCTTACTCTTTTTGTTTCGGTAAGTCTTACGGCGACGATGGCCTGACTTTGATGGTGCTGCAACGTCGTTAGCCATTGCTTGACGCATGTTACGACCTGCAGTCTGATAACGCTCCCACCATTTTGCTAACTCTTTGGTTTCGCCACCTTCAATCTCACCACGCATTTCTAGGAAATCGTAGCCTGCACGGAATTTGTTTAATTCCATTAGACGAACAGCGCGTTTACCGTTGCGACGAGGCAGTCGAAGTTGCAGTTGCCAAACTTCGCGAATGGTTGCTGTGTGACGACGAGGAATCGCAATAGACTTTACTTGCTGATCTAGAATGATGTTACTCGCTTCCATGATCGCATCGTAGTGTGCCATACCCTGTTCAGCGACAAGTTTGTCTGCCAGCTTGTTCATTGGGTACCAAAGCATCGCTGCGAACATGAATGCTGGGTTTACTCGCTTACCATCTTCGATGCGAAGGTCGGTTGAATCGAGAACCAAATCAAGCATCTGCTCTGTGTGTGAGTCGTAATCTTCGGTGAAGTGCTCCGCTACCGCTGGGAACATCTGTTGGAATAGATTGTACTCGCGCATCAAGTGGTAGGTTTCTAAACCGTGACCTGATTGCAGTAATTTCAGAGACTCTTCGTAAAGGCGCGCTGCTGGGATATCTCTTAGAAGGTGAGCTAACTCTTCAATCGGGTCAGCCGTGTCTTCTTCGATGTCGAAATCCAGTTTAGCGGCGAAGCGCATTGCACGTAGCATACGCACTGGGTCTTCGCGGTAACGCGTTTCTGGATCGCCAATCAGGCGGATCAGTTTATCTTCTAAATCTTCTACACCACCCGCGTAATCGTGGATGCTGTAGTCTGCAATGTTGTAGTACATCGCGTTGATTGTGAAATCACGACGCTCTGCATCTTCATCAACACTGCCGTACACGTTATCGCGAAGTAGCATGCCTTCTTTCGATTGTGCAGAAACGTTCTTCGATGGTTCTTGGTGGTGACCACGGAAAGTTGCCACTTCAATGATGTCGCGACCAAACATGATATGTGCCAAGCGGAAACGGCGACCGATAAGGCGACAGTTTCTGAAGAGGTGTTTGATCTGCTCTGGCGTTGCGTTGGTCGCAATATCAAAATCTTTTGGCTGAGAGCCTAATAAGATATCGCGCACACCACCACCGACTAGAAATGCGTCAAAACCCGCACCATTCAGGCGATATAGCACTTTTAGTGCGTTGTCGCTGATCTGCTTGCGTGAAATATTGTGCTCTTGACGAGTATAAATATTCAGAGCTAATTCGTGGAATCCGCGTTGTTCGCTTGGGGTATTGTCGTTTGTATTCATTAGTTTAGAACAAAGTAGGTATCGCCAACTTTGTTTTTCTCTTAGTCCAAAGTGGTAGTGCAGAGTTTAATTGCGGCTAATAATAGCTTAGCGCGAGCCATTTGAGAACATCGTCTGCTTAACCACAGTGGTTGGTTATGGCATTTTTATGTGTCGTTTTTGCTATTTGCCGTGAGTTTCGAGCTAATTACAGTGCTCTTTTTGTAAACTATCAGGTAACTGACTGACGTTCCATTGTTGGCAGCCCCACAATAAAATCTCATCCATTGAAGCCTCATAAAGGGCCGTCGGGATATCAAAACCTAAGAATCGCATCGCGTTGAGTAACGTTGGTTTTGGGTTGTCTAGATCTATCGCGGTGGCATGGTTCTGTTTTGACAGTTTATTCCCCAAGCCATCGGTTGCCAATGGTAAGTGCAAGTAGCTCACTGTTTTTTGCTTGAGCGTCTTATACAAACTGATTTGTCGACCTGTTGGTTCTATCAGGTCTGCGCCTCTTACGACTTCTGTTACTCCTTGGTCGATGTCATCAAGAACAACGGCCAAGTTATAGGCAAACAATCCATCTCTGCGTTTAATAATAAAATCTTCTTCAGCTAGTGCTTTAGGGATTTGAATGGTGCCGTGGCGAACATCATCAAAGGACTCCACTGGAAAGTCCATGCACAAGCGCACCGCCTGTTCACCTGAATCGATTAGGCCTACATCTCGACAGTGACCATTGTAAAAGCCGCCCAAAGCCTTTATCTGCTTGCGGGTGCATTGGCAGTAGTAGGCTTGATTGTCAGCAACCCATTGATCGATTTGAGCTTGATACAAGTCATGACGTTGGCTTTGATAGACGACTTCACCATCCCAAAATAGATGGTAAGCCTCAAGCGTCTTAAGAATGAGGTCTGCAGCGCCGGCCATTTCTCTTGGTGGGTCGAGGTCTTCCATACGAACTAACCATTTTCCTTGGTTAGATTTCGCTTGAAAGTAGCTACCAAGAGCAGCAACAAGTGAGCCAAAATGAAGAGGACCTGACGGTGATGGTGCAAAGCGCCCGATATAATTCATGAGTGAACAACCTAATCTAAATGGTACCGCAGTAGCCGATTCTTAAGACGTTTGACAAGAGCTTTAATGCCTAGAACTAAGGCTTAAAGCTGCTATTTACTATCAAGCGTGTGAAATACTTCGCTTGGATAACAAACAAAAAAGGGAGCCAAGGCTCCCTTTCTTTACATCTGCAAGAATTAACCTTGCATCTGTTTTTCTTTGATCTCTGCAAGTGTTTTACAGTCAATACAAAGATCAGCAGTTGGACGAGCTTCAAGGCGACGAATGCCAATCTCGATACCGCAAGAATCACAGAAGCCGAAATCGTCTTCTTCGATCTTGTCTAATGTCTTCTCAATTTTTTTGATAAGACGACGTTCACGGTCACGGTTACGTAACTCTAAGCTGAATTCTTCTTCTTGAGAAGCACGGTCAACTGGGTCTGGGAAATTCGCTGCTTCGTCCTGCATGTGGTGCACAGTACGATCAACTTCTTCCCTGAGCTGGTTGCGCCAAGCTGCTAAAATTTTTGTAAAATGTTCCGTTTGCTCAGGTGACATGTACTCTTCACCTGGCTTCTCTTGGTACGGTTCAACACCTGCGATGGCTAGGATGCCTAGCGCTTTTTTCTTAGATTCTGGCATACAGCATCTCCTATTTACACCTAGTCAACTGCAAAGCAGCTAATTTTAAGGCGGGTATCTATAGCAGAAAGAACGAATGGTGGCAAATACTCTTATTCAAACTTGCAATCAATGTGATTAGTTCAGCATCTTTGCTTAGCTATTGATAAATTCAACAGCTTGTTTTAGTTGTATTTGAGTACTGCTGAGCTCTGCTTTATAGCAAAGCACTTCAACTCCAGCGTCTTGTGCTTGTTTTAGTAATAACGAATATTTGGCGTCTATATGGTGTGCCGCAGACACTTTTTCAATACCTGAATGTAAAACAGTGAATAAAAGTACGGCTCTATTTCCAGATTCGACCATTTCTGTGAGTTCACGCAGATGTTTTTGGCCTCTGGTTGTGACCGCATCAGGGAAAAAACCTTGCCCTTTAGTTGACGTTTCTAGCTCGTCGAGCAAAGTGACGCTTTTCACTTCGATATAGCAAGGCGGCTTTTCGTTATCTTCAAGCAGAATATCAATGCGACTATTCTCGCTGCCATATTTCACTTCGGTTCGTAACGCGTTATAACCTAAGAGTTCAACTATAGTCCCATTTTCAATTGCTTCCACCGCTAGCTGGTTTGCCCGCGCAGTATTTACACAAATACGATGACCTTTGTCTGTTTCTGAGATCTCCCAGCTGTTTGGGTACTTTCTTTTTGCATTATCGGAGGTTGAGTACCACACCGTATTGCCAGGAGTCGCACATCCTGTCATTGCTCCAGTGTTAGCGCAGTGGATAGTGCGCTCGCTACCGTCTGGAAGTTGGATGTCAGTGAGAAAGCGTTTATAGCGTTTAATAAGAGTCGCTGGCTCTAATGGAGGATTGAAGTGCATATTACTTATTTAGACAGGTAGGTTTTTATGTACAATGTTGCCAACATTACACCACAAGGTTCTCCCATTGCCACAACTGCCCATAGAAGCTGTGATGCCAGATCTGCTCGCTGGCGTAGAAACACACACTCAACTTATTCTAAAGGCCGCTCCCGGTGCGGGTAAGTCAACATTCTTCCCTTTACAGTTAGTTAAGACCAACGCCGTTCAAGGCAAAATCATCATGCTTGAACCGAGGCGTTTGGCTGCAAGGAATATTGCTACTTACTTAGCGAGCCAATTGGGAGAAAAGGTGGGAGAGAGCATTGGCTTTAGAGTTCGTGGTGAATCTAAAAGCAGCAGTGCGACTCGCTTAGAGATTGTTACTGAAGGGATCATGACAAGAATGATCCAAACCGACCCTGAATTAACTGGGGTTGATATGGTGATCTTTGATGAATTTCACGAGCGCAGTATTCACGCCGATACCGCATTGGCGTTTAGCTTAGAGATCCAAGAGGCGTTGCGTGACGATCTGAAAGTGGTAGTGATGTCGGCAACTTTAGATCAACAAGCTCTGCAAACTTTGCTGCCGAATGCCAAATACGTTGAATCACAAGGTCGCACCTTTCCGGTCGATTTCCGTTATCAGCCTCTTAACGCAAATGAATATCTAGCCCCTAAAATGGCTAACGTGATTCGCTCTCTGATGGAGAAAGAGTCAGGCTCACTTCTGGCCTTTTTGCCGGGCGTTTCTGCGATTAAGCAGGTGGAATCTCAACTAGAACAATTCGCCAATGATATCGATGTGTGTCCTCTGTATGGGCAACTCAGCTTTTCTCAACAGCAGAAAGCGATCGCGCCATCAGAGAAAGGGCGTCGAAAGGTGGTGTTAGCGACCAATATTGCTGAGACTTCTTTGACGATTGAAGGTATTCGATTGGTGGTTGATTCTGGGCTTGAACGTGTGGCGAAGTTCGATCTGAAAACCGGTATTACTAAGCTTGAGCAAGTGAAAATCTCGCAATCTTCAGCTGAACAACGAGCGGGCCGTGCGGGACGAATTGAAGAGGGCTTGTGCGTTCGTTTGTACAGCGAAACGCAGCTGATGCAGCAACCAGCTATACCAGAACCTGAAATTCTTCATTCTGATTTGTCTTCGCTGGTGTCTGAATTGACGCAATGGGGCGCTGCGAGTGCTGATGAACTGCAATGGTTAGACGTTCCACCCAAAGCTTCTATCGGGCAAGCCAAGCAACTCTTACAGACTCTTGAATTGTTAGACGATAATGGTCAATTTACGGCATTAGGAAAACAGGTCCAACGTTTAGGTCTAGAGCCTCGTATTGCCAGCATGTTGGTTAAAGCGCAGCAAGGTAGTCCTGCTCTGTTGAATGTCGCGATTGTTGCTGCTGCTTTGCTGGAAGAGCCGGAGCGCAATGTGACGGATATTCAACACTCTTTGCATCGACTTAAGCAAAGAAAACATTCCAAAAATAGCGTTGTGATGCAGCGAGCGAAAAGTCTCGCGAGCAAACTCAATCATCACTTAGATTTGTCACAAGCTGACGAATCATTGCTACCATTAGTGCTTTGTTTTGCCTTCCCAGACCGGATTGCACAAGTGAGAAGCGCGACCAGCAGTGCTTTCCTTTTGGCGAATGGCCACGGTGCTGAGGTTCGTGATGATGATCCACTGGCGAACAATAACTATATCGTAGTGATTGATTTGATGCGCAGCACAGGGCGAGCCAGTCAGATTTTCTTAGCCACCGCGGTTGATATCGCACAGTTAGAAGCTGAATTTCCAAAACTGTTTGTGCGTTCCGATTACGCCGATTGGGATGAGAAACGTGGCCGTTTAGTTGCTGAGCAGCGTGTATCTCTGGGCAAGTTGATTATCAGCACCAAAGCTTTACCTGATCCCGATGCGAATCAGGCGAGCCAAGCGCTGCTCAATTATGTCGCTCGATGTGGGTTGGATCGCTTAAATTGGACAGCTTCGGCTAAGCAGTTGGTTGAGCGTGTACGCAGTGCAGAGCTTTGGATGCCTGAGCATGATTGGCCAGCGATGGACGATGCGAGTTTGATTGAACACCTTGATGAGTGGCTATCTCCCTATCTGAATGGCATTAAGTCGGCAAAAGGACTGTCTAGTGTTTCGATTGAGCAAGCATTGTCGGCTTATCTTGGTTGGCCTTTGAATCAAGAAATCGACCAATGGTTGCCAACGCACTATCTGATGCCAACAGGCAGCAAGAAGGCCATTCGTTATCAATATCAATCTGAACCAGTGATCTCAGTGCGAATGCAGGAAGTCTTTGGCGAACAAGACTCGCCATTGATCGCGCAAGGGCGTAAAAAAGTAGTGCTTGAGCTCCTTTCTCCAGCACAGCGACCACTACAAATTACTCAAGATTTAGCTGGCTTTTGGGCTGGCGCGTACAAAGAAGTACAAAAAGAGATGAAGGGCCGTTACCCAAAACATCCTTGGCCGGATGACCCTGCTAACCATGTAGCAACCACTAAAACTAAACGACAGTTGAATCGATGATGACCAAAATGTTAACGCCAAAAAAGGCACCACCTAAAAAAGCGCCAGCAAAGAAGTCACCAGCGACCAAAGCCAAGCCAAGAAAACCAAGAGCGGCTGCGAAAAAGACCAAACCTAAGGTTAAGAAATCTGGCAAAAGAGGTTGGTTGAAGATCCTATGGGGCATTTCTTGGAAAGCGGGCTTAGCGCTTGCGGCATTGCTGTTGTTCGTCGGTATTTATCTTGATTCTGTGGTCAAACAGCGCTTTGAAGGTCAGCTGTTTGATTTGCCAACCGTGGTTTATGCGCGAGTGCTAGACCTGTCTCCGGGAACTCCGGTGAGTTTGGTTCAGGTTAAGAATGAGCTCGATGTACTTAATTACCGTAAGGTGAACGCGCCTCGTCACCCAGGCGAATACTCTTCTTCTTCGACCAAGATTGAAATGATTCGTCGTCCGTTCGAGTTTGTTGATGGACCGGAAGCGGATCGTCATGTGATGCTGCACTTCAATGGTAACGAATTAACTCGCATTCAGTCGCTGGAGAAGAAAGGCGACATGGGCTACTTGCGTGTTGAACCGAAAATGCTTGGCATGCTTGAGAAAAGTAACGATGAGCAGCGCCTGTTCTTAAAACGCAATCAGTTCCCAGAAGTGATGGTTGATGCCTTACTGGCAACCGAAGACCGAAACTTCTATCAACACGATGGTGTGTCGCCACTGGCCATCGCTCGTGCAATGGTCGTTAACGTCAAAGCTGGGCGAACGGTACAAGGTGGTAGTACGCTGACACAACAGTTGGCAAAAAACCTGTTCCTGTCCAGTGAACGTACATTGTGGCGTAAGGTTCGTGAAGCCTACATTGCACTTATCTTAGACCATCGTTACAGCAAAGACCGTATCCTAGAGGCTTACTTAAATGAGGTTTATCTTGGACAGAATGGTGGGCAAGCGATTCATGGCTTCGGTTTAGCGTCTCGTTTGTATTTTGGTCAACCTATTCAAGAGCTGCGCATCGATCAGCTAGCACTGCTGGTGGGTATGGTGAAAGGACCGTCGTATTACAATCCGGTTCGCTATCCTGAGCGTGCTAAGACTCGACGCGATCTGGTTCTTCGCTTATTGATGCAACAAGACATCTTAACTCCGCGACAATACGAAGAGGCGGCGAGTCGTGATTTGGATATTCAAGACAACCCACGCATTGCTAGCCGTCAGCCCGCTTATTTCCAACAAGTAAACATTGAGCTTAAGAAGTATGTCGGCGATCGATTTGAGGCGAAAAAAGGGATTCGAGTCTTTACCTCTCTGGATCCGGTATCTCAAGACAAGTTAGAGAAGTCGATTGCTCGTAAGGTGCCTGATTTATCGAAAACCGCAGGTAATAAGCTGGAAGCAGCAGCTATTGCCGTGGATAGAAATACCGGTGAAATCCGGGCGATGGTCGGTGGTAAGCGTACTGGCTACGATGGCTTTAACCGTGCCTTGAACGCGAGTCGCCCAATTGGTTCTTTGGTCAAGCCTGCAATTTACTTAACCGCACTAGAGCAGCCTCAGAAGTACACGTTGGCGACAACATTGAAAGACACGCCACTGAGCTTGAAAGGCAGTAAAGGTAGCGTGTGGAGCCCGAGAAACTTCGATCGTAAGTTCCGTGGCGATGTGCCCTTGTATGTGGCGCTTTCTAAGTCTTACAACGTACCAACGGTTCGTTTGGGCATGCAGTTAGGTATTGATAGCGTTTCGGATACGATTGGAAAACTGGGTGTCGATAAAAACGAAATTCGTCCAGTGCCATCAATGTTTTTGGGGTCATTCTCATTGACCCCATTTCAGGTAGCGCAGATGTACCAAACCATCACCAACTCTGGCCGTATCGCACCTTTGTCTGCGCTTCGTTCAGTTGTTGATAACGATGGTGAGGTTCTGTATCAGTCGATCCCTCGAGTATCACAAAGCGTTGACCAGCAAGCGGCTTGGTTGACAACGTATGCGATGAAACGTGGCGTGTCTGAAGGTACGGGGCGTTTCCTACAAGGTCAGTTTGCATGGGCAGGATTAGCCGGTAAAACGGGCACCAGTAATGACAGCCGAGACAGTTGGTTCGTGGGTGTTGATGGTCGCGAAGTCACTACCATCTGGCTAGGGCGCGATGATAATAAGCCGACTAAACTCACGGGCTCTAGTGGTGCGCTACGTGTTTATGCCGATTATCTGAAGCATCGAACTCCAGAGCAGTTACTGTTGCCTTGGCCGAATGGCATTACGACGGCAAGTTTTACTCGAACTTCTCAAGGGGCTTTAGAGTTTGACTGTGATGGTACGGTTAAACTGCCGGTTTGGGATGAGAATGGAAACATTAAAAAGGGTTGTGAAAGTCAACCAAAACAGTGGCTAAAAAAGCTTTTTCAGTGGTAAAGTCGTAAAAGAAAAGAATGACAAGGATAGTTTAAATAATGATTTCTCGTTGGATAGTGAGCAGCTTAGGCATTGTCGGTACTGTGATCAGTTTTCAGCTGTTTGCATCGACTGTGACACCGGTGGAACAATCTCAGCAAGCTGGACAAGCTCATAAAAGACCAACCGTTGCTGTTGTGCTTGCTGGTGGAGGAGCCAAAGGAGCGGCTCACATTGGTGTACTTAAAGCGCTAGAAGAGATGCAAATTCCGGTTGATTACATTACTGGTACTAGCATGGGTTCTTACGTTGGTGGGCTTTATGCGACAGGGATGAGTGCTGATGAGATTGAAAGTTTTATTTATACGGTTGATTGGAATCGCGGCTACCGTGATCGTGTTAACCGTAGTGATCGCCGAGTACGTGACAAAGAATATGAAGACCGTTACCAACTGAACACCGATCTCGGTTTAGGTTGGGGCGAAATCAAAGCTAGGAAAGGGGTGGTTCAAGGTCAGAACATGTTGCGTATTCTGCGTGAAACCACAGGTAACCTATCTCCACTCGACTCTTTTGACCATCTTGCTATTCCCTACCGTTCAGTCGCAACCGACATTATTGAGCTTGAAGAGGTGGTCATCGACCATGGTCACCTTGTTGATGCGATGATGGCCAGTATGTCAGTTCCCGGCGCGCTTCCCCCTTATGAATTAGATGGCCGAATGCTGGTTGATGGTGGTGTCACCAATAATATGCCAGTCGACGTTGCCAGAGCTATGGGCGCGGACATTGTCATTGCGGTGGATATCAGTACCAATTACAAAGGCAAAGAAGATTTCACGAATTTTCTAGCGGCAGCTGATCAACTCTCTAATTATCTGGTCCAACGCAGCACTCAAGAGCAAGCTGAAACACTGACGGATGATGATGTTTTCCTACGTCCTGATGTTGGGCAAATGGAGACGACTGACTTTGATAAAATGCCATCGGCTTTCCTCGCGGGCTATGAAGCCGCTAAGCAGCATACTGATGAACTTTCTAAGCTATCGCTCTCAAATGCCGATTATCAGCATTATATCGAGGACAAACAAAAAGCACGCAGACAGCTGAAACATGGCGATAAGACTGTCGTCGATAGGGTTGTCATCAACAACAACACCCACTATTCAGATAAGTTGATCGAAAACCGCTTAAATCTCGATTCTGGTGAGGTTTTGAAAACCAGTGAAATCGAATCTAAAGTGAAAGATCTCTATGCACTGGATAGATTTGAGTTGGTCACTTATGAATTTGACAACGTTGACGGTGAAGATCAACTTCAAGTCGATGTGAACGAAAAGTCTTGGGGCCCAAACTACCTCAACTTTCGATTCTTTCTTGAAGATGATTTCTCTACTACCAGTCAGTACTCGATCGGTGTCTCAGCCAACTTTACCGATATTAATAAGCATGGTGCAGAGCTAAGAACTAACGTCGAGATGGGTACTGACAAACGAATTGAAGCGGAACTTTACTCGCCCTTCTTTTCGAGTCAAAAACTGTTCACTTCTGCATCGGTTGTTTACAGCAAAGAGAACAGAAACCTACCCGCAGATATTGATGATATTGAAGAACCGACACTGGACGTAACGAAAGATTATCTCCCTATGACGTATAGTGAATATGTCGGTGAATTGGCATTAGGCTATCAACCAACCTTGTGGCAGGAGCTGACATTTGGTGTTCGTTATACAGATGGGGATGTTGAGGTTTCTTCGTTACCTTCATTGGGCAGTGGTGGCTACAAGCGTATTGGTGGCTTCATGGGTTACCGACTGGATACTTTGGATAATTTCAGCTTACCGACCAAGGGTTACTTTGTCGATTTAGAGTACCTCGTTTCTCATGATGATTTTGATAATGACAGCTCTCTTGGTGAATCGGATTTAACGTCTGAGAGTGATACGGTTTATGAGTTTTCGGCTAATTTCATGGCAGCAAAGAGTATTGAGAAGCATACTTTAGTCGCAAAGCTGGATTACGGAATTGTAGAAAGTAAAAACTCTGTTTTTCCAATCGACCCCAAAGAGCTTGGTGGCTTCTTAAACCTGTCAGGTATTCCAAGGAATAGTATGATAGGTCAGAACTTGGCCTACACCAGCCTTATCTATCGTTATAAGTGGTTTGAAAATGACTTCGGCCTCTTTAAATCACCGTTCTACGTAGGTGCATCCATAGAACATGGTGGTGTTTGGTCGAACAATGATTTAACCATTGATGAAGCACCAATGTACACCGCAGGTTCTGTTTTTGCTGGTGTTGATTCGCCAATAGGACCGATCATTTTGGCTTATGGCCGAACTGAAGATAACTATGATTCGGTCTATTTGATTGTCGGTACTTCCTACAAATAATCATGCGTAGAGTAGCCGTTTAACTGCGTAATTAGGCAAAAATAGTGGGACTTTCGTCTTAACTTGCTATGTTGGTCAAAATGATAAGATTTTAATTTAACGTTAAATTTGCTATTCTATCGCCCACAGTTTGGCCTCTATGACGCCGCTCATCAATACAAATTGAATGACAAAAATGGCAATGGAGAGCCAAGTTTCCAAGGATGTTCACTTCTTTATTTTACTAACAATTATGAAGGTAAGAAGTGAACCGCAATGAGAGGAAAAAAGTCGTGCTTGAAGCCTACCGTAAACACGTCGAAGAACGTGCTGCCGAAGGAGTTGTTCCAAAACCACTAGATGCTGAGCAGGTAGCTGGCCTAGTTGAACTTCTGAAGAATCCACCTCAAGGTGAAGAAGAAATCATTCTTGACCTACTAGAAAATCGCATTCCACCGGGTGTAGATGAAGCTGCTTACGTAAAAGCTGGCTTCCTTACGGCTATCACTAAAGGTGAAGTAGCTTCGCCACTAGTAAGCAAAGCAAAAGCTGCAGAACTGCTTGGTACCATGCAAGGCGGTTACAACATCGAATCTCTAGTATCTCTACTAGACGATGCTGAGCTTGCTCCAATCGCTGTTAAAGCGCTATCTCATACTCTACTGATGTTCGATGCGTTCTATGACGTAGAAGAGAAAGCGAAAGCTGGCAATGCTGCTGCACAACAAGTACTTCAATCTTGGGCTGATGCTGAATGGTTTACAGCGAAAGATAAAGTAGCAGAAAAAATCACAGTAAAAGTATTTAAAGTCACTGGTGAAACGAACACCGATGACCTATCTCCAGCGCCTGATGCATGGTCACGTCCTGACATCCCAGTACACGCGAAAGCGATGCTGAAGATGGAACGTGATGGCATTACTCCTGATGAACAGGGTAGCGTTGGTCCAATCAAACAAATTGAAGAAATGCAAAAAGATGGCATTCCACTGGCTTACGTTGGTGATGTTGTTGGTACAGGTTCTTCACGTAAATCGGCAACAAACTCAGTACTTTGGTTCATGGGTGAAGATATCCCATTCGTACCAAACAAGCGTACTGGCGGTGTTTGTCTTGGTGGTAAAATTGCACCAATCTTCTACAACACAATGGAAGATTCAGGCGCACTACCCATTGAACTGAACGTACAAGACATGAACATGGGCGATATCATTGATATCTACCCGTACGAAGGTGTTGTTCACAAGAACGGTTCTGTGATTTCAAACTTTGAGCTAAGCAAAGTACTTCTTGATGAAGTGCGTGCTGGTGGCCGTATTCCACTGATCATCGGTCGTGGTCTAACGGGTCGTGCTCGTGACGCTCTAGGTCTAGCTGAAACGGATCTGTTTGCTAAACCAATCGATCCATCTGCATCTGATAAAGGCTACACGCTAGCTCAGAAGATGGTTGGTAAAGCATGTGGCGTTGAAGGTGTTCGTGCTGGTCAGTACTGTGAACCTAAAATGACGACAGTCGGTTCTCAAGATACGACCGGTCCTATGACTCGTGATGAGCTTAAAGATCTGGCGTGTCTTGGTTTCTCTGCAGACCTTGTAATGCAGTCTTTCTGTCACACATCGGCATACCCTAAACCAGTCGATGTAAACACTCACCATACGCTACCTGATTTCATCATGAATCGTGCGGGTGTTTCACTTCGTCCGGGTGATGGCGTTATCCACTCATGGCTAAACCGTATGCTTCTTCCTGATACTGTAGGTACAGGTGGTGACTCGCATACTCGTTTCCCTCTAGGTATTTCATTCCCTGCGGGTTCTGGCTTGGTAGCATTTGCTGCAGCAACAGGCGTTATGCCTCTTGATATGCCTGAATCTATCTTGGTTCGCTTTAAAGGTGAAATGCAACCGGGTATCACGCTACGTGACCTAGTACATGCCATTCCTCTTTACGGCATCAAGCAAGGCCTACTAACGGTAGAGAAAGCCGGTAAGATCAACGAATTCTCTGGTCGTGTACTAGAAATTGAAGGTGTTGAGCACTTATCTGTTGAGCAAGCATTTGAGCTTTCTGATGCATCTGCTGAGCGTTCTGCTGCAGGTTGTACCGTTAAGCTTTCTGAAGAGTCTATCTCTGAGTACTTGAACTCGAACATCGTGATGCTGAAGTGGATGATCGCTGAAGGTTACGGTGATGTTCGTACGATTGAGCGTCGTATTACAGCAATGGAAGAGTGGCTAGCTAACCCTGAGTTGCTGTCTGCTGATTCAGATGCGGAATACGCGCACGTTATCGAGATTGACCTTGCTGATATCGATCAACCAATCCTATGTGCACCAAACGATCCAGATGATGCTCGTCTTCTATCTGACGTTCAAGGCACAGAGATTCAAGAAGTGTTCATCGGTTCTTGTATGACCAACATCGGCCACTTCCGTGCCGCTGGTAAGATGCTAGAAGAGTTTAACGGCTCGCTAAATACTCGCCTATGGGTGGCTCCGCCAACGAAGATGGATAAAGACCAACTGACAGAAGAAGGCTACTACGGCATCTTCGGTCGTGCTGGGGTACGTATCGAAACTCCTGGCTGTTCACTATGTATGGGTAACCAAGCTCGTGTTGCTGATGCTTCGACGGTTATGTCGACGTCAACGCGTAACTTCCCGAACCGCTTAGGTAATGGCGCGAACGTTTATCTGGCTTCTGCTGAGCTTTCTGCTGTTGGCGCGATTCTAGGTCGCATCCCAACGAAAGAAGAGTACTTAGAGTACGCTGAGAAGATTAATGCAACCGCTGCTGATACATACCGTTACCTGAACTTCCATAAAATGGGTCAGTACACGGAAAAAGCAGACACGGTTATCTTCCAAGAGCCTGCGTAACGTCTGATTTTGTTGTAAATATAATTAAGGCCGCTGTGAATAGCGGCCTTAATTGCTTTTAGCATACAGCGAAAATTGCTTTTAGCTTACAGAGAGCTCGATTAGTGCTTAATCGTATACATTGCTGCAACATTGCGAGCAGTAAGTTCAATATTTTCAGCCGCTTCAGCCAAAGCTGTCGGCAAGTCTACTGAACGGTTCACTACCGCAAATACCGCGTCGATACCATGCTCATGAACCACACCACAATCACTGGCTAGACAGCCGGCAATACCGATGACAGGCAGTTTATGTTTTTTGGCTGTGCGAGCGACACCAATCGGTGTTTTGCCATGAATGGTTTGGCTATCAATGCGCCCCTCTCCTGTAATCACAAGATCAGCATCTGAGACTATTTCATCTAAATTGACGGCGTCCATTACGATGTTAATACCAGGGCGAAGCTCCGCATTTAACAGGCCAACAAGTGCCGCGCCTAGACCGCCTGCCGCGCCAGCACCAGGGAGATCAATGACATCGACGCCTAACTGGTTTTTCATGATACTGGCATAATGAGCAAGGTTAGCATCTAACAGCTCAACCATTTCTGGTGTTGCGCCTTTTTGCGGACCGAATACCTGTGATGCCCCTTTTGGTCCGCATAATGGATTATCGACATCACAAGCGACCTCTAAGCGTACGTTTTGTAGGCGTGGGTCGAGGTTGGTGAGATCAATGGTTGTCAGTTTTGACAGTTCACCACCACCAAACACCAGCTCGTGACCCTCTGCATCTAGCATACGAATGCCTAGCGCTTGAGCCATTCCTAAGCCACCATCATTGGTCGCACTACCACCAATGCCAATAATAATATGCTCAACACCTTTATCTAATACGGCTTTGATCAACTCACCCGTACCATAGGTAGTGGTTTTTAGTGGATTACGTTGTTCTGGAGAGACTAAATCTAGGCCGGAAGCGGCCGCCATTTCAATAATGGCAGTTTTACCGTCACCGAACATACCGTAGAAGCCTTCGACAATTTCACCTAATGGACCAATCACTGGATGTTGGATGATAGAGCCATTGGTCGCATCCACCAGAGATTGTACTGTGCCTTCACCACCATCAGCCATTGGTAATTTTACGTATTCGGCGTTTGGTATTAGCTGTTTAAAGCCATCTTCAATCGCTTGAGCAACGCCCATTGCTGATAGGCTTTCTTTATATGAGTCAGGAGCAATTACAATTTTCATTTTGATACCTTTAAACTTAAACAAACAGACCAAATACACCGAAGATCATTACTGAGACGAAGGCGATAACAAGACCGACCGCTGACTCATAAGGGATGAGTTTTAGACGTTCATGAATACTCATATGTACCGCACCACCCGTGGCATGGAAGAAGCTACCATGTGGCATATGGTCAAGTACTGTCGCACCAGAGTGGATCATTGCTGCGCCTGCGAGAGCTGGAACACCTAGCTCAAGAATGGTGCTGGCAAATACATTCGATGCCACTACTGTTCCGGCAGTTGTCGATGCGGTTGATAGTGCCATCAGTGCGCCAGAAAACGGAGCAAGTAAGTAAGAAGGCAGCCCAGACATCGTCAGCACTTCAATCAGATCAGCTTTTAGTCCTGAGTTAGCAATGATGCCTGCAATGGTTCCTGTGCCCAGTAGCATTACAGCAACCGGTGCCATACGTGACAAGCCTGAAACCGCAAAGCTATTGGCTTGTTTGAAGCGACCCATAGCCAGTGCACCCAGCAATCCACCCAAGGGTAATGCAATTAGAGGATCAACATTGATATCAGCGAGTGGTCGCAGCGCGAGTAGGGCAATAGCCACTAACGGTGCAACGATTGAAGAAGAAAAGCTTGGCAGTGAACTTTGATCCGCTTTGACCACTTCACTTTCTGCTACTTTTGAACCTTTATTGACGAGGCGCTTTGCCAAGAAGTAGGCGAAAAGCAGCCCAAATAGACCCGGAATCACGCCTGCAGCCATCACAGAGGTTAACGGAACATTGAACGCATCAGCCGCCGCAATGGCATTTGGGTTAGGCGACATGACATTACCTGCTTTACCGCCGCCCACCATCGCCAAAAGGATCGCGGTTTTAGAAAGGTCTGCGCGGCGAGCAATAGCCAGTGCAATAGGAGAAACCGTGATAACGGCCACATCAACGAAAACGCCAACAGCGGTTAAAATCATGGTCGCAATGGCAAGAGCAAGTAAGGCGCGAGTTTCGCCTACTTTTTTGATGATGGATTCTGCAATCGAGGTAGCCGCCCCTGATTCAATTAGTACGCCGGCCAACACACCAGCGGCGAGAATTCGCATCACTGAAGTGACGATCCCTTGGGCACCACCTATCATTAACTCAACGGTTTCGGTGAGAGAAACGCCGCCAACCACGCCGCCAACCAAAGCACCGATGATCATGCCGTAGGTGGGTGGCACTTTTTTAAGAATGAGCGCGATAGCAACAATCAATGCTGAAAGTGCGCCAAGAGTTGAAACTTCAATCATGTTCTATTTCCCAGATAACGATGTGTCATTTTCGGCAAATATAAAGATATAGGGTTGGTAAGTCTTTGTCATTCTCTACAAATAAGTGCTCAAATCGGTCCTTTTAAATTGTGCAGTTGCACATTTTTTAGCTCGACCAGTGGAATAGATTTATTGCAATGTAGAGTTGAAATAGATCGTCTATATTGTTGATATTTAATGATGTTATTTGGTTTATCTTGTCTGTTCGATAGCGTAGCGTATTGCGATGGATATGTAGTTCGTTACAGGTGAGAGCTGAATCACAGTTCTGCTTTAAATATGTCTTCAAAGTTTTGATCAGTATCCCTTTACTGTCCTGTTGTTGAAGATGTAGGTAAGATTGCTCCAGTTGCTCACGAATCCATGGATCTTGTAACAGGCTACTCATAATGGCCGGCAGTCGATAGTCTTGATAGAAAAACATGTCTCCGGGGCGGTTACCGACACTGCGCATAGTGAGCTCAGCGGTATCATATGAGCGTGCTAAACCAGAAAGTCCGGTAAAGTAATCCCCAAGCGCAATCTTGATTTGAAACTTAGCTTCTTTCTTTATTCTTTTGAGTAGCAATTTCACGCGCTTGGCTTCTGCATCCTTGGACCAGCTGTTTCCTATCAGGGTTATAGGCTTGAGTACCACCACTTCGTTTTGTGAAACAGACAAGATACCGACTAAATTATCGCGCTCGGGATATTCAAGTAAATGTACTAATTGCTGTAAGTTTTCCAATGAAGGCGCAGTGTCTCCTATCGGTAACACCTTGACGATGGCGGCAATCCGCGGTTGTGCAAGGTCGAGATCCAGACGCTGTGCGATGGATTGCAGTTGCATGTCATTAAGCGTGCTACCTCGGATTAATTGCAATACCAATTCTTCACGATGCCTCTTATTCCATTCTACTTGAGACATAAGTACAGCTTGTTCAACAATAAGCTCAGCGGTCATCTTCACCAGCTCACCAAAATGATGAACTTGCTGCAGTGTCCCAGAAACCCCAATCGCCCCAATGACATTATCCTGAAATAGAATCGGTAAATTAACTCCAGGCTTAACCCCTTTTAGGTGTTCGGCAGTGGCTTCGTCAATATTAACGACTCGTGATTCGGTGATGGCAAGTACCGCTCCTTCATGTTTTTGGTATAAGCGAGTAGGATCACTGGATCCAATAATGCGACCTTTATTATCCATCACATTAATCGAGTGTGGGATGATCTTCATGGTTCGTTCGACAATTTGTTTGGCAATCATTTCGTTCAACTGCATAGAGCCCTCCTCTTCATTGACTGTGTAGGTTGGATCGTAACGATAAATTCGTCAATACGCTCGTTTCTGACAAGACAATGGTATACTCAGAAATAGTATCGCTTGAGTATTAATGCAGTATAGGTTGAGTTATGGAGTTTGAATTTACTAGAAACACTCTAATGGGTGAATACTATGTGAAATGCAGCATGGGCCATGAGATTGTTGGCCGTTGGCTTCAAGAAGAGATCGGTAAAGATAAGCAAAAATTAGATCATGTGATGGCGTTGATTGAGCAATCTCGACAGGACTTGAGCAATGAAGTGACGTTGCTTGGCAAAGAGATTAGCCTTGCGATTAATGAAGACGAAGTAACGATTCAAGAAAACGTGTTAGCGCATGAGCAAGAGATGGAAGAGGGCAGTGAGTTCGACTTCTATAACTGTGAAAGCCAAGCAAGCTGTGGAATCGACGATTTCGAACTGCTCATCGAACGCTGGATGGATTTTTTAGGTTACTAGTCCTAAGAGCTATTTGTTAGTCATTCAGAGCTTTGAAGGCTCCGTTGCCCAAAACTGGAGCAATAAGAGCATCGCGCATTAAGATAGTGAAAAGGCTGCACCATGTTGGTGCGGCCTTTTTCGTTATTACGACCTTATTATCTTCATCTTATTTAAAATCAAGCACTTAACTTTTTGGCACGCTACTTGGATTGTAATAAGAGAATTAACGGATTAAGTAAGAATTTAAGGAACGAATATGAAATTAATAAATGCCATTGTTAAGCCATTCAAATTAGACGATGTACGCGAAGCGCTCTCTGATGTGGGTATTGAAGGTATGACTGTTTCTGAAGTGAAAGGCTTTGGTCGTCAGAAGGGACACACTGAATTGTATCGTGGTGCAGAGTACCAAGTGGATTTCCTACCAAAGGTGAAGCTAGAGATTGCTACCCAAGCTGAGAATGTTGACCGAGTTGTTGAAGCGATTAGCCAAGCGGCACACACCGGAAAAATCGGCGACGGCAAAATTTTTGTGTATGACCTAAGCCAAGCCGTACGAATTCGTACTGGTGAAATGGATGCTGAAGCACTTTAAAGAATTACAAGGACTGGAGACTTTAATATGGAACTTACAACAACAGTAACGGAACTACGTTACGCACTAGACACTTTTTTCTTCCTCATTTCAGGTGCGTTGGTAATGTGGATGGCAGCAGGCTTCGCGATGTTAGAAGCTGGCCTAGTTCGTTCAAAGAACACCACAGAAATTTTAACTAAGAACATCTGTTTGTACGCAATTGCTTGTACAGCTTTCTTAGTGGTTGGTTACAACATCATGTATGTCGACAACGGTGAAGGCGGTTGGTTGCCATCATTTGGTACTCTAATTGGTACACAAGGTGAAGGCGCAGATCACTCTCTAGAATCAGACTTCTTCTTCCAGGTAGTATTCGTTGCAACAGCAATGTCTGTAGTATCTGGTGCGGTTGCTGAGCGTATGAAGCTTTGGTCATTCCTAATCTTCTCTGTAGTACTAACAGCGTTCATTTACCCTGTTGAAGGTTATTGGACTTGGGGCGGTGGTTTCCTATCAGAAGCGGGTTTCAGTGACTTCGCAGGTTCAGGTATCGTACACATGGCTGGTGCAGCAGCAGCGTTAGCTGGTGTTCTACTACTCGGTGCTCGTAAAGGTAAATACGGTAAGAACGGTGAAATCTACCCGATTCCTGGTTCAAACATGCCACTTGCAACGCTAGGTACATTTATCCTTTGGTTCGGTTGGTTCGGTTTCAACGGCGGTTCTCAACTGATGGTTTCGGATTTTGAGAACGCAACAGCAGTAGGTCAAATCTTCCTTAACACCAACGCAGCAGCAGCAGCAGGCGCAATTGCAGCACTACTAGTATGTAAAACCACTTGGGGTAAAGCAGACCTAACAATGATTCTTAACGGCGCGTTAGCTGGCCTAGTAGCAATCACTGCAGACCCTCTATCACCATCACCTCTATTTGCTGTAGCGATTGGTTCGGTATCTGGTGCATTGGTTGTATTCAGCATCATCGCTCTAGACAAAGCTAAGATTGATGATCCAGTAGGTGCTATCTCTGTACACGGTGTATGTGGTTTCTTCGGTCTAATGGCTGTGCCACTAAGCAACGCTGATGCAACGTTTGGTGCTCAGCTAATGGGTGCAGCAGTCATCTTTGCATGGGTATTCGGTGCTAGCCTAGCAGTATGGGCGGTGCTTAAAGCAACAATCGGTATCCGAGTAACGGAAGATGAAGAACTTGAAGGTATGGACATGCACGATTGTGGTGTCGGCGCTTACCCTGAGTTTGTATCAGTAAAATAATCAACAGTCGTCGCCTAATCTGAATGGGTTAGGTTGGACAAAGAAAGCCCCGCAACTCTTGTTGCGGGGCTTTGTTGTATTTACGGTTGCACAATATATAAACACGAACGTTGAAGTTAGGCTCATTGTTTAAGGGGAACGACAAGACACAAAGTTGAAATGGTTTGTTACAAAAGTGAGAGTTTGAATGGTCTGAGTAGACGGATTTTTTGTTGGTCGTCATTGTAATTATGTTAATGATGAATATAATAACGCAACTGATAGACATTATCATTTCGATATAAAGGATTTTACAATGAAGAAACTGCTAACACTTTCAGCTCTAGCGTGTGGTGTAATTGCCCCGACAGCAATGGCTGCGGAAGAAGTAAACGTATACTCTTACCGTCAACCTTTCCTTGTTGAGCCAATGTTCAAAGAGTTCACAAAAGAGACTGGTATTAAAGTAAACGTTAAGTTTGCTAAAAAAGGTTTAGCAGAGAAGTTAGCTCAAGAGGGTGAATACAGCCCAGCTGACGTTGTCTTAACTGTAGATATCAGCCGTCTATCTGAGCTAACTAAACAAGGTCTAGTTCAATCTGTAGAGAGCGATGTACTTGAAAAGAACATCCCAGCTCAATACCAAGATACAGATAACGAGTGGTTCGCTCTAACAACTCGTACACGTAGCGTTTATTCTTCACGTGACCGTGTTGGTCGTCTAGGTGAAGAGTTCACTTACGAAGATCTAACTAAGCCTGAACTTAAAGGCAAAATCTGTACTCGTAGTGGTAAGCACCCATACAATGTTTCTCTAGTATCTTCGATGATTGCTCACAAAGGTGAAGCTGAAACGAAAGAATGGCTAGAAGGCGTAAAAGCAAACCTAGCACGTAAGCCTCAAGGTAACGACCGCGCGCAAGTTAAAGCGATTAAAGAAGGTCTATGTGATGTTGCTCTTGGTAACAGCTACTACCTAGGTAAGATGGTTAATGATAAAGAGCAAAAAGCTTGGGCTGACTCTGTTTACATTAACTTCCCTAACCAAGAGACTACAGGTACTCACGTAAACATCTCTGGTATGGCAATGGCTAAATACTCTCCAAATGAAGAGAATGCCGTTAAGCTGATGGAATTCCTATCTGGTGACACAGCACAAAGCATGTACGCAGAAGTGAACTACGAATACCCAGTGAAAGCAGACGTTAAACCTTCTGAGCTTGTTGCTTCATGGGGCGAGTTCAAAGCGGATACTATTTCTCTAGACGAAATTGCAAACCACCACGCGGCTGCAATCAAGCTATTAGACGAAGTTAAGTTCGATCTATAATTTATTACGGTAGGCTTCGGCCTAAGTAAAATGACAACCTCAAGTCGCCATTTTGGCTACTTGGGGTTGTTTGTTATTGGAAAATCACTTTTTGATACAAAGCACCCCGTTGATCCCTTGAGTTATTAGCATCTCACCTTGAAGTCATTAGAGTATATGGGTATAAATAACCCCACCATTAAAAGGATATGAGATGTATTTGCAAATGCATTTGTGTTTCATTAAGCCTCGTTGTAGTTAGGCGATGAAAGAAAAGAATTATTTATGGAACACCAGTAGCGGCATTATTGCTGTATTACTGGTCTTACCGATCTTAGCGATTTTTACGACGGCTGTTGGAGAAACAGATGAGCTATTTTCTCATCTGATGTCCACAGTGATGCCTACCTATGCCTACAATACGGTGGTTTTAGTCATAGGAACCATGTTCCTGTCTTTAGTTTTTGGTATTCCGTCGGCTTGGGTTATGGCAATGTGCCGTGTTCCGGGAGAGCGTGTTTTGCAGTGGGCACTCGTCCTGCCATTAGCAATGCCAGGCTATATTGTTGGCTATATCTTTACCGATTGGTTCGACTTTGCCGGCCCTGTTCAGGTTCTACTGCGAGATCTTACTGGGTGGGGACCCGGTGAGTATTGGTTCCCGGATATTAGAACCTTATCCGGCGCTATTATTGTTCTGTCTCTCGTTCTCTATCCTTATGTTTATTTGCTGTGCCGCGCGGCATTTATGGAGCAAAACGTCTCCTTATTACAATCTGCTCGTTTGCTAAAATGCTCGCCTTGGGAAAGCTTCCGTCGTATCTCCTTACCACTTGTTCGTCCATCAATGGCGGTCGGTTTATCGCTTGTTGCTATGGAGACCATCGGTGACTTTGGTACCGTGAGTTACTTTGCGGTAAATACTTTAACGACTGCGGTTTATGATACTTGGCTAGGCTACTCAAGCTTAACGGCAGCTGCGAAAATATCGGCAATCATGCTGGTTATCGTGATCCTACTGTTGAGCTCAGAGCGATACAGTCGCCGTAAGCAGAAGCTATTCCAGAATCAGTTCAGCAGCCGCGAAGATTTTCGTTACGACCTTTCTGGTTGGAAAAAATGGCTGGCACTATTCTGGTGCTGGGGATTAGTTTGCGTTGCGTTCTTATTCCCTCTTGGCCAGCTCATTATTTACGCCTACAAATATTTTGCTCAAAGCTGGACCCCTGAATTCAGAGAATATGCCATCAACAGCCTTTACGTTTCGGTAGCTGCTGCGATTATTGGCGTGATTATCGCGATGATTGTTAACTTTAATCAACGCGTTAGTCCGAGTAAGAAAAATCAGGCTTATATGCGTCTCGCTTCGATGGGCTATGCCGTTCCAGGCACCGTGTTAGCGATTGGGGTGATGGTACCTGTTTTGTTCATGGATCACTTGGTCAATGACATTGCGAAAGTGATGGAGTGGGGGCGACCTGGTTTGATCTTCTCTGGCTCCATGTTCGCGCTAATCTTTGCCATGGTCGTACGTTTCTCAGCAGTGGCAATTGGCAGTATTGAAAGCAGCTTGAGCAAAGTATCCCCTTCATTGGATATGGCTTCTAAAACCATGGGCTGCAATACCAACCAGATGTTACGTCGTGTTCATTTACCTTTGATTAAACGTGGCGCATTGATCGCTGGCTTACTGGTGTTTATCGAATCAATGAAAGAGTTGAATGCGGCATTGCTGCTGCGTCCTTTCAACTTCGAGACATTGGCGACTTATGTTTATAACTATGCCTCAGATGAGCACCTAGAATTGGCGGCGATGCCTGCTGTATTATTGGTGTTGGTGGGTTTAATTCCTCTGATCATCGTAAACCGTTCCTTGGAGCAGAAAAACTAATGAGTTGTGCATTATCAATTAAAGATCTGACTTGTAAGTATGAGTCGCAAACCATTTTGGAAGCGCTCTCGTTAGAAGTTGAGCATGGTGAAATTGTTTGTCTTCTTGGTGCGAGTGGCTGCGGTAAAACGACCTTACTGAAGGCGATTGCAGGCTTACTTCCATTAAGTAGCGGTGTGATGAGTTTGAACTGTCAAACCATTGATGATGGCGAGAATTGGTTGCCACCAGAGCAGCGTAACATTGGTATGATTTTCCAAGATTACGCCCTGTTTCCGCATCTGACGGTAAACCAGAATGTCGGCTTTGGCTTGAAAGACCTTTCTGAGCAGCAAAAGAAAGACAAAGTTCAAGAGATGCTGGAGCTGGTTCACTTAGGTGAGTTCGGTGACCGCTACCCACATCAACTTTCAGGTGGTCAACAGCAGCGTGTCGCTATTGCTCGTTCTTTGGCGTACAAGCCAGACTTGCTACTGTTAGATGAACCATTCTCAAACATCGATACTCAGGTTCGTCATGAGCTGATTTCTCAGATTCGCAAGATTTTTAAGAAGCAGGGTGTTACAGCTATCTTCGTAACTCACAGCCGTGAAGAAGCGTTCGCATTTGCAGATAAAATGGCAGTAATGAACCATGGTGTGATTGAGCAGTATGGTTCGGCATCTGAGTTGTATTTCCATCCTTCAAGTAAGTTTGTTGCAGACTTTTTGGGTGGCGGTAGCTACCTCAATGCACAGCGTATTTCGGAGCATGAATTTGAAACCAGTTTGGGTATGGTTGAAGCCAAACCGCAAACGGAGATTGAGTTCGGCAATACATGTGAGCTTCTGCTAAGGCCCCAGCATATCCAAGCAAGTTACGAGCAAGATAGTGCTATTTCGGTGCTAGAACAGCAATTTATGGGTGATCACTGTCGTTATGTAATCGAAGCGCATGGTCAGAAGTTATTAGCAACCTCGTCAGAAGCACTTGAAGTGGGTATGCCGGTCAACGTAAAAGTCGATACCAAAGGCGTATTGGCTTTTTAAAGAGATATAACGCGATACTAATCGTTACAAGAATCGCGATAAAAAAGCCCAGCACTTTAATCAAAGTACTGGGCAAGAGTTCTTCACTTATAGGCTTTAACAAGGCAGTGATTTGTTAAGTCCCATACAAAACTGCTGCACTCTATAAGCCTATAGAGAGAGGAAGTCTTTCACTTTTTGAAGAACACGTTCTGCAGTGTCTTTATCTTCCATTTCTGCGAAGATTCGTAGTAACGGCTCTGTTCCTGAGAAGCGAGCAATCACCCAGCCGCCATTCTTGAAGTACACCTTGGCACCATCTTCATAGCTTACTTTTTCAATTTCGTATTCAAATTCAGGCAGTTGCTTCTCGACGTAGATCTTAGTGTAAAGCGCTTCTTTCTCTGAAGGTTTAAACTTACAATCGCCTTCTGCGGTGTAGGCATAGCCATATTTAGAGTAAATCTCATCAAGTAATTCAGACAACTTCTTGCCTGTCACACTGATCATCTCAACCAGTAAGCTTGAAGCAAATACGCCATCCTTACCTTTGATGTGACCACGAATGGTTAAACCACCTGAACTTTCGCCACCAATCAGAGAGTCATCGGCCTCCATTTGTGAGCTGATATGCTTAAAGCCTACAGGAACCTCAAAGCTCTTCTCACCATGATCTGCCGCCACTTTATCCAGTAGGTGTGTGGTTGCGATGTTACGAACGACAGAGCCCTTCCAGCCTTTGTATTCCAGCAAGTAGTAGTAAAGTAGGAGTAGCACTTCGTTAGGGTGAATGAAGTGACCTTTCTCATCGATGATTCCCAAACGGTCAGCATCGCCATCAGTACCAATACCAATGTCATAGCCTTCTGCTGCAACTAAGTGCTTCAAGCGATACAGCGTTGCAGCATTTGGCGACGGCATTAAGCCACCAAAATCTGGGTTTTTGCCATCGTTGATGACGTCGACATCACAGCGACCGTTAATCAGCACGGTTTGCAGAGCATTTTTTGCAACGCCAAACATTGGGTCAATCAGTACACGTAGGTTAGCTTTCTTGATCGAATCGATATCGATGAAGTTGATGATTGAATCAACAAAGTCGTTCATCGGGTTGATGATCTCGATTTCTTTGTCGTTTAATGCTTGCTCGAAATCGACACGAATAATATCTTCGTTGGTCAGTGTTGCGATTTGCTGTTCGATCTTCTCTGTGATGATCTCATCAGCATCACGGCCACCTTCAATGAATACCTTGATGCCATTGTAATCGGCTGGGTTGTGAGAGGCGGTAATACACGCCGAGTAGGTGCATCCCATCTCTTTTGCTTGGAACATCACGATAGGTGTTGGAACAAACTTATCGATGAAGCTTACTTTGATGTTGTTCGCCGCAAGTACTTCTGCAAACCAACATGCGGCTTTATCGGAAAGGAAACGACGGTCATAGCCGATCACAAACCCATTCTTGGCTGCATCTTCGTTGTTGATGATGTTAGCGAGTGCTTGCGCTACCAAACGGACGTTTTCTCTAGTGAACTCCTCACCAATGAAAGCGCGCCAGCCACCTGTACCAAATTTAATCATTAGAAAATCCTTTTAGTCTCATTGTCTCAAGCCTGTAAAGACTTGAGACAAGAGCTGTTCGTTAAATTGCGTGACTAGCCTAGAACAACGACAACATCGTTCACGCTGCCTTCTGCTTGTACTGGGATAGCGCCTTCAACTGATTCACCATTGATAGTGATAGAGGCAACGCCTTTGCTTACTGCATTCGGGTTTTGCACTGTGATGTTGTAAGTTGCGCCACGCCATTGACGAGTAACCTCGAATTCTGGCCAATCAGTCGGGATACAAGGATCAACCGTTAAGCCTTCAAAGCCTGTACGAACACCAAGAATGAAGTTGGTTACCGCGAAGTAAGCCCAACCAGAGGTACCGGTTAACCAAGGGTGGTTTGCACGGCCGTGGTCTTGGTGATCTTTACCCATGATGAACTGCACGTACGAGTATGGTTCTGCGTAACGCGTTTCAATCATGTCGTTTTGGTTGTATGGGTTCAGTGCGTCATAGAATTTCATCGCACGGTCACCACGGCCTAGTTTCGCTTCTGCTACCCAGGCCCATGGGTTAGGGTGAGAGAAGATTGCGCCGTTCTCTTTTACGCCTTGGTAAACGCGAGTTACGAAACCGATATCATCGTTTGGTGTTGCAAATGAAGGAGAGTTTAGGTGTAGGCCGTATTCTGAGAAAAGGTTCTCATCAACAGCGTCCATCGCTTTCTCACCGCGTTCTTGAGATACAGCACCAGATAGAACGGCTAGCGTGTTTGACTCAAGGTGTACACGACCTTCAGCTTGTTGAGCGGTACCGATCTTGTCGCCATTTTTAGTTAGACCACGGATGTACCAGCCGCCTTCGTCATCCCAAAGGTGCGTTTCACACGCTTCGCGAACGTTAGCTGCCATTTCAGTGTATTTCGCAACATCAGCATCGTTATTACGGAACTTAGCAAGATCTAGGAATTCTTGTAGCGCCCAGAAGTGTAGGAATGAAACCATTGAAGATTCACCACCACCTAGGTTCAAACAGTCATTCCAGTCAGCTCGAAGACCTTTACAGATACCCGTTTGACCCACGTATTCAGCAGAGAAGTTCAGTGCCGCTTTCATGTGTTCATAAACTGTCGCCTCGCCACCGTCTGCGTATGGAATCACTTCATCGAAGAAGTCGTGCTCACCGGTTTCCATTACGTATTTGATAATGGTCGGAACGATCCATAGGTGGTCATCAGAACATGTGTCTTCAATGCCGTGGATCTTGTCGTCATCTGACGGTGTTGGAACAACTGTTGGTGATTTTGATGGCTCAACGTCGGCTTTCTCTGGATCGAACCAGTCAGGATCGAACAAGTGTAGACCGTAGCCCGCTTTCACTTGGCCGCGAAGCAGGTCGATAATACGTTTCTTGGTCATTTGTGGGTTGGCATGGGGTACTGAAATAGCATCTTGAGCCGTATCACGGTAACCAAGACCAGTACGACCGCCAACTTCGATGAATGATGCAAAGCGTGACCAAACCACACAGGTTTCCGCTTGGTATAGCGTCCACGTGTTGATCATTGTGTCTAAGCCTTCGTTTGGCGACTTAACTTGGAATTTGTTGCAACGCTCGTCCCAGTGATCTTTGATGCCTTGGAAAGCGGCGTCTACGTTTGCTGTGTCTTGGTACTTCTCACGTAGGCGTTCACCGTTGCCTTTACCGATACCGAGTACATACGCAAAGCGAACTTCTTCACCGGGTTGAATCGTAAATTGCTTGTGCAGAGAACCACAATGGTTGTAACAAGTTTGAGCGCTGTTAGAACACTTACCGTTTTCAACCGCAATTGGATTTGCTTCATCACGGTACATACCAAGGAAGTTGTCACGTTGGCCATCGTAGCTGTCTGGTGAGAAAGTTGAAGCTAGGTAGTAGAAGCCTTCAAAGTCGTTAGTGTTGTAGTACAGGTCGTATTCCAGAACACCTTCTTGGTAAGACGTGCCCGCAGAGTACAAAGACATCTGATGGTTTTGATTGTCTGATTGAATATGGCTGAAAGAGAACTCAACAAACGAGAAAGTGCTGATAGTACGTGGCTTGTCAGTGTTGTTCTTTAATACAACGTCCCAAACTTCTGCATCTTCACCCTTAGGTACGAATAGCGTCTTGGTTGCGGTAATGCCGCTGTATTCACATTTGAATTTTGAGTATGACAGGCCGTGACGAACTTCGTAGTTCGCTTCATCTAGGCTCTTTGCCACTGGTTGCCAAGAGATAGACCAGTAATCACCTGTCTCATCATCACGCAGGTACACATAGTGTCCAGGACGGTCAAAGGTGCCGTTTGGACGGAACTTAGTAACACGGTTGTATTCCGGAGAATTGTAGAACGAGTAACCGCCCGCATTGTGCGAAATCACGGTACAAAACTTTTCAGTACCTAGGTAGTTTGTCCAAGGTGCTGGTACATCAGGGCGAGTGATGACGTATTCGCGATTGTCGTTATCGAAATAGCCGTATTTCATTGTCATTTCCTTTTTAACAAACTGCATCTATGCAGCTAATTTTTAAATAGTGATGCTGAGTCGTATCTAACTGAGCACCTTAATTTGAGTCAGCAACCACTCGATATGAGTGTCGCTTTGGTTTGTTTTATTGAGCTTTCCAAGGGTTGCGATAATCAACATTGAGTTTGTCGAGTAATGGCAGATGCCCCTTTAGGCGAGATAGGTAATTTAGCCAGTTTCGGTTGTTTTTATGTGTCCAACATCCTTCAGCTAAAGCGCTAATTCTTGGGAATACCATGTAATCCATACGCTTTTGGTTGGTGACGATCTCACACCATAGAGCACACTGAATTCCGCGGATCCGCTTACGAATTGGGTCGGTGTCGGATACCTCAGCAAGTGCTTCGTAGGTATAAGCTTGTTCTAATGGGATAACGGCAGCCCAATCTACGCCCGGTTCTTCCGGTGCATAATCTTGGGTCATGTCGAGATAGGTAAACTGTGCAGGTTGCAACACCACATCAAAGCCTTGGCGAGCGCAATTGACAGCCGCTTCTTCACTGAGCCATGAGTAGATGATGGTCTCTTTACTCACTTTGTCGCCGTGCTGTGCTTCTTCCCAGCCGACCATGCGTTTGCCGAGTTGCTTAAGCTTGTTTTCGGCATAGCGGAATAGGTGGCCTTGTAGGTCTTTGCTGTCTTGGTACTGGTGTTCTTTCATCAATGCTTGAGCAGCAGGGCTGTTGGTCCACACACCGGGTGGCACTTCGTCTGCACCCATGTGAATCAATTCGCTCGGGAATAGCTCTGCGACTTCTTCAATAACTGCATCTAGAAATTGGTAAGTACCGGGCAAACCTGGGTTTAGTACATTGTCGTTGTAGTGCTGAATGCTCTTGTATTGAGTGGTATCCGCTTGCTCTACCAGCATGTCAGGCAGTGATTTGATTGCGGCACGGCAGTGTCCCGGAATATCGATCTCTGGGATCACCGTGATGCTGCGTTGCTCTGCATATTCAATGACTTCACGAATTTGTTGTTGCGTGTAGAAGCCGCCGTAGTTTTCCGCAATGTGGGTATATTGCGGCTCTAGTGCATGATCAGGGCCACGCCAAGCGCCAATTTCTGTTAGCTGTGGCAGGCTCTTTATCTCAATTCTCCAACCTTCATCGTCAGTTAGGTGCCAATGAAATACGTTGAACTTGTAGTGCGCCAGTTGATTGATTAAACGCTTCACTTGCTCTACTGAGTGGAAGTGACGAGCGCAGTCCAACATCATGCCGCGGTACTTAAAGCGCGGTTGGTCGGCTATCTTGCAACATGGTAGAGAGAAGTTCTCTGCGTCCAGTTGTTGAACTAGTTGAATCAAGCTTGCCACAGCGTGTGTAAAGCCCGACTGGCTGCCTGATTCAGCAATAATCTGTTGTGCAGTGATGGTCAGTTTGTATTCGGCTTCATCTAACGTCGGGTTGCTGCGAAATAGAATGTTGCCGCTTTCGTCTTTTGAAAGTTCAGCTGAAAGCGCGGTCGAAAGAGACAGCTCAAAGGTCGAGAGCAACTCTTGCTGGAACCAAGAGACTGCCTTATCAGCAAGATGAGATTGAACCTCAATTCTGCAGTCGTTATTTAGCGCGAAGTTACTTAGCGCGAAACTACCTTGCTGAAATTCGATCTGATTAGGCTGAGGAATCAATGCAATCTCAGCAGCGTTAACTTCAGGTATTTGATTGCGTTCACGGTATGGCGAAGCCAGTACTATGGGTGATATCGCGACAGGCAGTACCGATGTTTCTCCATCATTATGTGACTGGATAAAGGCATCGTTAAGGCCATCAGAATAGAAGCGGAATGGTGCGCTTTGAATACTGAATTCAAGGTAGTAATGGTTGTTGGCCTTTAACACTGACGAACTTGGTGTGAATGAGCAAAAGCTGCCAACTTGAGTCAGCTCTCCTTGCGATAAACTCTCTGGAAGGATGAAACGATCAAATGCAAAGTGCAGAGACCAATCTTTTACGTCGAGGTCACTTAAGTTATGTACCGTAAGGCCAAATCGGCAGTTATTTTTTTGTTCAGAAAGAACAGCTAAGTCGATGCGATAATTCATATAACTTCCCTGCTAAGCCTGTTGATACAAGTTGTGTTGTGGTTTTCCGGCAAACATCAATGCGCCTTCAATAGCGTCGAATTGAGGTTTAACGATCCATTGTTGTACTGGTGGTGATAGCCAGTTGAGAATACGCTCAGCGATACTTCCCATTAAGCACACCTTGTCAGCGCCTTTTCGATGCAGTGCTAAGACAAACATTTCGATATCAGCCGCGGTTTGCTTGAGCATATCGATAGCCAGTTCGTCACCTTCGTTAGCGAGTTGAAAAATAACTGGTGAGAATTGACCGTAATCCTTTGGAATAGCACCTTTTGACCATTCGACAATGGCATCCACATCATTATTAAAGTGATTCATCACATGTAGAGTCAGCGGGGTTTTGTTGCGAATACCGTCTTCTGCAAGCAAGACTTGTTGAATCAAACGTAAGCCCATGACTGCGCCGCCGCCTTGATCTGAAATCGGAAATTCACGACCGCCAACCACATATTGCTCACCGTCTTTTAGGAAGATACCGCAAGAACCCGTACCACCGATCATGATTGCGCCGTCTTGGCCATTGTGAGCACCAATGCAAGCGCCATAAGCGTCGGTATTTAGTGTCATGCTTGCGAAAGGGTGTGGTTGAGCCATGAAGTCGAACCATGCTGATTTTTGCTCAGCGCCAGCCAGCGCTAGGCCAACATGCATATTTGAAAAATGGTCTGAGTTGAGTTGCCCTTGTTGTGCCGCTTTTGTGATGGCATCAATAATTGAGCTCATCGCAACATCAACACCCAAAAGGATGTTGCCACTGCCACTTTTCGCTTCACCAATCAGTTTGCCTTGAGCGTCACGAATACGAGCACGACAAGAAGTACCACCACCATCAATACCGACGTAGTAAAGAGTCATTATTATTGCTCCTTACGCTGAGCTAAGAAGTTGAACTGTGCAGCGGTTGCTAATAAGAACCACGCACCATGAGGGATCCATTGCTCACCCCAGCGCCAGTTTTGAAGCATGTCATCTTTTTGTGCTGGTGGATTGAACGCAATGTCTTGTTCATCTTCAAAACCAGCTGTGATGCCATTACAGATACCGCCTTTCGCATTGAAGAACCCAAGCTGAGGTAGGTAGTCTGGGTTGTTATGGCCATGACCATCGAGCATGCATATGTGGTATGGGTTGAGGCCCAAGATCCAATCAAGGCTATTTTGTGAAAGCTGGATTAAGCGCTCTTGAAGTTCGCTATCTTTAATGTGCGGTTGAACTAGGTAAGCCATGGTTGCGAGTGAGCCAAGGCGTGCGTTCTCGCCTTGCCACCAGTAACCAGTTTCGTTCTG
Organism: Vibrio sp. ZF57; assembly: GCF_001691235.1. NCBI lineage: Bacteria > Pseudomonadati > Pseudomonadota > Gammaproteobacteria > Vibrionales > Vibrionaceae > Vibrio > Vibrio sp. ZF57. Next base: position 26,170 of record NZ_MAKD01000115.1, on the reverse strand, counting down.
TTGAGCGACGAAGAAGGCATCACGTTTATCACCATCGACAGATTTAACGTATTGTCTTGGATAGCCAAATGGGTTGGTGACTTTGTCGGTGATGTTGATTTCGAACTGACAAGCTTGTTCAACAACTGTGCGCGCCTGTTCTTTTAATTCAGCATCGGTTTCATTGTCGATGTATTCACATAGTGCAATCACAGGAAGACCGGCTTCAGCTGCGTGAAAGTATGGACGAGAGCCATCAGAGTTTGCCGACCAGAAGTGCTCAAATGAATCATCGGATTGCTGACGAGAGATTAAACGAGTCGCCCAAGTTCTTGCTTCTGATAGGTATTGCTGGTCTTGTGTTACGCGATACAGCTCATTGGCTGCGAGTAGGGCGCAATACTCATCGATGATGTTCTCTTCACCATCGTTTAGATACTGGAGGTTGTACTCTTTTAGATGCCAGTAACCCTTAACCGCCATTTCAAGGTATGTGTGGCTCGAGTAGCTGCCAGAGATTTCAAGCTCAGAAGCTGCGGCTAATGCTGCGATAGCAACACCTGCACCTTGTCGGTAGCCCGCTTGTAAGTCCGTTGATTTATGACCTTCTTGAGTCGCATAAGCGCAGATATCGCGTTGGTTGATATCTTTGCTCCATTTGTCGAATACCGTCATATAGAAGTATCCGTCAGCGTCTTGCATACGCACTAAGAAGTCGGCACCGAACAGAGCCTCTTCCGTTAGACGAGTCATGGAGAATTTCGGGAAGTCTGGGTTATGGCTAGTCAAGCGTACGCTTTTTAGCATGTTCCAAACGACCATCGGAATTTGTTGTGGGTTTAGGTAGTTACCATAAGACAGGTGGCTAAAATATTTACTGACATCACCTGATGCGTCATACCATCCACCGTGGACATCGACGTATCGGTCGGTACCTAGAATTTGTGCTTGTCGATCTTTTTTGTCGAAAATCCCGCCACAGCGTTGTGACTTAAAGTAATGAAGCACATCAGAAAACGTGTGGTTCATTAATAGGTTGCTACCAATCTCAAATACTTCTGAACGCAGGTTGTCAAAACGTAGGTAGTAGCGACCAGATTCAGTGACTGAACTGAAATCAATAGTGAAGAATTGCCCTTGATGCCAATTTGCTACGCGGCCTTGTTTAACCACATCAAAATTTCCGACAGTCATATGGTTGTCAGCACAGACGAGTAGAGCCGTAGTGCTTGATAGGCGAGCTTTCTTAGTTTGTAGGATAGCTTGCTTCGGGCCTGTGGACTCATAGCCAATATGGTTGGTCAATAACAGCATCAATATTCTCCGACAGTCCTAGTTTCTATTGGCTAGGTACTTGAATGTTTTGGATATAAATAGTTAGGGTCCGAAGACCCTAACTTGGGTTTTATTGCTTAGCTTTCGTGTAGGTAACAGCGCACAAAGTGGTTATCAGCGAGCTGCGTAACCCCTGGTAGCTGCTCTTTGCACTTATCCATTGCGTGAGTACATCGGCCTGCAAATGGGCAGCCTGCTGATACTGGTGTCCACAGAGGAATCTCACCTTTGTTGCCTGCAAGTTGCTCGTGGATCGACTTCTTAGGATCTGGAACGGCCGAAACAAGCAATTGGGTGTATGGGTGCTGAGGGTTAGCAATCACGTCATCGGTATCGCCCCATTCCACCATGTGTCCCACGTACATCACCGAAAGGTCTTCAGCGATGTAACGAGCGGTTGCGATATCGTGAGTGATGTAAAGCAGAGACATTTGCTTCTCGAACTTCATCTCTTCCATCAGGTTCAAAACACCGGCACGAATCGATACATCAAGCATTGAAGTTGGCTCATCGGCTAGTACAACTTCGGCACCTACCGCGATGTTGCGGGCTAGGTTGACACGTTGACGTTGGCCGCCAGACAGTTGGTGAGGGTACTTCTTCGCCGTCTCTTTTGGTGGGATCAGGCCCACTTGCTCTAAAAGATCGTAAACACGTTCTTCTAGTTCTCTCTTATTGCCCGGGGTTACCTTCTTGTGGATCAACAGTGGTCGAGCAATGTGGTGGAAGATATTGTGTGTTGGGTTCAATGAACCAAACGGGTCTTGCCATACCATCTGCACGCCTTCACGGTAGTGCATAAGATCTTTTCTGCTTGAGATCTCTTGGATATCACGACCTTTGTATTCGATCGTGCCGCCTGAAGGTGCGTACATTTTTGCGATCATTTTTGCGGTTGTTGATTTGCCTGAACCAGACTCACCAACCACTGCTAGGCCACGGCTTTTGTACATCTTGAATGACACGTCGTTAATCGCACGCATCATTGGGGTTTGAATGGTGGTACTGCTTATTGGGAAGTCTTTTACGACATTCTTGCCTTCTACCAATAATTGACCGAAATCTTTGCTCATAATTGTCTCCAGAATCCTTATTCGCTTTGCTTGTTTTTAGGCGGTCGAGCCGCCTTGTTCGTTATTCACGCAAGCTATAGCTTCCTTTGTACTATTGGGTCACCGTACAGGTGGCAGTTAGACAAATGTCCCGGGTCGATAGAACGCAGCTTGGTTGGCACCTTGGTACACTTTTCATGTACACGGTCACAACGAGCTTGGAAACGACACCCTTCAGGGATCTCTAACAGGTTCAGAGGGTTACCCGGAATACCTGCTAACTTTGTCTTTGGCCCTGTCAGTGGAGGGAAAGAACTTCCCAGCCCTTTGGTGTAAGGGTGGTAAGGGTTTTCTAGAATATCTTGAGAGTTAGCCACTTCGATTAGCTCACCTGAGTACATGATGCCGATGCGGTCAGAGAACTCGACCATCAATGACAAGTCATGGGTGATGAACAGAATTGAGAAGCCAAATTCTTCTTTTAGTGCATAGATCTTTTGTAGGATTTCGCGTTGCACAACCACATCAAGTGCGGTTGTCGGCTCATCCATAATGATCAGCTTTGGATTCAGTGCTAACGCGATAGCAATAACCAAGCGCTGACGCATGCCGCCAGAGAATTGGTGAGGATAGTCACTCAATCGGCTCGGGTGAATATCGACGATTTCAAGTAGACCTTCAGCACGCTGCTTAGCTTGCTCGCGAGTCATGTTGGTGTGACGCATGATTACGTCACAGAACTGCTCTTCCATCGGTAGTACTGGGTTGAGTGCGTTCATCGCGCTCTGGAATACCATCGACATCTCACTCCAACGGAACGACTGCATACGGTCATCACTGTATTCAAGGATGTTCTCACCGTTGAAGATAACCTCACCACCACTGATGTAAGCGGGCGGCTTATGAAGACGCATAAGAGAGAAAGCGACCGTTGATTTACCACAGCCAGATTCACCAGCTAGGCCGAAGACTTCACCTGGAGCGATGTCGAAACTTACGTTGTTACACGCACGAACATCGCCAGACTCTGTGATGTAATCCACGCATAAGTTGCGGATAGAAATTAGTGGTTCAGACATGATTATTTATCTCCGCTCCAAAGTGCATTTTGTGGTGGTAGTTCTGGTTCACGTTCTTCTCTGTCTTGAGCTGCTAGTTTCTTCCAACGCTTCATGCCTTTGTGAGAACGCAGTTGCGGGTTAGCAATTTCATCGACCGCGAAGTTAAGTAGAGCAAGGCCAGTTACAAGTAGTGTCAGTGCGATACAAGGAGCCAGCAGTTCCCACCAAGCGCCAATCAGCATTGATGAAGAGGTTTGAACGTTGTAAAGCATGATGCCCCAGCTGATTGTGTTCGGGTCACCAAGACCTAGGAACGAGATGGTTGCTTCCATCATGATTGCGTACATCACCGAACCGATGAAGCTTGCGCCAACGATAGAGATAAGGTTTGGCAGAATCTCTACGAAGATGATGCGGAATGAAGATTCACCCAAAACTTCAGCGGCTTTTACAAACTCTTTTTCACGCAGTGCTAAGGTTTGGGAGCGAACAACACGGGCACCCCAAGCCCAAGACATAAAGCCGATAACCAAGGTTATGGTGAGTGGCCCTGCCTCACCGATAAAGGCTGCTACTACGAACAGTAATGGGTATTGAGGGATTACCAGCATGATGTTCATTGCGGCTGTTAGAACGTCATCGACACGGCCACCGAAGTAACCTGCAGAAACACCAATAACAGTTGCGAGTAAACATACGGTTAGACCCGCACCAAAACCTACAGCAAGAGATACGCGTGCGCCGTATACCACTTGAGACCAAACGTCACGACCCATACGAGTTGTACCTAGTACGTGGTCTGCCTTTTTAGACATGATCAATGTACGACGGTCGTCTGCTAGATTTTGAGCAACCCAGCCATCAGGGTTAGTTTGTGCAGACTTCACCACGAAACTAGGATATTCGTGTGGGTTACCTGTACGCTTGTCTGGTACATGTTTGGTGATTAATGGAGCTGCAATCGCGCCAAGAATAAAAATACTTAGGATGATGACGCCTGTTAGGGCCATCGGGTTACGCCAAATGAGTTTTAAAAAGTCTTTCATGATTATTTACCACCCTTACGAAGACGAGGGTCAAGAACAACGTAAAGCATGTCTGCAACTAGGTTAAAGAACAGCATGAATAGCGTCATGATAAGCAGCTGACCTTGCAGTACTTGGTAGTCACGAGCGTTAATTGCGTTGAAAAGTACGCTGCCAAGACCTGGGTAGTTAAAGATGATTTCGATAATTAACTGACCGCCGATTGCCATACCTAGCGACATTGACAGGGCTGTCACACTAGGTAGCATCGCGTTACGAGCTGCGTAGTTGAATACCACTCGGTTTTCGCTCAGGCCTTTGCCTTTCGCCATGGTGATGTAGTCTTCGGCTAATAGGTTGATCATGTTGTTACGCATGTTTACTAGGAAGCCACCAATTTGAACAACAGAAGCACAGAACAGTGGTAAGAAGGCGTGGTAAGCGACATCTTTAATGAATGCCCAGCTTGTCCAATCAGGTATAGTACCAGCGGTGTAGGCATACCCTGTTGGGAACCACTTCAAGCCAATTGCAAAGGTAAATAGTGCAATCATCGCGATAACAACTTGAGGAACGGCTTGTAGAATCAGCATCCCTGGCGTTACGAAGGCATCGTACTTACTGCCGCGTTTCCACGCTGCGAAAATACCTAGGATTGAACCAATCGAGAAAGAAAGAATAACTGCGGTGCCGGCTAAGAAAAGCGACCAACCGAATGCTCCACCCAACAGTGTGTTTACAGAAAGTGGGTAGAATTGAATTGATGTACCAAGTTCCCAGCTAAGAATGTTCTTCATGTACGCCACGTATTGAACTAAGTAGCCACCATCAACGAAGCCTAATAGTTCTTTCATTGCAGCAATACGCTCTGGAGTAACTTGTACAGAAGCGTTCGCAAACATCATGGTAACTGGGTCACCAGGCATTGCTCTTGGAATAATAAAGTTTAACGTCGCAGCAACTAATAGCGCGACAAAATAAAATGACAAACGTCTTAAAAAATAACCCATAACTCACACCTTACTCACCCAGATTGTTTCCCTGTTTCTGGATTCAGGTCGCTCCTAGCGAAATTTGGAACGAAAAATCCCCTGACGACTAGCGCCATACTTTCAATTGAGAGTGTGGGGATTTTTATAAGCGGCGTAAGAGGTTACGCCGCAAGGATTGAACGATTACTTATTTAACTGGTTTTAGGTCCAGTACATGAAGTAGACGCTCTGGAATACCAGCCCAAATGTTTGGACGGCCTTTTGGATTTTCTTCGTTCCACCAACCAGTGAAGCGAGTTGTGTTGTATTGGTACATGTAAGCACCAGACATCACAGGGATTGTCACTTGGTCTGCAGCGATGATTTGCTGGATACCGTGTGCAATGTCTAGCTGCTCGTTCTTATCAGCTGTTTTGTAGAAGCTGTTTAGAAGACCATCTAGCTTGTCGTTTTTGTAAAAGTGCATTGCGAAACGAGGCATACCATCACCAGATTGTAGTGATGAGTTGTAAGCACTGTTCCAGTACGTGTATGGATCCGCACCGTGGAAGTAGTTTGTGTATGCTACGTCGTATGTACCTTCAAGCATTGCTTGGTTGTAAACAGAGAAGTCAGGTGTACGAGCTTTTGCTTTAATACCGATTTCGTTTAGCTGTTCTACCGCTAGTTGAACTGTGTTGTTGAAGTCAGTCCAGCCGTTTGGCGATTGAATCATTAGTTCGAAAGACTTGCCTGATGGAGTGTCAACAAAACCATCTTTGTTTACATCTTTGAAGCCAGCGTCAGCAAGAAGCTTCTTCGCGCCTTCAGCGTTGTATGTGTTGAAGCCTTTGTACTTGTCATGAGTTTTTTCATCAGACCAAGCTTCAAACGCGTAGCCAAGACCCGATGCGAAATCGTTCACAGTACCGCCACCGTAGAATGCGATGTCGATGATAGTTTGACGGTCAAGAGCCATAGAGAAAGCACGACGGAAGTCAACGTTGCTCAATGCTTCATGCTTCGCAGCATCAGGGTGCTTGAAGTTAACGATGAATGCCTGTGTACCTGCTGGCGGGTACCAGTAGTGGTGTTTAGGGCTAGCTGCTGCGTATGTACGATCGATATCTGGAACGAAAGAAGACGTCCAGTCCATTTCACTGTTTACAACTTTACCTAGGAATTGGTCGTTGTTCGCAATTTGTGGAACACGTAGACAGTCAACATCTAGGTTGTCTGCATCCCAGTAGTTCGGGTTTGCACACTGGATGTATAGCTGCGCTGTAAACGTATCGATTTCTGTAAATGGACCAGAACCTACCGGGTTCTCATTGGTAAACGTTGATGGATCTTTAACGTCTTTCCAGATGTGCTTAGGTACTACAGGTACTTTAGCAATCTCGTAAGGTACGTTTGAGTTTGCTTCTGTTAGTGTGAACTTAACTTGGTTGTCGTTCAGTTTCTCTACAGAAGTTACCCAAGAGTTGATACCAGATTGGTCAAGCTCTGGCTTCTCTTTTACAAGGTTGAAAGAAAAAACAACATCATCAGCAGAGAAAGTTTCTCCGTCAGACCATTTAACACCCTTACGAATGTCGAAAACAACGCTCATCAGATCATCTGACATCTTGAAGTTTTCAGCTAGACGGAACACTGGAGTGTTACCGTGCATTTCGTTAAATACTACTAGCGGCTCATACATGAAGTCAGTTGTAGTATGTAGGTTAGTAGCACCAAGGTACGGGTTAAAGTTACGTACGAATGTAGTGTACTCTTTCGGGTGAACGGTCAGTTCACTGCGTTCTGCAGCGGTTGCTACTGATGCAAAACCTGTTGTAGCAGTTGCAATAATTGCTGTTGCTATTGCTGTTTTTTTTATATTGGCAAGCATAGCTGTTCCTTACTATTTGCTTTCATTTCACTAATGGATTGAATGTTATCTGTCGCTAAATTGTTTAGTAGATACACACTCTGGTTAAAGGCCTACCTCTTCTTCGTTGCTCCAGATTCATCGTTGATTCTGAGAAGTGGTAAGAGTGGCCTGTAGGCCTTTGGCAGGAGTAAGAAAACACCTTATCGATGAATTAATCAAACTCGTTTCCCGTCAAAAACGTTAAAAACACACAACCCCACGTCATTAACGTCAAAATAGGTTGCTTTGGTGGTTTTTCGTACGCAATTGTTAAAGTGATGTGACTCGCATTTGGTTTTGAGGTTCTTGCAGGTTGTAAGTGGCCACTAACTTTAAAGGCTTTTTATTATAATGCCTTACCCTACGTTGGTATAATTGTAGATCTCGGTCACTTGCCAGTTTTACGTTAAATTTCCCTAGAAAATTAAATCTGCCGTTCTGTTGTGACTCGCTTCTCAAACTGCAACAAAGAGTCAGATAACGGTCAGATATGATTGAGAATAGAACGAAAAGTACTGACGGTTACCAGCACGCACTGTGAGTAATTAGCGTGAATTCCCCCTTGTTTAAAGGCGTAAAAAAAGTGCGTTGCAAGCGTTGGGATTCTACTTTTTGTGATTATTAGGCGTACAAAAAAGCCCACGCTAGGTGGGCTCCATTATTCAAAGTATCGTGATGTTGGTTCAGGGATTAACTGGTCAGTAGTTTCTGAAGTTTATCTCTTAGCATCTCAATATGGGTTCTTTCTGGCGTCTGTTCTTTACAGTGTTCCAGTATGAATTCGATTGAGCTCAGTACCGTTCGCCAGCGAGGGGTTTTCGGTAGGGTTTCTACGCGTAGGTATTTGTCTAGCGTTCGAGTTTGCAGCGTACTGCGGTCTAAGTAGACGCGCCACAAGCCACTCTTCTCGGCGAAAGCAAACTTGGTTTCACCAGTCACCGATTCCCAGTAGATGATGGCATTCGTCATCGCATCGACCAGTACCTCACGCATTAACTCTTGCTTGTTTTTACCTTCACCGGTTGCCTTGTCAGCAAGACGAGTAAATTCTCCGCCAAGCTCTTTCAGCTGCTGTAACTTATCTTTGTCGCCTTCAAAGGCATAACTAGAGAGAGCCTCAACCGCCGTTTCAAGGTTATTGATTCGGTTTGAGTTAACACCACCACCTACATTAAAGATATACATGGTGTCGAGCCCTGAGCCTTCAGGCAGCTTAAGGATGTCACTTGGTATGCGCTGACGTGTGTCATCTATATAGATATCAATGTCACCGCAGTAGTGGGCTTGTTCTACCTTAAGGTATTTAGGTGCAATGATCTCGTCAGCCATTGAGCGTTTGAGTTGCTCCTGTCCGCGTCTGAATAGCTTCGCTGCGGCTTCGTTGGCAAAACGAATGCGTTGGTCATCGCGAATACAGATGATGGCTTCAGGTGCCGATTCTAGCTGCTCCAATAAGCGGCCTTGAGTTTCTAGCAAGTTAGCTTCAACCATCGCTCTATGTTTGAGTTCGAGTTGCAGTTGGTCGTTTTCAAGGCGTCTCTGTTCGGCTTTGCTTGCTGATAGATGCGCTGTAATTCGAGCCGCCAGTTCTTGTTTGTTGAACGGTTTAGACAAGTAGTCATTGGCACCCGCTTCGAAACCTCGAACACGGTCTTCTGCTTGGTTGAGTGCCGTTAGCATGATGATTGGCAACTGAGCATGGTCATATTGTTTACGCAGTGCTTCACAAACCTGATAGCCGCTCATTCCTGGCATCATTATGTCGAGCAGAAGCAGCTCTGGCTTCTCTTTCTCAATCAGTTCAATGGTTTCAGGGCCATCACATGCAGTACGTACTCGATAACCTTCTAACTTCAAGAAGCTGTCTAATACTCGCAGGTTAACCGGCTCATCATCGGCGATAACCAATAACGGGCCATCTGGGTTTTCACTGATAACACTGTTTTCTTGTTGGCTGTTATCAATTAAATCAGGCGCTTGGAAGTGAGAGTAGTGACCTGATTCGTTGTAACTGTCCAGCTCACCTTGAGTCGCTAGGGGCAGGGTAAAGCTAAACGTAGTGCCAAGCATTGGTTGGCTACTTACGTACAGTGAACCGCCCATTAGCTCGATCAACTGACGGCTGATCGATAGTCCAAGCCCTGCACCTTGGCGGTAGTTACTCGCATCTTGGCCTGCTTGAATCAATGGCTCAAAGATGTGCTCAAGGTACTCGGCCGGTATACCTTGGCCAGTATCGACAACTTGTACACGAATGTTGTCATCGATAACGCTGGCAGAGATAACAATTTTACCTTCTGAGGTGTACTTGATGGCATTGCCGACCAAGTTATACATCACTTGCTCAAGTCGTTGAGGATCCGATGAAACCAGACCTAAATCACTTGGGACTTGGTTAATAATACGGATTGGCTTATTGCCCAATAGGTGATGAGACAACTCTAGGACCAAGCTGGTGGCTGCCGACAAATCAACGGCTGATTTCTTAATATCTAAGCTGCCATAGCGCATCTTGTGATAATCAAGCAGATCATCAACCAAGGTCGCCAATCTCTGACCGCTATTGATGATGATATCCAACTGATATTTCTGATTAGCAGGAATAGGGCCGTTAGCTCCAGATATCAACGCTTCAGCGATACCCACCATGCCATGCAGTGGTGTTCTCAATTCATGTGAAGTAGTCGCTAAGAACTCATCTTTGAGTTTATTTGCCAGTTGTAACTCTTCGTTTTGCTTTTGAATGGTCTTAAGGTTGTCCTCAAGCTCATCGTTTTGGCTTTTGATGAGCTGCATTTTTTCACGAATAGATCGCTGCATTCTTTCGAAGCTCACCGCGAGTCGGCCTATCTCATCTTTGCGCTCGGTATTGATCATGGTTTCATCGAGATCACCCGCCGATACTTTTTCGGCAGCCCACGTCAGTTTAAGCAGTGGGGATGTGATGAAGTTAGACAGATAGTGCGATGCAACGACTACCAGAATGATCGCCGTTAGCATCACGATCACGAAGATCTTTTCTAACTGATGAATACGGGCAAACGCCTCTTTCTCTGGCAGCTCTACGACAAGAGCCCATGTTGCGTATTTCAGCTCAATTGGCGTATATGCCGCGATGATCGCTTGATCTAGGGTGTTGTCGAAGGTGCCAACCGCTGTTTCGCCAGCCAATGCTTTATCGACAACATCTAGGCTCAAGTTGATAGATTCTTGTGAATGAGCAAGGCTACGCGGCAGGTGATCATCACCTACAAGCAGCGTTTGAATATTCGAACTCTTGTTGAGATCCGCAATCAACTTAGTAATGCCGTTGATTGGTAGCCTAAACATCGCGTAACTGTGTAGGTAGCCTTGTTGAACGATAGGTGCGCCTAGCCATGCGATCTGTTTGCCATTCTCGTCTTTAAAGTCAGAAACGATAACCGGCGTGTAATCTTCGTTAGATTTGCGTCGGTCGGTTACGTCTTTGGCTAGTCGTTGAAAGGTAATACCTAGGTTGGAGTCCTTGTATTTTCCTGTCAGCAGATTGGTGCCGTAATCGTCATTTTTAAAGACGGAATAAGCGACGTTACCGTTGATATCAACTAAGAGAATATCGTCAAAATCAGAGCGTTTAAGCAGTTCTAGGTAAGCATTATGGTAGCGCTTGTGGAGCAGGCGATAACGCTCGCTGCCAATAAAGCTGCTGGATTCAGGGAGGATCGACGTTTTGATTTGATCGCCAGAGCCTTGAATATAGCGCTGCTGTGCATTACTGCGTGCCTCGTCAATATCTAACCCCAATCGTTGAAATGCATTGATCAAACCATAAAATCGCCCGCCACTGGCATTGGCCAATTCTGAGCGAACAAAGCCCATCACTTGGGATTCTTGAGCTTGTAGGTAATCGACAATTTGCTGCTGCTTAGTATCACGAACCGAAACAAGGTGTGAGGTGCTTTGTTCCTGGAGATCCTGACTGTGCGATTGGAGGAAAAATATCGCGATAAGTGTCACAGGGGTAATACTGAGGACAAGAAATGCCAGCATTAGGGTATTTTGAAGGCGCTTAAACTTCTGCTTACGATAGAATCTAAACATAAATTGGGTACTACTTTCCTTTGATGTACTGCTAAAAGGGGCGAAAACAAGTACAGAGAATAGAATTAACGGGTTCCAATTTAACGAAATTAACGAGTTTTTTTACTTTGACAAGTAAGTGGTATTTAAAGCGTGTGCAAAAGCTCATTTTTATAGAGTTTTGACAAAAATATGAACAGACAGCGCAGATAATGACCCTGCGCTGTGCTAGAGAGGTTATTTGTTTGCGTGATAGATCGCGAATTTAGTGGTCTTATTTAGAGTCGCGCATTTTCCAAACGCTTGTTCAATAATTGGAATGTATTTTAAGAAACTATTCGCAACAATAATCATCTCACCAGAACGCTTCAAATGCTTAGGAGCCTGAGAAAGTAAGGTCTCAGTCGCGCTGTAGCTAGTGTCTAAACCTGAATGGAATGGTGGGTTACTGATGATGAACTGATAGTCTTCTGCAGTATCAGAATAGACATCGGATGCGAAGACTTTACCCGTTAAACCATTCGCTTCTAGCGTTGCTTGGCTTGATGCCACGGCAAATGCACTGATGTCGCACATTTCTAGCTCGATATCTGGGTTACGAGATGCCATCATCGCGCCCAATACGCCTGCACCACAGCCAAAATCCAGTACCTTGCCTTTTAGTTTTGGCAGAGTATCCAACAGAAGTTGGCTACCGACATCGAATTGACCGTGACTGAAGACGCCAGGAAGGCTTTTTACCGTAAGTGATTGCTCACCAATGTTAACCGTGTAGGTCTTAAACCAGTCTTGCAGGTTGAACGCTTGTGGTTGCTCGAAGCATTGACCCCAGTAGAAAGAGCAACGACGCGCTGAATCGTATTTAACAACTTTGCCGTAAGGAGCAAACATCTTCTCGATGCTTTTCACGCCTGAACGGTTTTCACCAACCACGACGATCTCGGTATCTTTGCCTAGCTTGGCAAATAGCATCGCCAACAAAAATTCCGCTTCCGCTTTGGCTTTTGGCCAGTACAACATCACTAAGTCGGCTTTGGTCTCTTCGGTAAACTCCGCACCATAAAAACGTTGGATGGTGTTGTAGCCTTCTAATTGACGGTAGTAGCTGTAATTAGAAGTAAACACAGAGACAGATTCACAATGCTTCGCTAACTCAACAGGGAACAAGTCTTCTGCCTCACCGGCAACTAAAACATGTTTGCCTTCAAAGTAGGCGAGTTGGCGTTGAGCAATCTGGCTTGGTGCAATATAAGCTGACATAGGACACTCTGTTGAATCGTTAGCAAAAAATGAGGGCGGATTTTCGCATAATCCGCCCAAAGCTTGAAGTGTTTAATACGGGTTCGCCAATCAAGTTGACGTCAAGTTCGTTAACTCTTGTCTTGCTGGTTTAAAAAGTCCTTAAACTCTTCATCGTAGATGTTGAATAGGACAATGGTAATCGCAAAAATCAATGGTCCGTAGATAAGACCAATTAGGCCAAACAGTTGAATACCACCCAATAGTGAGAAGAAGATCATCAGGGTATTCATGCCTGCACTGCCTTGCATTAGCAGCGGACGCAGAAGGTTATCAATTGAACCAACAATCGCTACACAGTAAACCGTTAGGAAAATCGCCCACGTGGTATCACCAGTTAGGAACAAGTAGGTTGCTGCTGGAATCCAGATTAATGCGGTACCCACAACTGGGATGAAAGAGGCAAAGCCCATCATAGTACCCCAGAATAGACCTGGGAAACCGGCAATCCACATACCTAAACCGCCGGCAAAACCTTGCGCGATTGCGGTTAAGAATGAGCCCATTACTGCTGATTTAGATACTTGTTCTATCTCTGTTAGAAGTTTGTCTTCTTGGCTACGAGACAGCGGCAGAATATGACGAACCACACTGATGATTTTGTCGTGATCTCTTAATAAGAAGAACAAAACGAACAGCATCAAGAAGAAATCCATCAAGAAATTGGTCGCGTCACCTAAGATTTTGGCACTGATACCAACTAGCTTAGAACCAAAGCTTGTCGCAAACTCACCGACTTTTTGTGCGATGGCTTGGGGCTCAATATTGTCGAAAGGCAGGTAGTTATTCACAAATGACAGCGCTTTGACCACTAACGGATGAGCAAACAGAGTCTGAATGCCACCGTGGGTCACCCATTGGTAAGTATTCTGAGAGAACAGAGAACCTTGCTGAACAATTGCTGCGAATACTGCCAATAAAGGGATAACAATAATGAAGGTCAGTATGATACAAGACAGCAGAGAGACGATGTTTTCTTTATTCGGGAGCTTTTTTTCAAGCCACTCATGGATTGGGAACATCAATAGTGAAATGATAAAGGCCATCACGATAGAGTTAACGTATGGCTCGATAAGCAAGTAACAAGCATAAGCCGCCGCGAGTAGGGCAATGATGATCACCCAGTGGCTGGAATTGATTTTGAGTTTTTCTGACACGGTAATGGTCTCTATATTTGCGTTCTGAGTTTATAATGGCTGCAAAACAGAGAGTTAGCAATGAGGAGTTTTGATAATGGGATGCTGTAATAAAGATAAGAAATGCCAAGACGAAGAACAGCAAACAAAAAAAGAGATCCCTTGGTTCAGAATGTTCCTTGGTACCTTGATGTTGTTGGTTTTCCTTTTCTGGGAACGTTAATGCTTTTGGTTCAGCTTTAGCCTTAGTCGACGGCTAAATAAGCTGTCATATTTGTGGCTGGTGAGCGCGATATATAAAAAAGGGCTGCATTTAATGCAGCCCTAAATTCAATCGGTTAGCGACTTATAAAGTGCTTTCGATTATTTGCTTTCAGCAGCAATGATCGCAAGAGAGCGGTCAGCAGCTTCTAGTGTTGCATCAAGTTCTTTTGAACCATGAGCAAGAGAAGTAAAGCTTGCTTCGAATGCTGAAGGTGCAAGGTAAACACCGTGATCTAACATTAGGTGGAAGAAGCGTTTGAAGCGTTCTACATCACACTTAGTTACATCTTCGTAGCACGTCACAGTTTCTTGGTCAGTGAAGAAGAAACCAAACATACCGCCAACTTGATGAACTAGCATCGGGATGCCGTGCTTGTCAGCAAGTTGCTTGAAGCCTTTTGCCAACTGCTTAGTTTTTGAAGCTAGACGCTTTTCGTTGCCTTCTTCTCGTAGAAGGTTCAAACATGCGTAGCCAGCAGCCATTGCAACAGGGTTACCTGAAAGCGTACCCGCTTGGTAAACAGGGCCAGTTGGTGCGATGTATTGCATCACGTCTTTACGACCACCGAAAGCACCGACAGGCATGCCGCCGCCAATCACTTTACCAAGACACGTTAGGTCTGGCTTGATGTTGTAGTAAGCCTGAGCACAACCTTCAGCAACGCGGAAACCTGTCATTACTTCATCAAAGATTAGCAATGCACCTTCTTGATCACAGATTTCACGTAGACCTTCGTGGAAGCCTTCTACAGGAGGGATACAGTTCATGTTACCCGCTACTGGCTCAACGATGATACAAGCGATCTCGCCTTTGTTTGCTGCGAAGATTTCACGTACTGAATCTAGATTGTTGAAGGTTGCTGTTAGCGTTAGTTTCGCAAAATCAGCCGGTACGCCTGGAGAGCTTGGTTGACCTAAAGTCAGTGCGCCAGAACCAGCTTTTACAAGTAGGCTGTCTGCGTGGCCGTGGTAGCAGCCTTCAAACTTAAGAATTTTGTCACGACCAGTGAAGCCACGAGCTAGACGAATCGCGCTCATTGTTGCTTCTGTACCTGAGCTCACCATACGTAGCTGTTCCATTGATGGAACCATCTCAGATACCAGTTCAGCCATTTTGATTTCAGTTTCGGTTGGAGCACCGAAGCTAAGGCCGCGTTGAGCTGCTGCAATAACTGCGTCACGAATAACCGCGTGGTTGTGACCAAGGATCATTGGACCCCAAGAGCCAACGTAATCGATATACGCTTTACCATCAGCATCAAAAATAAGTGGGCCATCAGCGCGTTCAACGAAGATTGGAGAACCACCTACGCCATTGAATGCACGAACTGGAGAGTTTACGCCACCAGGAATGGTTTGCTGTGCTTTTTCGTACAGCTCTGCTGATTTGGTCATTGATATATCCTCTTTTGACTGTCGGACCAATTGGCACGCATTGTACCTATCCCTAATCCAACTAGGAATGCTTTCGCCCAGATAATCACCCGAATCTGGTTGTTTTGTGTGGTTACACGTTTTAATTGTTAGATATTGGCGAGTTTACAGCAGTAAAAGGACCGATCCTGTGGTGAATACTTGAACGTTTCAGTCAGGTATTAGATAATCACCGGAATATAAGAAAATACTCAACAACTATGGTCTCGAATTAGATTTGTATCATGTTGTTTTTGACACAGGTAAGAGAGGTTGTCGTGAGCGAAGTAAATATCCCATTGTCTTTTTCTGATGCAGCAGCTACCCGCGTACAAACGCTAATTGCTGAAGAAGAAAACCCAGAACTAAAACTGCGTGTATACATTACAGGTGGTGGTTGTAGCGGTTTCCAATACGGCTTCACATTTGATGAAAAAGTAAATGATGGCGACACTACAATTGTAAACAGCGGTGTAACGCTGGTTGTTGATCCAATGAGCCTACAATACCTAATGGGCGGCATGGTTGATTACACTGAAGGCCTAGAAGGCGCACGCTTCTTTGTGAACAACCCGAACGCTACAACAACATGTGGTTGTGGCGCATCATTCAGCGTATAGCATGAGTTGAAAATAGCTTGAGCTCAAAGCTGTATTAGATACATTTCAAACGCCGAACTTATGTTCGGCGTTTTTGTTTTTACTTAGTAACTTATTACTTTTCAAAGCATTCCTCTCATTTTTAGTACACGGCATATTTTTTAAACTGTCGATAGCGTCCAACTTCGTTGAGGATTGGTCTGTTAAGGTTACCTTTGTGCATAAGGAAGTTGCACATCACGCTATTAAGCCAACTAGCGCGCCTGAATGACATCGGACAAAAGGATTTGTTATGCCCACTCTATTTTCTAACTCACCACTTTTTCAGAAATTGAAGCAGCCGTGGCTGGTTTCTCTGACTCTAGTCGTGTTGTTGTCGATCTGGCTTGGTTTAGGCGTAGGGCAAGCAGAAGAGTCGCCTGAGAAAAAAGCAACAGAAATTCCGCTGGCTAAGGTTTCCTTTCAAACCTTCACCTCATCACCGACCTTTAAAACGATTGATCTCTATGGAAGAACGGCGCCCGATAGGCATGCTCGTCTAGGTGCAGAAGTCGCGGGTAAGATTGTCAGATTGAATGTTGTTAAGGGGGGGATGGTTAAAGCAGGACAAGCCATTGCCCAGATAGATAAGGGTGATTTAGAGATTCAACTAGAGCGAGCATCTGCGTTATATCGCTTGAAGCAGAAAGAGTTCAAAGCGGCGCAGTCACTGAAGAAAAGAGGACTGCAAGGTGAAATCGCCTACACCACAGCTGAGGCTTCATTAACAGAAGCAAAAGCCATGATGCGCAATGCGGAATTGGCTTTAAAGAATACTGTCATTACTTCGCCTTTTTCGGGTGTGGTTCAAGATTTGATGGTGGAGCTCGGTGATTTCGTTAGTGTTGGCGATCCTGTTGCTGGCGTGATTGACCTCGATCCTTTGGTTATTGAGGCGGATGTCAGTGAGCGTCATATCCAACATTTGCTAGTCAATCAATCTGCTTTGGTTCGTTTGTTAGGGCGAGAAGAAGCGGAAGGCCGTTTACGCTATGTTTCTCGTATCTCTTCTGCTGCTACTAATACCTTCCCAATCGAGATAGAAATCGATAACTCTAAAGGCCTATTACCAGCAGGTGTCAGTGCCGAAGTTAAACTCAACCTAGAAACAAGAGATGCAATAAAGATAACACCGGCGATGCTAGCATTGGATGAGGCGGGTAACCTAGGGGTCAAAACCTTGGTTTCAGTCGATGACTCACCAACGGTGAAGTTTGTAGGCATTCAGCTAGTAAAGGCCGAACAAGATGGAGTTTGGCTCACAGGACTTGGACAACGCGTCGATATCATCACAGTAGGCCAAGGGTTTGTGCGTGATGGTGATTCGGTGATTGCTGTTGAGCAAGTCGCTGAACTCTTTAACGTAACCGCAGAGTAGGAGATAACCGATGTATTCAATTATTGATGCAGCCTTGTCTCGTGCTCGAACAATGCTCTCCCTTTTAGCGTTAATCCTTGTAGCCGGTGTCGTCACCTATATCACGATACCTAAGGAATCGAGCCCAGACATTACCATCCCAATTATCTATGTTTCGGTCGGGCACCAAGGGATCTCGCCAACGGATGCAGAACGTTTATTGGTTCGACCTATTGAGCAAGAGCTGAGGTCGATTGAAGGCGTAAAAGAGATGACAGCAACCGCAGCAGAAGGGCATGCCTCTGTTGTGTTGGAGTTTAATGTTGGCGTCGATCTCACCAAAGCAATGGCCGATGTGCGTGACGCGGTTGATCTGGCTAAACCAAAACTACCAGAAGACAGTGACGAACCGACCGTAAATGAGGTGACGCTGGCTTCTGAGCAACCTGTTTTGTCTGTTGTGCTATTCGGTACCGTTCCTGAGCGCACCATAGTGCAAATTGCCCGAGAGCTTGGAGACAAATTAGAAAGCTATCGCCAAATCCTTGAAGTCGATATTGCGGGCGATCGCGCTGACATCGTCGAGATCATTGTCGATCCGTTATTGATGGAGAGCTACAGCTTAGATCAAGCGGATATCTATAATCTGATCGCTCTGAACAATCGAGTGGTGGCCGCAGGTTTTGTTGATACTGGCTACGGACGTTTTTCTGTCAAAGTCCCTTCGGTATTTAACTCCTTAAAAGACGTGCTTGAGTTGCCTATTAAAGTGGATGGCAAGCAGGTGGTCACTTTTGGCGATGTCGCTACGGTTCGTCGAGCGTTTCGAGATCCTGAAAGTTTTGCTCGTTTAGATGGCAAATCTGCGGTGGTGTTGGATATCAAGAAGCGTGCAGGTGAGAACATCATCGAAACCGTTGAGCTAGTCAAAGCGGTAATGGCTGGTGCTCAGCAGCAAGCGGAATGGCCAAATAACCTGTTGGTCAAATACACCTGGGATGAATCTAAAGATGTGAAGATCATGCTTAATGATCTGCAAAACAATATCTTATCCGCCATTATTCTGGTGGTGATCGTTATCATCGCCATTCTTGGTGTGCGTACCGCTTTGTTAGTGGGTATTTCAATCCCAGGCTCCTTTCTTACCGGGCTGCTAGTACTGTCTGTGTTTGGCCTAACCGTCAACATCGTAGTGCTGTTCTCTTTGATCATGGCGGTGGGTATGTTGGTTGATGGCGCCATTGTGGTGACCGAGTTTGCCGACAGGCGAATGCAAGAGGGTGAAGGGCGCAAAGCCGCTTACCGAGATGCTGCGAAACGGATGGCGTGGCCAATAACCGCATCCACAGCCACAACCTTAGCCGCATTTGCTCCGTTACTGTTTTGGCCTGATGTGACGGGCGAATTTATGAAGTTCTTACCACTAACTCTGATCGCGACTTTAACTGCATCATTGATCATGGCGTTGTTGTTTGTGCCCGTGCTGGGCGGTTTGATTGGCAAACCTCAATACGTATCGTCTAAAAGCCAAGCTCGAATGGTCGCACTGCATAATGGTGACTTTTCACAGGCTACTGGTTTAACCAAGGCTTACTACCACACGCTTTCTTTAGCGATTAAACACCCCTTTAAGATTTTGTTCAGTGCGGCACTGCTCGCGGTTGCAGTTGGTTTTACTTATTCAAAAGCGGGTCTAGGTGCAGAGTTCTTCCCAGAAGTTGATCCGCCATTCTTTAATGTCAAAGTTCGCTCGCATGGGGATCTGTCTATCCAAGAAAAGGATGACATCATGCGTGATATTGAACTGATGATGCTCAATCATGATGAGTTCGATACCGTTTACACGCGTACTGGTGGTGACGACCAGATTGGTTTGATCTCAATTACGCCTGTTGACTGGCAATATCGACGCAGCGTTAAGGCGATTATTGATGAGTTGAAGGTACAAACCGATCAATACGCTGGTGTTGAGATTGAATATAAGTTCCCTGATGCTGGGCCTCCGGTTGAAAATGACTTAGTGATTGAGCTGTCGGCAAGAACTCCAGAGCAGCTCAATCAGGCTGCAAAAATTGTGAGAGGTTGGGCTGATGGAAATAAAGCACTGACCAATATCAGCGATACTGCGAGTAAAGATGGCATCGATTGGAAGGTGGATATTCGCCGCGACGATGCTGCGCGCTTTGCAGCTGATGCGACCTTAGTGGGTAATACCGTTCAATTCGTGACTAATGGTCTCAAGATTGGTGATTATCTGCCCGATGACTCTTCAGAAGAGGTCGATATCTTGGTGCGCTACCCTAATGATAAGCGTGATATCGGGCGCTTCGACCAGCTTAGGGTGAAAACGCCAGCAGGTTTAGTACCTATTACTAATTTCGCTCAGATCGTTCCCGACCATAAGCAAGACACCATTAAACGCCTTGATGGCAAGCGTGTGGTGAACATCATGGCGGATATGGAAGAAGGGTATAACCTTGCTCTCGAACTACCAAAGATCGAACAAGCATTGAGTGAGCTAGGGCTGCCGAGTAGCGTGGAATTTCGCATCCGTGGTCAAAACGAAGAACAAGAAAACTCGTCAGCCTTTTTACAAAGTGCTTTCTTGGTTGCTTTGGCGGTAATGGCTTTGATTCTGATTACTCAGTTCAATAGCTTCTATCAAGCGTTTTTGATTCTGAGTGCGGTGCTGTTCTCAACGGTTGGCGTGTTCGTTGGCTTACTGATCTTCCAACGTCCGTTTGGCATCGTGATGTCGGGAATTGGGGTAATAGCGCTCGCCGGCATAGTCGTGAACAACAACATCGTGTTGATTGATACTTATAATCAGCTCATCAAAAGAGGCTTGGACAAGCGAGATGCGATTCTAAGAACCGGTGTTCAGCGTTTAAGGCCAGTAATGCTCACGACGGTTACGACTATCTTAGGTTTAATGCCGATGGTGTTAGAGATGAACATCGACCTGATTAATCAAAAGATAGAGTTTGGCGCGCCAAGTACACAATGGTGGTCACAGCTTGCGACCGCTATTGCTGGTGGTTTGGCGTTTGCCACGGTGCTGACTTTAGTATTAACCCCTTGTTTGTTAATGCTTGGACGGAACAACAAACCTGAAAAACAGTAGCTAGTTGTGGTATGTGAGCATAAAAAAGAGCGCCTTGATGGGCGCTCTTTGCATTTTTCTATTTTGCAGTGAAGCTACAAACGCCTAGTTAGTCGCTAGTAACTGACCGTATCGCTCAAGGTTTCTTAATCGAATCTCTGAGTTGGCAATAAAGGTTGCTTTTGCTTTACCAGTTAACGACTTGGATTGAGGCAATTTCACGGTACGCGCATTTTTATGTACGCCATTAACCAAGAATTCATAATGTAAGTGCGGGCCAGTCACACGGCCTGTACCGCCCAAAGTACCAATGGTTTGGCCTTGTTTTACGCGCTGACCGGTTTTCACCATACGTCGCTTCATGTGCAGGTACTTGGTGATGTAGGTGTTGCTGTGGCGGATGAACACGTAGTTACCATTGAATTGGTTGTAACCTGACTTCTGAACAATACCGTCACCGGCTGCCCAGATAGGCGTGCCAACAGGGGCTGCGTAGTCAGTACCGCGGTGAGCTCGAATCTTACCGGTTACTGGGTGTCTCCTGGTAGGGTTAAAGTTCGATGTTACGCGACGAAAATCAATTGGTGAGCGCAAGAACGCCTTCTTCATCGCACGACCATTTTCATCGAAGTAGTTGCCGCTTTTATCATCCAATACCGCGGTAAATGAATCGCCTTGGTTTTTGAATACGGCTGCCATGATCTTACCGCGACCAACTACTTCACCTTCAACCACTTTCTCTTGGTATAAGATTTTGAAGCTGTCGTTCTTACGAATATCTAACGCAAAGTCGATATCCCAACCGAAGATGCCCGCCAGTTCCATAATTTGGTTTGCGGTTAAACCTGCGCTGACGCCAGCGTTCCAGAAGTTAGAGGTGATGTTGGCTTCGGCATAATTGTATTGGTATACCACTTCTTTTTTGTCGAAACTTGATGAGAAAGAATCGCCAGATTTAGTGATCTTGAAGCTTTCAAACGCACTAAGTTGTCGTTTTAACTGAATAAGGTCGTTGTTTTCATCAAAGCCGAACTGCAAGACATCACCAGGTCTTAGGTTAGACAGCTGCTTCTTAATATCATTATTGGTATTGAGTAGCGTGATCAGCAGACGGTATGAGAGGCCAATACGTTCAAATAAAACAGAGGTGCTTTCGCCAGAGCGAACGGTGTATTTCTCCCAATTGAGCACTGCCGTCGGTGGAGCGTCACTTGAGCTAATAAGTGCAGAGGCATTGATAGTCAGTGGGTAATGTTTTCCCACAACTAAAGCGCCCGAATCGTCACGCAAACTGTTGACGTCGGGGAGTAAGAAAATCGCGACGAAAATTATGGCACTAAAAAATGCGATAAAAGCCCGGTGCAAAATAGGAAGGCGTGCAAAAATAGACAACATGTTCCGGTTCGTTCTGTAAATATTATGAAAATCGACGACGGAATAGTGTAACTGGTTTCAAAATACATCGCTATTCAAGTAAGATGTCTAATTAATGTATTTTTGCCAAATCTGTGGGAGTGAACAAGAATGGCGAGTATTGAAGCTGCACTAGCCGAGATCAAACGTGGCGTAGAAGAACTGATTCCAGAAGACGAACTGATTGCAAAACTAAAAGAAGGTCGTCCTTTACGCATTAAGCTGGGTGCCGATCCAACAGCTCCAGATATCCACCTAGGCCATACGGTTATCTTTAACAAGCTTCGTGCTTTCCAAGAGCTTGGTCATGAAGTGACATTCCTTATCGGTGATTTCACTGCAATGGTTGGTGACCCATCAGGTAAAAACTCAACACGTCCACCGCTAAGCCGCGAAGACGTATTGAAGAATGCTGAAACTTACAAAGAGCAAGTATTCAAGATTCTAGATCCTGCGAAGACGCAAATTCGTTTCAACTCTGAATGGCTATCTGAGCTTGGCGCTGAAGGCATGATTCGTCTTGCTTCTAACCAAACTGTTGCTCGTATGCTTGAGCGTGATGACTTCAAAAAGCGTTACGCTGGTGGTCAACCGATCGCAATCCACGAATTCATGTACCCACTTCTACAAGGTCACGACTCTGTTGCACTAGAGAGCGACGTTGAGCTTGGCGGTACTGACCAGAAGTTTAACCTTCTAATGGGTCGTGAACTGCAAAAAGCAGCAGGTCAAAAACCACAAGCGGTACTAATGATGCCACTACTTGTTGGTCTAGACGGTGTTAAGAAGATGTCTAAGTCTGCGCATAACTACATCGGTATTAGCGAAGCACCAAGCGAGATGTTTGGTAAGATCATGTCTATCTCTGACGATCTAATGTGGAGCTACTACGAGCTGCTGTCTTTCCGTCCTCTTGAAGAAGTTGCGGAACTGAAAGCTGGCGTTGATGCAGGTAAGAACCCGCGTGACGTTAAAGTGCTTCTTGCTAAAGAGATCATCGCTCGTTTCCACAGTGAAGCAGATGCTGAAGCCGCTGAGCAAGAGTTCGTTAACCGTTTTGCTAAGAACCAAGTTCCTGATGAAATGCCGGAGTTTGAATTCGAAGCAGGCCTGCCAATTGCGAACGTTCTAAAAGAAGCGGGTCTTGTAAACTCGACTTCTGATGCGATGCGTATGATCAAGCAAGGCGCTGCTAAGCTTGAAGGCGAGAAGATTGAAGACAGCAAATTCGTGCCTGAAGCAGGTACTGCCGTTTACCAAGTAGGTAAGCGTAAGTTTGCTCGTATTACTATTAAGTAATAATGCACATCAATAATTGAACCAAAGGCATCCACGGATGCCTTTTTTATTGACTTAAAATTGACGAAACTTTGAAACGCCTATTGCTACACTATGCGCGCTGTCAAATTGACAGTAATTCTGGAGATTTTTATGAACAATACCGACCATCCTCCTAGTTTGAATGGAGAAGAATGACCTGTCTCGGTATTGATCTATTGTCCTGCCGTTCAGGTAGGGTATCTTTGTTTTCCCCCGCATTCTTTTCCACACACTAGATTCTAACAAGTAGACACATCAGTAGCTTTCAGCTCTTGGTGCGCTTAGCTGTACGCTCTTGGTGTATTAGCTATAGGCTATTTGTTTTGATGGTCGTTACCTTTGCCAATCGGGAGATTCGCCATGACGGTAATGAACAACACTTTTTTATCTATTGAAGCTCTGTACTCAGAGCAAGACATCCAAGCTGTATCGAATGCATTTCAGCAATACGGGCGTGAGCAGCAAGTTAGGCTTCTCAACTGTATGCCGCTTGAAGATGCAGTACTTGTATTAGGGCAATGCTCTCTAAGTACGATTCAAGCTCTACTTAGTGAGTTAGAGGAGCAAGGCTTTGAGAAGCGCTCTCGACATCTAGCTCACCAACTAGGGCTGATCTACTCTGAGGTAGAACCTCAACAGGGTTACCTTTCGACTGGCGTCATGAGCCACGTCAGGCAGCGTATCGGTTGGATTATTGCGTTAGCACTATTGGGAATCGTCTCAGGGCTTATCATTGCTCAGTATGAAGACATTCTCAGTCAGTTGGTACTTTTGGCAATCTACATGCCGGTAATTGCTGCTGCTGGTGGTAACACCGGAACACAAGCAGCGACTTTGGTGATCCGAGCCTTAGCCACAGGTGAGTTGAAAAAACGCCAATGGGCTAACGTTCTATGGAAAGAGTTTAGAGTTGCTATTTGTTTAGCTTTAGCGATTGCTGTAGTGATGATTGGACGTATTTTGCTCTTTAGTGAAAACCAAGCGACAGATGGTTATGATATCAACATGATTGCCTTTGCTATCGCTGTTGCTCTGTTTATTCAGGTGACAATATCGACGGTTCTTGGCGGCGGGTTGCCTATCGTGGCTCGTTTGTTCAAGTTGGACCCTGCAGTGCTAGTGAGCCCAGTGCTTGCTTCCATAGTTGATATCTCAGGAATGTGGATCTACTTCACTGTGGTTAACTCATTCCTCGGTATCGCTTAGCTCCTATAAAAATAGGCACCTATAAAAATAGCTAAATACATCTGAGAAACAAAAATGGCGCTGCAGATTGAAGGTCTTCAGCGCCATTTTTATTGTTTGAGTAGAAGTTTACACAGAGCCAAACATTACTTCGATTTGCTTTGTGTTTGACTGAACTCAACTACATCTTTGTAGAAAGCACGCTCAAACTGGGTGATTGGAGCCTCTACCGGTCTGTCTGGATCTTGCTCTTCAGGGAAGTAATCACGAATAAACTGCACAAACAAAGAGTTTGGTTTCCCGGACTCATCTAAACCATATCCCGCCATGTTGTACGTTCCGTACAAAGAACCACTTTTGGCTGTGATGTTGCCCTGAATCGGTGCTTTTCTCATGCTTGGACGGTACTTGAGCGTTCCATTTACACCTGATGTAGGCATAGCCTCAATTAGGTTGAGCTGTTGATCGTTTTCCCAGATATAACGAAGCACTTGAGCCATGGTCTGTGACCTCATTCGGTTATTTCTAGATAGCCCTGAACCATCGACGAGCTGCGCTTTACTGAGGTCAATATTAGCCTTGGTCAGCAATATCTGCTTTATCGCTTCAGTACCGTTATTGAAACTGCCTGGTTGAACATAAAATGTGGCTCCTAGCGTTTTAGTTAGATTATCTGCGATAAGGTTATCCGACTTCTTGAGCATGATATCGAGCAGTTCAGGAAGCTTTTCTGAGTTGTGACTAGCGACTAACGTGGTTTTGTCTGCTTTCTCTTTTTTACCAATAATCACATCACCTTTTACTTCTATTTTCAGTTCTTTGAGAAGCGATGCAACAACTTGATAGGTGTAAAGTTCTGGATTTTGAATGGCGAACTTAAGTGGCAGTGGCTTTTTACGCTCAACCAAGCAACCAGAGAGCTTGTAAGCGTTATCTGGTGTGGTGATGAGCTCCAAGTCGCATTGTGTTGCCTTCTGCCCAGAGCGAGTTACCGTGGCAGCGGTGGTCGTCACGTCTATCGGATAGTGAGCGGGAATATAAACGCGTGTCGCACCATTATCTTTTGTATAAATAGAGGCTTGTGCACAGTTGCTGTCTAAGGTCATTGCACTAGAGGGCGCGCTGTAACAAACGCCTAGAATGTCCCAAGGCCACCCCACCGCTCGCTGATAGCCGGTATAAGCTGTGTTATCCAGGTATAAGTTGCCCTTGATGGTTCTGGATTGAGATTTTGCGTATTGAGATAAAAGGCTTTTTAGGTGCTGTCGTTTTAGCGTTGGGTCACCGCTGAATGAGAGCACAACATCTTCATTAGAACGAGCTATGTCGGTCGTGTAGTGAAAGTCATCCCCCAGTTCCAACTTAGCCGCCAAAGCCGTAACCAGTTTTAAAGTACTGGCGGGTGGGTAGAAGCCATCACTGTTGGAATTCATTTTGTATGAATCGCCTCTCAGGGATTCCAAAATTACACTGGTGCTACTGCCATCAGGCAATTTATCTAGAGGGGGGTAAGCGAAAGCGTTAACTGAGAAAGCGCTAATGGAAAAACTACATACAAGTAGTGTGGATAGAAGGCGCATAGAAGATTTCTTGGGTGGCTGATGTTTTCAAGTATACAGATATAAAAAACGCCCGCTAGATAGGGTAC